>JANQEL010000179.1 GCA_028278345.1 Myxococcota bacterium
CAGAGCATCGTCTGGGGCAAGACCGAACTCTTCCGCACCACCGACCAGTTCAACCCACAGGATCTCGCGCTGGCCTCATTGCCGAGCCTCGAGGAGTCGCGCATCAACCTCTGGGCCTTCCGCGCGGTGTATTCGCTCTACGAGATCGGGCCGCTGTCGGATGTGCGCGTCGAGTTGGCCTTCAACTTCGACGACTTCCAGGCGAGCGACTTCGGGGCCTGCGGTGAGGCCTTCACCCCCAACGTCGTGTGCCAGCTCACCCTGGGCGCCATGGTGCACGGCATGACGGGCGTGGGCATCGCGGGCATCGTGACGCCCCCCTATCGCTGGTACGACCCGCGTGGCTGGGAGATGGGGGCGCGCATCGAGTGGCGCTGGGATCGCTTCAGCTTCGCGCTGACCGACTTCTGGGGCTACAACGACCTGCCCACCATCGAGTTCATCACCCAGTTCGAGCGCAACGTGGATCCCTTCTCGGGGCGCCCGCGCCGCATGGGTTACTACGGGCGCTGCGACACCGATCAGCAGGACATCATCACGACGCGGCTGGCCCCGGGCCTCGACGTCAACAACACCGACGCCCAGGGCTTCATCGACGCGATCATCGCCGAGGGGAGCGACGGCGCCATGGGCACGGTGCTCGCGCAGTATCAGGATGGCGAAGGCCTCCAGGAAAGCTGCCTGCGCCCCGGCCCGACCCACCGCGAACCGCACCTCGCCGATCTGCCCACCGACCAGGATCTGTCGGATCTGATCGGAGCGGCCCTCGAGATCCGCGAACTGCGCGAGGCTCCCGGCGTCGTCAATCCGCTGAACCGCCGCCTGCCCGTCAACAACAGCTATCGCGCCTTCATCGAGGGCAACTCCCTCGACGAGCACCACGCTAACCTCAACTTCTTCACCTGGGTGTGCTCGGCGACGGTCGGCTTCCTGACCCTCGATCCGAACGCCTGCGCGCAAACGGTCTTCGGCAGCAATCGCGACGTCGGTGGTGTGGGGGCGATCGCGACCCTGATCGGCGCGCTCGTCGGTGGCCAACCGGGCCGCAACAACCTCCTGACCTTCCTGTCCGGCAATACCTCCGACTTCCTGCCGGTGTCGCTGCCGGTGGTCAATCTCGACAGCCCGCCGGATACCGAACTCGGCACCGCCGAGACCGCGTCCAAGCGGGTGCTCGAGAACTACGGCTGTTGGGATCCGGGCCATTCGGGAACGGATTTCGATCCCGCGAACATCGGTGTGGCCGATTCGGGCAACACCCTCTGGCTCGGTTGCGGTTATAGCCGCGGCAAGCTCTCGAAGTCGTTGACCCCCGAGCAGGAAGCGCTGCTCGGCTGCGGGCCCTTCTTCGGCACGAACTGCGACTACTCGGGCCTCGATCTGCTGAACGCCGACGCGAGCGCGATGCTGCAGTCGTTCGTGGGCATCGAGGGGACGACCCGGGCTCTCGACATCTTCCGCGCGCAGATGAAGGCGGCGGGGAGGGAGGACGTCGAGGTCTACTTCAGAACGGATGGGTGGATCCACTTCCTCGAAAACGAGATGGCCTTCCCCGGCACACCGGACGAGCAGCCTCTGAGCAACCTCGTCGATCCGCTCCTGCAACCGGGCACGGTTCGCTGGCGCGCGGCGGGGATCGATACGCCGGTCTGCACCACCGGGCACCTCAAGGGCAATACGCGTGAAGTCGACGGCAAGTTGGAGACCGCGCCCGAGCGCCTGCCCGGGTGCCGAGGGCTCACGGGCTACGCCACCGGCGATGCCGCCCAGACGGCTTCCGAGATCGTGCTGGCGCATGCGCGATCCAAGGGGGTCTCCGAAGAAGTCTTCCTGAGCGGTTTCGCGGGCAACCAGGACTTCGCCAACACGACCGATCTCGTCGACGTCGAGGACAACGAGGGCTTCTTCGTCAACGAGGAGTACTTCGGATTCCACCCCTACGTGGCACCCGAGGACGGCGAGCGCGACGCGAACGGCGACATCATCGACAGCAACATGGATGGCGTTCCGGACTACCGCTACCGCGGTATCGACTGCAGCCCCGACATCGACTCGGTCTGCTTCGACATCCTGGTGGATTTCGACGACCGCCCCGAGTACCACAACCAGTGGGACGAGGGATACGACCGAAACGTCGACGGCAGCCCGTTCCGTCTGAACCTCACGACGGCGACGACCTCGACCGACCTGCGATTGCCCGGCGAGTTCGACGTCAGCAGCGACTCGGCGAAGGATCGCTCCACCCCCAACTGCCCGACCTGTCCCGAGCTGAAGACCGGCACGCGCAAGGGCGATCAATTCGGCGCCGGCCACCCGTTCACCGGCGACGTCTTCGCGAGTGAATTGGCGGGGTTCTCCTTCAACTTCATGATGATGCTCGTCGCTTTCGACGAGGATTTCCAACTCATTCTCGACACCATTACCTCCGGCCCCACGGGCAATACCTCGGTGCTGCCCCGGGAAATCGGCCTCTCCTACACCGAGCCCTGGTACAAGAACGGTCCCCCGATCGGGCAGCGACAGGGCAACTGCCACGAAGACGTTCGCTCGACCCTGCCGGACCAGATCAATCGCGATGCCCAGAACCAGATCTTCTGCGGTGTCGAGCGCCGTCGCTTTGCCGTCCACTACGCATTCTCGGGCGACGAGTGGGGCACCCACGATCCCGACGAGGAGTTCGAGGATCCCTATCACACGGCCGACAACGGCGGCACGCCCTTCAACCTCACCTACGAGTACGTCGAGAACCGCTTCGTCGGCATGGAGATCCTCGAGGCCGATTCGATCGAGGGCAGCGGCGAGTTCATCGAGGCGGGCAAGCACTGCAGTTTCATCACGCCCCAGCACTGCGAGATCATCCAGAACATCTTCGCGATCGCGGGCGTACAGCATCGCTCGATCAAGGCCGGGGGCAGCGGCGAATTCGGGCGCCGCACCTTCATCTGGCACAGCGGTGGTGAAGTGATCGCGAAGTTCGATCGCCGCAACGTGCTCGGCTTTGCGATGGACTTCGCCGAGGACGTCACCAAGTCGAACTGGGGTGTCGAGTTCACCTGGGTCGAGGGTGTTCGGGTCAGCGACTACGACGAGTGGGATGGCCTCACCACCGTCGACGACTACAACCTCACGATCTCGATGGATCGCCCGACCTTCCTCAACTTCCTGAACCCGAACACGACCTTCTTCCTGAACACCCAGTGGTTCTTCCAGTACCGCGACGGCTACCGGAAGAGCATGCCCAGCAACGGCCCCATCAACGTGCTCGGCCTCGTGCTCGTGCAGACGGGGTATTTCCAGGATCGCCTGCTGCCGGGCTTGATCGGGGTGTACGACTTCATGTCGCGCTCCGGCGCGGCGCTGCCCCAGGTCACCTACCGCTACACCGAAAACTTCTCGGTCGTGGTCGGCGCCAACATCTTCATGGGGCGCGAACAGATCCACGAGATGCCGATCGCCGGGATCGGCCCCGCGGCGAACCAGCGCGGCGAGTACGCCTACAAGGTGGGCGTCGAGAACGGGGTCTCGCTGGTTCGCGACCGCGACGAAGTCTTCCTACGCTTGCGATACACCTTCTGACGGAGGTCAGGGGGGACTGCGAGCGTGGGAGTGACATGGCGAGACGCGACGAAGCCACCGAGGGCAAACGCCACGAAGGCATGATCCGGCGGATTCCGGTTGCGAACCCGCGGCTGCCCCTCCCGGTGATTCCGGAGCGCGCCGATCGCATCATCCATCTGCTCGCCCAGAGCAAGAGCTGGATCACCGAAGCCGATAGCGAGCCGCGAACCATCTACGCGAGCCCGAGCGTCGAAGACGCTCTCGGCTTCTCTGCAGAAGAGGTCGTGCGGGGCGAGTGCATTCGCATCCACCCCGATGACGAAGAGCGACTGGTAGGCGGGGCCATTGCGCTCGCGCAGGAAGGTCGCCCCTTCCGCTCCGTGATTCGCATCCAGGACCGCCAGGAGAAGTGGCACTACATCGAGATCACCTCCCAGGCGTCGTATGTCTCCGAGGACGGACGCTACCAATCGATGTCGCTGAACCGGGACGTGACCGAGCTGGTCGAAGCGCAGACGGAACTGCGCCGCAGCGAAGAGCGCTATCGGGTGATTTCTGACGTGGGGCGCGACCTCATCACCGAGACCGACATGGAAGGCCGCCCCACCTACCTGAGTCCCAGGATCGAAGCCCTCTTCGGTTACACCCTCGAAGAGATGCAGGACAAGCCACCCTTCGCCCTCGTTCACCCCGACGACATACCCAGGATCGCCGCCTTGAATCAGCGGGAAACGAAGCCGGGCGAGGTCGTCGACTTCGGCCGCTATCGCGCTCACACCCGCTCGGGCGATTGGCTCTGGTTCGAGTCGAAGGGTGTGCGTCACGACTCCAGCGATGGGGAAAAGCGCTTCTTGAGCGTGACCCACAACGTGACGGACGTGGTCGAAGAGGAACAGCGTCGACGCGAACTCGAAGAACTCCTCGTCGCCGGCCAGAAGCTCGAAAGCCTCGGCGTGATGGCCGGCGGGATCGCCCACGACTTCAACAACCTGCTCACGCCGATCCTCGGAGAAGCGAGCCTCGGTTACGACGATCTGCCCGAAGGCTCACCGGTGCGCGAGCGCCTGCGCAAGATCCGCCACGCGGCCCAGCGCGCGGCGGCGCTCACCCAACAGATGCTCTCCTACGCCGGGCAGGGCCCGCTCCAGCTCGAGCGTCTCGATCTTTCCGAGCAGGTACACGAGATGGGGCGGCTCTTCGAATCGGCGGTATCGGGCAAGACCGTGCTGGCCTTCGATCTCGCGTCGAACCTTCCCCACGTCGAAGCCGACGCCGCGCAGGTGAGCCAGGTGGTCATCAACCTGATCAGCAACGCGAGCGAGGCCCTGCCGGATGGCGCCGGCACGATCCACGTGCGAACCGGCGCCGTCGAACTCGACGGCCCGCCGCGCAAGGCGATGTTTGCCGAGAACCTGAGCGCCGGGCACCACGTCTACCTCGAGGTGGCGGACACCGGCTGTGGCATGGAGTCGGATACGCTGAAGCGCATCTTCGATCCCTTCTACACGACCAAGTTCACCGGACGCGGTCTCGGCCTCGCCGCGGTGGCCGGCATCGTGCGGGGACATCGCGGTGCCGTCGAAATCGAAAGCGAACCGGGGCAGGGCACGACCTTCCGCGTGCTCTTTCCCGCGGCGGAAGCCAGCGCGGACGCGCCGCACTCGTCGGGTGGGGTTCGGGGAAGCTGGCGCGGATCACAGACCGTGCTCGTGATCGACGATGATGCATCGGTGCGCGAGCTCGCAGCCGACATCCTCTCGCGAGTGGGGCTGAGCGTGGTCACGGCCGCCGATGGACGCGAGGGCGTCGAACTCTTCGCCCAGAGCCGCGAACGCATCCGCCTCGTCCTGCTCGACCGCACGATGCCCGTGCTCTCGGGCTTCGATGTCTTCCGCGAGATCCGCGCCCTCGATCCGACGGCGCGCGTGATCATGGTGAGCGGCTACTCCGAAGAACGCGCCGCCGCCGAGTTGCGCGAAGCCGGCCTCGCGGGGTTCCTGCAGAAACCCTTCCTGCCCGAGAACCTGATCGCGCTGGTGCGCGAACAGCTCGAGGAGTGAGAGCGCTTCGGGGTCAGCGCGCTGCCTGCTTGTAGTCGCTGGGGCGAATGCCCGTCCAGCGTCGAAACGCCTTGTGGAAAGCCGACGTGTCGGAGAAGCCGAGAGAGAAGGCGACCTCGCCGACGGTGGCTCCGGGGCGCGCGAGGGCCTGGCGGGCGAGTTCACAGCGGACGCTGTCGAGCAGTTCCTGATAGCGGACTCCGCACTCGCTCAAGCGGCGGCGCAAGGTCCGATCGCTCAAGCCCAGTGCCGCCGCGACGGCTTCTGCACTGACGTCGCTGCATCCGATCTGCGACTCGATTCGTTGGCGCACGACGTGTGCGAAATCCGAAACCTTCGGCATGCGCTCGAGGGCCGCGATCGCTTGTCGTTCCAGCATGTTGCAGAGAACCTCGTCCGCGTTCGGAAGCGGACGGTCGAGGCCTTCGGCGCGGCCGGTAATGGCATTGTCGGGGGCGTCGAAGAGGACATCGAGGCCGAGGATCCGGGGGTACTCCGCGGCATACGCGGGCGGGGAGTGTTTGAACCAGATTTCCTCGATTTGTTGTCCGCCGACGATCATCGGCGCGATCTTCACGACCATGCCGATGAAGTATTCGATCACGTACAGGTCGTCTTCGAAACCGCGAAACTCGGCGCGGAAGATGGTCCGGTCGTCGACCACTTCCAGATCCATGACGACGGCGTTGTGCGCCACCTGGATGAAGGGGGCGACACGTTTGAAGGCCTCGCGCGGGGTCGCGCTCGAGGAGGCGAGATAGACGAAGGGTGTGATCGCATTGCGGGGATCGAAGTTTTCGACGACGTGGAGACCGATGGCTTCATCGCCGGTCTCGCGGCGTGCCGCTTCCCAGACGCTGCGGTAGGCGTCGATCGAGATGCGATGCTCGGGATCGTCGAGTTGCTCGAGTCGAACGTCTCCCTCGGCGAGGATCTCGGCGGCGTCGTACCCCCATTCGCGAAGCGAGGCCGTGAGCGACGCCAGGCTCTTGACATGGCACGTGCCCTGTACGGCGGGGGCTGGGTGCGGCATGCGACCAAGCTAACCGGGTGGCGAGGGCGCCGCAAAGACGTGCGCGCAGGCGTGTGGCCGAATTCGACAAGCACGTGGCCGCTGACGACAAGACGCAACCGGCTGCGCCTTCCGGAATCGACATCGAATCGTGTCGTGGGGGACAAGGCGAAACACGGCGCGTGGATGAGACTCGAAGTTGCGCGCTCGCCATCGATCAGGAGTCACAGATGTCCGCGACCGGGTCCACTTCGAATTCGTCCATCGCCCCGCCACACCGGGAATCTCGACGCAGAGCCCTCTTTCCACTGATCCGTTCGTTCTTCGCGATTGCACGCGACCCGAACAACACGAGCCACGGTGCACGTGTCGTCATGACGATCGATCGCCAACCGATCGAGCAGTGCTTCCAACGCTTCGCGAAGGATCCAGCAGGCGCTCGGATATTGGCGGGTGCGCCTTCTCTCTATGATCGGCTGACCGATCGCGAGTCACTGGAAGCCATGCCCGAAGGCTCGCTGGGGCGAAGCTATCTCGACTTCATGCGCGCCGAGGGAATTTCGACCGAAGAACTCGATCGCGTCGTCGCGCCGGTCGAAGCGGAAGTCCTGCAACCGGATGCGGTGCGTCGGCGCTTCCATCGACACATGCGTGCCTCCCACGATCTCTGGCACGTGCTCACCGGCTATCACCGCGACGTGTTGGGTGAGCTCCAGCTGATCATCTTCAGTCGCGAGCAGACGCACAGTCGCGCCTTCGGCTGGTTGAGTCGGCTCGCGCGGGTCGGACCGGCAGGGCGACTACCCGGAGCACGCGAACTCTTCGAACTCGCGACCCGGCGCGGGCGGGATGCGCGCTGGTTGCCCACGGCGCCGTGGGAAACCCTGCTGCCGCGTCCAATCGACGAAGTGCGCTGCGAACTCGGGGTGGGTGAACCACCGAGCTACACGCGTTACAACCGCCGGCCGTCCGGTTTCGGCTTGATGCCTGAGGAGGAGGCAGCGTGATCACGGCGCTTCTGGCTTTCGCGACCGGTGTGTGGGTCTACCTGAAGCGTGGATCGCCACGTGAAGGTGCGTGATCAACCGGCCTTCAGGTGATCGGCGAGGCGCAGGGTGAGGGCGACGATCGTGAGGTTCGGGTTCGCCCACCCTCCGGTCGGGAAGACCGAGCTGCCCCCGATGTAGAGGTTCTGCATGCCGTGCACGCGTGAGTCGGCGTCCACGACGCCCTCGCGCGGGTTGTCGCTCATGCGCGTGGTGCCCATGTGGTGATAGCCGCCGATCGGGTGTAGGCCGACGGTGGGGTCGTTGGGCCAGGCGAGGTCCTCGCTGGCCAGCCAGTCGGAGGGCACGGCCTCACCCAGCCCGAGGCGGCCGAGCTCCTTGCTCAGCTGGTCGACCAGCACGGAGACCGTGCGCTTGTCGATCTCGCTCATCTGCCAGTCGAGGTCGGCCTGCGGTACGCCGAGGGCGTCGCGCTTCTGCGAAAGCACCACGCGGCTGTCCGGGTTCGGCGCCTGCTCCCCGCGCACGGTGATGTAGAGGCGGTGGGTGTCGCGCCAGAAGCCGAGGCGCCGCAGGAAGGCATCGGTGGCGCGATGGCGGAAGGCGTTGATGGCCTTGTAGCTGCGCCACATCTGGCGACTTGCGGTGGTGGGGTTGGTCCAATGCTTGACCGAGGAATACATCTTCTTGTGCACCGAACGACCGCGGTCGGCCCGGCGCCGGTACTTGAGGCCGAAGGAGGTGTTGAGGATGCCCGCGCTCGCCTGCAGCTCGTCGCTCGGCGCGAGCACCGGGGCCACCATCAGCCCTGCGCGGGTGCGACGCTTCTTGTAGGTGTCGAGCAGGCGATAGCGATTCTTCGAACGCACTTCGCCGGCGCGTCCATGGGGATGCTCCATGAAGAAGCGCCCGACCAGATCGTGATCATTGCCCACCCCCTGTGGCTGCACGCCGTTGCTCGCCAACAGGATGCGTGGGTTCTCGATCCCGCCGGTCGCCAGCACGTAGCGATCCGCCTTCACCTTGCACTGCCTGCCCGAGAGCGTCGCGACGTCGAAGTGCTCGACCGCCTGCCCGTCGTCGCGCAACTGGATGTTGGTCACGTTGGCGTGGGTGACGATCTCGATGTTCGTCGCGGTGGCGAGATCCTGGCACTGGTCCCAGCTGAAGCGCGCGTACGCCTCGTCGAAGTGCCAGAATGTGGTGCGCAGGATGCGCCGGTCGAAGGCGGGGGGGAGCACGGGCACCTCTTCCCACATGCGCTCGTCGTAGATCGACGACTTGATGCCCAGCACGTCCTGGGCGCGCAGGTAGAAGGGGTCGAGATCGTCGCGCGAGATCGGCCAGCCACTGTGGGGCACCCAGGAGCGGCGCTCGAAGTCCAGCCGGTCCATCGGAACGCAGCGTCCTCCCCACACCAGGGTCGAGCCGCCGAAGAAGCGAAGCCGCGCGTCGTCGAGGGGGTAGTACTCGACCCCGAGCTGCTCGCCGTCGAAGAGCGCCTGGGTCTCGGCCTCGAAGTCGACGTTGCCGCTCTCGAGCAGCAGCACCCGCGTCGGCGTCCCGAGGAACTGTCGCGCCAGGGTGATCCCGACGATCCCCGCGCCGGCGATACACAAATCCGCTTCGAGGGTATGTCCGCTTTCAAAGTCGCCGAGATCGACGTGCATCGTGAAGGGATTCGCTCATCGTAGAGGAGGGTGCGCGGACGCTTGGGGCGATGGAGGTGTGCGATCTCGCGGCCCCCAAGCATAGGCCGCGCGTTGGCGAATGGCTTCTGTCCTTTGGTTGCGAGTACGTGCGCGCAACCAGCGTGGTTTCAGCGGCCCCGTCCGAGACTTCCCGACGTCATCATCTGTTCTCGGCGCTCTTTGCTCACCGGCGTGGCTTCGAGGTCGAAGGACTCGCGGCGCCATCCCCCCGCGCCCATGCCCGCGTCGAAGAAGGCCGCGGCCACCGGAAGGAAGACCGACGCGGGGGTGTCGTCCCCCTTCGTCCAGGTGGGGGTCGGCGTGAGATCGTCGCTGAAGCGATAGGCGAGGGCACCGACGTCGAGCAGACGTCCCCGCGACGTGCGCGTGATCCAGTACAGGGGCTGCTGGGTCTGGAGATCGAGGGTGATGACGACGGAAGCCACCTCCCGGCCCTTCTCGCGCGCGGCCCCTTCGATCACGACGACGCGCCGCAGATCCCAGCGGTCGTTCGCCAGGGAGAGGCCACTGGTGCCGAAGTTGCGCTCCTCGTTCTGCGGATAGCCGGAATTGTTGCTGTTGATCGGCGCCAGCACGTCGCGCTCGCCGAGCAGACGCCAGTGATACGCGTTGGCGCGCAATGTGAAGCCGATGAAGCCGCGCCGCATGTTCTCGGAGATCGCGATCGAGCGGCCGGCGGTGGGGTTGATCGAGCCGGCGGCGCCGTACTGGATGGAGCCGCCACTGCCTTCTCCACTCACCGTGTAGCGGGGGAGGTAGAGGCCATCGACCCAACTGGCCGCGGCCCGACGCGCTTTCCGCATCGAGGGGATGTAGGCGAAGATGTCGTCGGGCTCGCCGTGCCTTCTTGCGGCCCGTTCGCTGCGGAACTGACGCCAGGCGAGGTGTCGCGCGTCGAAGGGGCGCGTGAACTCGCCGCCTGCGGCGCTCACGATCTTCTTGCGTCCCGCGACGCGGTAGTCGCTCTCGGCCTGGTCCGCGCGGTGAGCCGTCTTCAGGTAATAGAAGTGGCCATCGTAGACCTGGGCACGTCCGATGCGACCCGGTAGGTCGGTGAGGCGAAACTCGCCGCGCACGGCCGCACCGACGAAGCGCTGCTGCACGTCGAAGGCCCACTTCGCGCCGGCCTGGGGATCGTCTTCGGCGATCGCTTCCGGTGGAAAGGGCAGGCCGGCGGTGTAGCCGGTGAGATTGCCCTGTCCGTCGATGCGGCTCTCTCCCCGGAAGCGCTCGGTGGCTTCGCGGAAGAAGGGCGGTTGCGCGTAGCGCCGGTGGCACGGCCCGACCTCGATCCGCATGCCTTCGTGGAAGAACACTTCGCGGTGTCGCCAGAGTTCCTTCGGGATCAACTGCCGAAGCAACATCAGGTCCTCTTCGCCGAGCACCATGCCGGGTTCGATCACCACCGCGACGGCGTCTTCCTTCGGGCGGCTGCCGTCGGGCTCGAGGGTGATCGTGGGGCAGTCGCCCTCGTCGGGGAGGCCGGCGTGGAGCGGTCCCGGCGCGGTGAGGCATACGGCCACCACCAACACAGTGGCGCGAACGATCGCGGGTTCCATCAGCTGCACTCTCCTCGCCCGAGCTGAGTGGTAAACTAGCAGTCCGTTGAACAACCCTTCGGTCGCCATGCACAGCCATTCGACCCAATCTCTGCGTTGCGAAACCCCGGCCGTAGCTAGGACTACGCCCGCGGTTCCGCGCCTTGATCTTGGGCCGAATGACTGCACCTGGCTCGGTCAGGGTTGTCCAAAGGACTTCTAGCGAGAACCCGTCCGGGAGTTTCGCGTGTCGCGACGATCCATCGCCCCCCGACTGACCGTCGGGATCGTTCTGATGTTGCTCCTGCTGGCCCTCGCGATCGGCTGGCAGGTGATGTTGTGGAGCGGCATCGATCCGCGTGAGCGCGGCTTCGAACCCTGGGAATGGCTCTTCCTGATCTTCGGCACGATCTTCTTCGTGCTCTTGATGATCGGCCTGGTCGGCCTGTGTGCCTGGCTGCTGCAGGAGATGCGCAGCAACCAGCGCCAACGCGCCTTCCTCGACGCCGTCACCCACGAGATGAAGACACCGATGGCGTCGTTCCGGTTGTCCCTCGATACCCTGAAGCGACACGATCCCCCGGAGACCCAGCGTCGCGCGTTCATCGAGCGCATGAGCGAAGACCTCGACCGCCTCGACCGCACCGTCGAACAGGTGCTGCAGGCGGCGCGGGCCGAGGAGCGCGACCACAGCCCGATTCGCGAGCGGGTCGATCTGCCGGCGCTGCTCGAGCGCTGCATCGACGAAACGCGCCGGGCCCACGACCTCGAAGCCGAGGCGGTCGGCCTCACGGTCGACCGCACCCCTGCGGTACGCGGCGATGCTTCCGAGCTCGAGCTCGTCTTCAAGAACCTGCTCGAGAACGCGATCAAGTACTCCGAAGATCCGGTGCGCGTCGAGGTCAAGGTCGATGCACCGCGGGACAACCGCGTGCAGGTCGAGATCGCCGACTCGGGCATCGGGATCCCGCCGCGCGAGCTGCGCAAGATCTTCAAACGCTTCTATCGCGTCGGGCGGGACGTGCAGCGAACCGTGTCGGGGCTGGGCCTCGGGCTGTTCGTCGTGCGCAGTCTCTTGCGACGGCAGGGCGGGCGCGTGATCGCCCGCAGCGAAGGGGCGGGGCGCGGCAGCCGTTTCGTCGTCACCCTGCGTACGATGCCGCTGCAATCATGAGTGGGACGAAGAGAGAATCGCCATGGCCAGGGTCCTGATCGTCGAAGACGACGCACACATCGCCGAAGGGCTTCGCTACAACCTCGAATGCGAAGGGCACGAGACGGTGGTCGCCAGCGATGGGCAGACGGGCGTCGACCTCATCACCGACGCGGCTCCACCCTTCGATCTCGTGATCCTCGATCTCATGCTGCCGCGCATGAGCGGTTTCGAGGTGGCGCGACGGGTGCGCGCTACGGGCAACTTCGTGGCGATACTGATGTTGACCGCGAAAGACTCGCCCGAGGACGTCGTACGCGGCCTCGAGGAGGGCGCCGACGACTACCTCACCAAGCCCTTCCACCTCGACGAGCTCCTCGCGCGGGTCAAGGGCCTGCTGCGCAGACGCCGTTGGCACGGAGTGGCGGAAGAGAACTCGGGGCCGCGCGAGCTGCGCTTCGGAAACGTCGTCGTCAACTTCGATCGCTTCTCGATCGAACGGGATGGAGAAGTCGTCGAGTTGACGACGCGCGAGATGGGGCTGCTGCGTGCCCTGATCGCTCGTTCGGGCGAGGTGGTGACGCGCGGCGAATTGCTCGAAGAGGTCTGGGGTCTGCGACCCGATACCCAGACGCGCGTGATCGACAGCTTCATCGTGCGCTTGCGTCGCTACGTCGAAGAAGACCCGTCCAAGCCGCGTCACATCGTTTCGGTGCGCGGGCGCGGCTATCGCTTCGTTTCTTGACGACCACACAGCACCGAGAACGGGCGCGGCCTACTGCTTCGTTCGGATTTCGTCAAGCCGATTCGCGGCGTCCAGAGCCGTGCTTCGATCAGCTGCGTTTCGTGAATGCGGATTCATCGTTCGTGATTGTATTCGCGTGACTGCCGCGACACGACGCCAAAGCAACTCGATCGAAACCATCGGGTGCGACGAGAATTCGCTTGTGGAGACCCGCAGGCGCGTGTCACCCTTTCGTCGTGACCGACCTCGTTCGCATGGTGGTGCAGCCTACGCTGCAGGATTCGACGGCGATCTTCGCCTTCGAGGGATGGAACGACGCGGGTGAAGCGGCGACCACCGCTCTGGCCTTCATCAACGAGTCGATTCGCGCCGTTCCCCTCGCTGAAATCGATTCGGAGATCTTCTACGACTTCACCGTGACGCGTCCCGAGGCGGTGATCGGCCCGGATGGCGAGCGCGAGATCCACTGGCCCGGCAACGAATTTCGCTACGGCGCCGCCGACGCGCAGCACGATCTGGTGACCTGTACCGGCGTCGAACCCCATCTGCGCTGGCGTTGTTTCCGCGAATGCGTGGCCGAGGTGGTGAAGGCTGCAGGCATGCGGCGCGTGGTGATGCTCGGTTCGTTCCTCGCCGACGTGATCTACTCCCAGCCCGTGCAGGTGACCGGGATCGCCTCGGATCCGGCGCTCCTCGAGCGCGTCGGCGTGCAGCCCTCGAACTACCAGGGGCCGACGGGGATCCTCGGCGTGCTCGGTGAGCAGTTCACACGCGATGGCCTCGAGGTGGTGAGTCTCTGGGCTGGCCTGCCGCACTACATCAACGCGCGACCCAACCCCCGCGGTGCACTGGCACTGGTGCAGATCCTCGGCGAGTGCCTGGGCATCCGCTTCGATCTCGATCCGCTCTTCCGGCGCGCGGCGGAGTTCGAGGAACGCATCTCGAAGCTCGTGGCCACCGACCCCGAACTCAGCGACTACGTGAAACAACTGAAGCGTCGCGAGTTCGCCCAGTAGCCCGAAGGGCGGGGTCAGGAAAGCTCGATCGATTCCTCGACCAGCATCACCGGGATTCCGTCGTCCACGATGTAGAGGATCTTGCCGTCCTCGCGGAGCAGGCCTTCGCTGATCGGCTTGCTCAGGGCATCGCCGCCGCGATTGCGCAGGTCGCCGGCCTCGATGCGCGAATTGATCTGGGCGACGACCTCGTCCGCGGCCGGCGAAACCCGCTGCTTGGTTTCGGGGCAGACGAGAATCTCGAGTAGCTCCTGGCTGACCGGCATGTTCGCTTTCCTGGGCTCGATTCTGCGGGCCGGGTGTAGCGCCGCACCCGCGAGGGTTAGTCCAGAATCCGGCTGGCGACAAACGACGGCTCGCACTGCGGTCTCCGCCCCGTCGGCCGCTGGAGAACCCCCGGGAGCGGGGGCGAATCACGCCGGCGTCGGGACCGCCCATCCGCCGCAGAACCGCGTTTCGTTGTTGCGCGCCAGAACGCGAGCCCTTCCCCCTGCGGTGCCGGGTGCGGCAAGCGATCGGGGGAACACCCCGTTCTCGATGCGCGGCTTCGAATTCGCAAGAAGAGTCCGCAACGATTCGATGCGCCGCGCGATTCGCCAATCCATCCGATGCTGGTTGACGGAGATGGGGCGAAGTCGTAAAACCACCTCGCAAAATGAGGTAGTTGGCCCTTCGCCGGCTGCCGAGCGGGATTCAAGATCGCGGTAGCGCTCGCTCCTTTCCTTTCATTCGTGCGCGCGGATCCCACAGCGATCGTTGGCTTCGAGCCGCAGCCCGCGCACGAGACGACCTCGCGCCAGGGCGACTGGACCCACGGGTTGCCGCCGCGAGGGCGGGTCGGAGCACAGCCGCGCGACCGACACCCGCGAACCCCAAGAAATCCCAGACACGAATCCGAACGAATTCGACATCCAGGATCGAGGCAGATCGACGGAGGCCATCGAGAATCGTATGAGCAGCCACAATCGCCGGAGCCACCGCACGAGCGGACGAGCCGCGCACCTGCGCGGTTTCGCCGTCGTGATGGCGGCGCTGCTCACCGCAGGGGCGGCGTTTGCCGGTAGCGGTGAGAAGCTGGTCGCCACCAGTGTGTGCGACGCCCACCGCCTGAAGGAAATGAAGGCCCTCGACTCGCACCTCGAGATCGAGATTCCGGCCGAGTTCGACAAGAAGTTCCCCACCGCCAATGCCTGCAAGTCGCACGAGCTGGCGTGGGACGTCGAGGCGCCCGGACCGCAGCAGCCGATCCCCTTCAGCCACAAGCACCACGCGGGCGATTTCGAGATCGATTGTCAGTACTGCCACTCGAACACCGATGCTTCGCGCGTCGCCGGCATGCCCTCGGTCGAGGTCTGCATGGGCTGCCACGGGCAGTTCCCCAAGGAATACGACGAACTCGAGGGCATCCAGATCCTCAAGGATCATTGGGAAAAGAAAGAGCCCATCGTCTGGAAGCAGATCCACCGCCTGCCCGAGCACGCGAAGTTCCGCCACAACCGCCACATCAAGGCGGGGCTCGAGTGCCAGCGTTGCCACGGCCCGGTGGAGGAGATCGAGAAGCTCAGCCTGGTGCCGGATACCGAGTGGTGGCAGTACGGCCTGCCGACCCAGAAGCTCGAAATGGGTTGGTGCATCCAGTGCCACCGCGAGAACAACCAGCAGGCGTCGCAAGACTGCCTTCTTTGTCATTACTGACAGCAAGTCGCCTTTCGGCAACTTGCTTGGCCGCAGGCGCTTCTCGTAGCGGCCGTCTTCAGCGAATCAAGCACGCGACAAAACACAGGACGAACGTATGCCCGAGCTCGATCGTCGAGACTTTCTGAAGCTGGTCGGAGCGACCACCGGCGCCGCCGCGGCGGCCGGCTGCTCCGATCCCGTCGAGAACCTGATTCCGTACGTGATCCAGCCGGAAGAGTTCACCCCCGGCATCGCGGTGGATTACGCCTCGACCTGCCAGGAGTGCACCGCGGCCTGTGGTCTGCACGTGACCACCCGCGAAGGACGCCCGATCAAGCTGGAAGGGCACCCCGACCATCCGATCAACCAGGGCACGCTCTGCGCGCGCGGTCAGGTGGGTCTCGGGCGCGTGTATCACCCCGATCGCTACAGCGGTCCGAAGGTGAGCGGTCCCAATGGCCTGGGAGAGATCTCCTGGCAGGACGCGATCGCCACGGTCGCGGGCAAGATCAAGGCTTCGCCGGGTAGCACCCGCATCCTCGGCGGGCCGGTCGGGCCGACGCTTTCGGCGGTGATGGACGAGTTCGTCTCGGCCACCGGTGCCGGCGGACGCGTCGTCTACGACCCCTTCGACTGCGCGGCCCTCTGCGCGGCCACGAACCTCGTCTTCGGCCGCCACGTCGAGCCTGAGTTCGACCTCAGTAGCGCGGATCTCGTGCTCGACTTCAGCTCCGACTTCCTCGACCAGGGGTCTTCGCCGGTCGAACACGCCCGCCAGTTCGCCCAGGCCAAGGACATCGGGAATCACGGTGGTGCCGCGCTGATCAGCGTGGGGCCGCGTCTCTCGATGACGGCCTCGAAGGCCGACAAGTGGATTCCGAGCGCAGCCGGCGGCGAAGGCGCTCTCGCCCTCGCGTTGGCCCTCGCCGTCTACAACAAGAACGGCGGCGCGGTCGCCGGTGACACGCGCGGCGTGGCCGACCTGATGCGCGGCCTGAACGCTGGCCAGCTGCTGAAGCAGGCCGGCGTCGACCCGCACGACTTCGACGCGCTGCTCGACAAGGTGCTGCACGCCAAGCACGTCGTGGCGATGCCCCCCGGCATCTCGGCGCAGAGCCAGAACGCGACGTCGGATGCCGCAGCCGTCTTGCTCCTGAACGCGCTGCTCGGCGCGCTCGATACGCGGCTCAAGGTCCCGGCCGAGAACACCCGCGAGTTCGCTTCGCCCTACAGCGACGTCCAGAAGCTCATCGCCGACATGAACGCCGGCAAGGTCGACGTCCTGCTGATCCACGATTCGAACCCGCTCTACTCGCTTCCGGCGTCCTCGGGTTTCGCGGACGCGCTCTCGAAGGTCGACACGGTCGTCTCCTTCGCGACGCTCAAGGATGAAACGGCGGAAGCCGCGAGCCTGGTGCTCCCCGATCACGACGCCTTCGAGTCGTGGGGCGATGCGATGCCCCGTGCAGGCATTCACACGATCGTGCAGCCGACGATTCGACCGCTGCAGGACACGATGGCGCTGGGCGACACGCTCCTCGCGATTGCGCGCGAAGCCGGCGCCACGGTCGCCGACGGCAGCTTCCTCGATCGCGTGAAGGCGAGCTTCGCCGGTCAGAACTGGCGTCAGACAGTGGCCAACGGCGGTGTGATCGCTCCGGTCGCGGCTCCGGCAGCCGAAGTGGCCGCGACGGTCTCGCAGATCAACGTGGCGCCGGTGGCCCTCGGCGGCAGCGGCGACTACACGCTGGTCGCCTATCCCCACAGCTTTCTCGGCGACGGCAGCGCCGCGACGCTTCCCTGGATGCAGGAGATTCCCGATCCGGTGGCGCGCGCTTCGTGGCTCTCCTGGCTCGAGATCAATGACAAGACCTGCGAGAAGCTCGGCGTCGACTACGGTGAAGTGGTCGAGGTCAGCACGGCCGGTGGCAGTGTGAAGCTTCCCGTCTACCCGCGCGGTGCGATCCAGGAAGACGTGATCGCGATCGCGACGGGGCAGGGCCACACGGTCGGTCACTACGCCTCCCTCGAAGGCGACAGTCGTCCGGGTGTCGCGCGCGGGGTGAGCGTGATCTCGCTCCTCGAAGACGGCACCGACAACAGCGGCGCCCGAACCTGGCTGAACACGAAGGCCAACGTCTCGGTGACGGGCCTCTATCAGCGCATCCCGCTCACCCAGTTCACCGACAACCAGCGCGAGCGCGAACTCGCACCGACCATCTCCCTCGCGGCGATCGCCAACGGCGAAGGCCACCTCGGCGATCCGAAGCCGGCGGCCACCGATGGTCACGGCGACGACGGTCACGGTGACGACCATGGCGACGGTCATGGGGACGGTCACGGCGACGGCGGACACCACTTCGTCTTCCCCTTCGACCCGGCGAACGACGCCGATCCGAACAGCGAATACCGCTGGGCGATGACGATCGACAACGACAAGTGCAACGGCTGCGGCGCCTGCGTGGCGGCTTGTTACACCGAGAACAACATCCCGATCGTCGGCGAAGAAGGCATGGCGATGCACCGGGAGATGAGCTGGATCCGCATCGAGCGCTACGTCGATGAGGGCGATCGCAGCGACGGCCTCGAGCGCCGCCCGCACCCCGATCGCGAAGAGCTCGGCAAGACCGACGTTCGCTACACGCCGATGCTCTGCCAGCAGTGCGGCGCGGCACCGTGCGAAGCGGTCTGCCCCGTGATCGCGACCTACCACTCGCCCGACGGCCTGAACGGCATGATCTACAACCGCTGCGTGGGTACGCGCTACTGCGCGAACAACTGCACCTACAAGGTCCGCCGCTTCAACTACTGGGACTACAGCCGCGACAGCTGGCCGGGCAACCTCAATCTGATGCACAACCCGGATGTCACGACCCGCCAGCAGGGCGTGATGGAGAAGTGCACGTTCTGCGTCCAGCGCATCCACACCGCGCGCCAGAAGGCCAAGGACGAAGGGCGGCCGATCGCCGATGGCGAGATCAAGACGGCCTGCCAGCAGACCTGTCCCAGCCAGGCCATCGAGTTCGGCAACGCGAAGGACAAGCAGAGCACGGTGGTGAAGACCGCCGACGACGACAAGCGGGCTTATCACTCCCTCCACATCTTGAACACCCGACCGGCGATCACCTACTTGAAGCAGGTGGATCGCTCGGATGACGAGAGGTCACACGGATGACACCTCCTGCTGCCGCAGCGCCTCCGATGAATGCGGGCTCGGTGCCCCAGGACTCCCAGGCCAACGTCGACATCATGAACGTGATCACCCGGGGTGCGTCCGCGCCCTGGTTCATCATTCTTGGGTTGGCGGTGCTTGGTGTTCTACAGGCGGTCGCGACGCTCGCCTACCAGACCTATCACGGTCTCGGAATCGCGGGTTACCAGGCGCCCATCTTCTGGGCCGTCTACATCGTGACCTTCGTGTTCTGGATCGGTATCGGTCACGCCGGCACCCTGATCTCGGCGATCCTCTTCCTGTTCCGCGCGAAGTGGCGAAACGCGATCAACCGCGGCGCCGAGGCGATGACGGTCTTCGCGGTGCTCACCGCGGCACTCTTCCCGCTCATCCACATCGGCCGCCTCTGGAAGTTCTACTTCCTGATCCCGTACCCGAACCAGCGCGGCCTGTGGGTGAACTTCAAGAGCCCGCTCCTGTGGGACGTGTTCGCGGTCAACACCTACATGACGATCTCGATCGTCTTCTTCTTCGTGGGGTTGATTCCGGACTTCGCCATCGCGCGTGACCGCACCACGGGCGTTCGCAAGTTCATCTACACGATCTTGTCCCTCGGCTGGCAGGGCAAGTCGGCCCAGTGGAAGGCGCATAACCGCACGGTGCTCCACCTCTCGGGCCTGGCCACGCCGCTGGTGCTCTCGGTGCACTCGGTCGTTTCCAGGGACTTCGCGATGTCGATCGTGCCCGGCTGGCACGCCACGATCTTCGCCCCCTACTTCGTGGCCGAAGCCGCCGAAGACGGCGCCGGCCACGAAGTAGGGGGCGAAGATCGTGGCGTGCCAGCCGGGCACGATCGACATCGCGAAGTCCCAGGAAACGACCG
>JANQEL010000223.1 GCA_028278345.1 Myxococcota bacterium
GGAGACCCCTTCGGCGCGGCGCCCGTAGCGCGCGCCGTCGAAGCGGGCGAGGTTGCTCGACGCTTCGGCGTTGGCGATCAGGTAGTAGGCGGGAACGCCGTAGCGGGTCTGCGGCAGGCTGACCTCGACGGTCTTCGCGCCGGCCGCTTCGAGTTCGGCCACAGCGGCCCGCACGCGTTCGAACACGCCGGGGTCGCCGCCTTCGACGTCGAAGCACTCCTTCGGGAGACCGATCGTGAGCCCCGCGATGTCCCCGTCGAGAGCCGCGCTGTAGGTCGGGACGGGTTGTGGAATCGAAGTCGAGTCGCGCGGGTCGTGGCCCGCGATCGTTTCGAGCAATAACGCGGCGTCGGCCGCCGAACGCGTGAGGGTCCCGATCTGATCGAGGGAGGAGGCAAACGCCACGAGTCCCCAACGCGACACGCGCCCGTAGGTGGGCTTCAGCCCGGTGACGCCGCAGAAGTGCGCCGGCTGGCGAATCGAACCCCCGGTGTCGCTACCGAGCGCACCCGGCACCACCGCCGCGGCCACCGCGGCGGCCGAGCCCCCCGAAGAACCACCGCACGTCCGCTCGAGATCCCAGGGGTTGTGGGCCACCCCGTGCACCGAGTTCTCGGTCGACGAGCCCATCGCGAACTCGTCCATGTTCGCCGCGCCGAGGATCACCGCCCCCGCCGCCTGGAGACGCTCGACCACCGTCGAGTCGAAGGGCGACACGTAGCCTTCCAGGATGCGCGACGAGCATGTCGTCGGCTCTCCCTTCATCACCATGTTGTCCTTCAGCAGGATCGGGATGCCATCGAGCGCGCCCTTCGTCTCCCCCGCCGCGCGACGTGCGTCGGCCTCGTCGGCCTCGCGCCGGGCCGCCTCGTCGCGGGTGTGCACCACGGCGTTCAATCGCTCGTGGGTCTCCGCGTGGCGCGCGAGGGCGGCGTCAACGAGCTCGCTCGACGAGCACGTGCCGTTCGCCAGCGCATCGCGCTGTTCGGTCAGACCCGCGAATGCGTTGACCATCAGCCCTCTTCTCCCTCGAGGACCTTCGGCACCGAGAACGCCGTACCGACGTGTTCGGGTGCATTCGAGACGGCGAGTTCGGGATCCATGGCCGCCGCAGCTTCGTCCTCGCGCACGGGCGTCTCGAGTTCGATCGCGTGGGCGGTGGGGACAATGCCCTCGGTGTCGAGCTCTTCGAGGGTCGCCACCCATTCGAGGATGCGATCCATATCCCTGGCCATGCGCTCGACTTCTTCGGGCTCGAGCGACAAGCGCGCGAGCCCGGCGATGTAGCTCACCTGTTCGGGGCTGATCCTGGACATGGCGCGGCGCAGGCTAGCATCTGGCGCCATTGCGCGGGGTGGGGGCGAGGGATAGCGTCCCCCGCCAAATGACTAGTAAATCTGACGTTTTTGCGTCGCTCTCCGAAGACATCCAGAAAGGCGTCGCAGACCTCGGCTGGACCACTCCGATGCCCGTCCAGGCCAAGGCGATCCCGCTGATGCGCGAGGGTGGTGACCTCATCGTGAAGGCGCTCACCGGTAGCGGCAAGACCGGCGCCTTCGCGATCCCCGTGTGCGAAGCCATCGACACCGAATCGAAGGCCACCCAGGCCCTCATCATGTTGCCGACCCGCGAACTCGCGATCCAGGTCGCGCAGGAGTTGACCCAGATCGGCACCCATCGCGGCGTTCGCTGCCTGCCGGTCTACGGCGGCGTCGGTTACGGCCCGCAGAACGAGGGGCTGGCCGCCGGTGCCCACGTCATCGTCGGCACGCCCGGGCGCATCCTCGATCACGTGGGCAATGGGCGCATCGACTTCTCGGGGCTTCGCGTGCTGATCCTCGACGAAGCCGACGAGATGCTCTCCCTCGGCTTCTGGCCCGACATGCGCGAGATCGCCTCCCACCTTCCCGAAGATCGCAAGACGCATCTCTTCTCGGCGACGATCCCCGAGAAGGTGCGCTCGCTCTCGCGCTTCTTCCAGAAGGACGCCGAGTTCGTCACCCTCGACGACGACCAGGTGGCGCCGCAGGCGATCGAGCACGTCTACTACGTGTGCACGGCGCAGAACAAGGAAGCCACCCTGCTGCGCATCATCGAATACGAAGATCCCGAGAGCGCGATCATCTTCTGCAACACCAAGGCCGACGTTCGCTACGTCAGCAACTACCTCACCAAGCGCAACATCGACGCCGACCAGATCTCGGGGGATCTCACCCAGGCCGCGCGGGAGGCGGCGATCAAGAGCATCAAGGAAGGCAAGCTGCGCTTCCTGGTCGCCACCGATGTCGCGGCGCGCGGCATCGACATCAGCGATCTCACACATGTGATCAGCTACTCGGCTTCCGATTCGCCCGAGACCTACGTGCACCGCACCGGGCGCACCGGGCGTGCGGGCAAGGCGGGCATGGCGATCTCGCTGGTTTCCGGGCTCGACATCGGGAACTTCAAGCACATGCAGAACGTGAACAAGATCAAGGTGACCGAGCGCAAGATCCCGAGCGAGAAGGACATGCGCAATCGCATCGCCGATCGCTTGAAGGTGAAGGTCGAGCAGGAGATGCGTGCGCTGCCGAAGGACGTGGTGGCCGATCGCGTCGATCGCCTGATCCCCGTGGTCGAGACCCTGGCCGACAGCCAGGAGGGTCGCCGCGATCTCGCGGGCATCCTGGCCGCTTACCTCGCCGAGCACCGCCCCGAAACCACCGTGACCGATACCGAGGCGCCCTCGAGTGCCTCCACTCCGGACCTGGGCCAGGCGGAGGCGGAAGACGAAGACCGCCCGCCGCGCCGACGCCGC
Source organism: Myxococcota bacterium (assembly GCA_028278345.1). Lineage (GTDB taxonomy): Bacteria > Myxococcota_A > UBA9160 > UBA9160 > UBA4427 > DUBZ01. The sequence continues at coordinate 2,798 of JANQEL010000223.1, forward strand.
GGTGGCGGAGGTGGCGGCCGTGGGCGTTCCGGCGGTGGCCGGGGACGCGGCGGGGGCGGGGGCGGCCGCGGTAGACGACCGCGTTGAGTTCGGCGCCGACCGCGACCGATCGCTCTTCCGACTCCGGGCGGGAAGCGGAGGTCGCCCCGGCGCGCGCGCTCCCCAACTGGTTCTTCGGCGCCCTGGCGATCGGCGCTGCGGTGCGTTTGTTCCTGCTATCCGCGACTCCCGGCACCCTCGACGTCGACGTCTGGCAGATCCACACGATGGCCCTCCAGAAGAAGGGCTTGATCGCCTACTACCTGAACGGCGCGCTGCAGTTCAACCACCCACCACCGGTGGCGTACTTCATACAGGGCGTCGCGTGGTTCGCGAATGCGACGGGGCTTTCGTTCGCGGCCTGCCTGCGGTTCCCCTTCGTGCTGATCGATCTCGCGACGGTCGTCCTGCTGCTGCGTTGGCTCCACGACTCGCCCCGGCGTGATTTCGTCGCGGCCGCCTTCTGGCTGCATCCCCTCGCCATCATCTATTCCGGCTATCACGGCAACACGGATTCGGCGGTGGCCTGCTTCGCAGTGGCGGGGGCGATGTTCGCGAGCCGTGGCAACGGGGCGATGGCCGGGGCGATGCTCGGCCTCGGCGTCTGGATCAAGTTGCCCGTGGTGCTCGCCGGGCCGTTGCTCCTGCTCGCGCTCCCGGATCGACGGGAGATGCTTCGCTTCTGCACGGTGGGGGGCGCCATCGCGCTCCTCGGCTTCGCGCCCGCCCTCGTTGCGAACGCCCGCGCGGTGATCGACGCGGTGGTCCTCTACCCGGGTCTCGAGATCCGGACGCGCAGCGGGATCACCACCTGGGGTCTGCTGAACCTGCTCCCCGATCTCGAGAACCTTTCGCCCTCGGGCCGGCTCACGGTGCTCGATCTGCGCGCCTTCGCGAAGGAGTGGAACAGCCTGATCGCCCTCGGGCCGGTCTTCCTGCTCGCCTGGCTGCGGCGCGGTGCAACGAACGCGAACGCAATGGCCCTCGGCGCGAACCTCGCCGCCTGCTTCGCGCTCTTCTACGGCTTCACCCAGAGCTGGGCGTTCCAGTACTTCGCCTGGACGATCCCCTTCTGGTGGTTGGCGCCGCGCTGGTTCGGCTGGGGAGCGAGCCTGGTGGCCACCGCCTACGTGTACGGCGCCTACGCGTGGTTGTGTGGCGACCCCTTCCTGCTCGGGATCTGGGACTTCGTCGGCAAACCCGACTGGCCCACGGCCCTCGTCCTCGCGCGCGACATCGCGAACCTCTTCTTCGCGATCACGGGGGTGGTGTTCGTCGCGGTCGCGATTCGAGAGCGTCGGCAGAACCGCACCGCCGAAGCCGGCTAGAGCGAGAGTTCCACCGTCTTCGCATCCCCATCGGCTTCTCGCAACGAGCGCAGCGACAACTTGCGCGCACCCGGCTCGAGCCAGACGCTCTGCTCGCCGACGGCTTCGGCGATGGCCCGGGCGCATTGCGGAGAGAGGGAAGCGTCGCTGCGAAGATTCGCGTCGAGCGTCGACGCCAGGGGCTCTCGCGCACCGTCGAAGGAATACGCGGCCCCGAGGCCGCTCACCCGCGACTCGGTTCCCTCGACTTCCACACGCGCGAGCTGACCCGCGGCATCCGCGAGCAGCAGGCTCACGTTGCCCGCGCGCGGTCGCTTCGTACACCAATCGATGCAGCCCGCGACATCTTCGAAGCGCTGCAGGCACTCCTGCACGAGCAGGATCGCGTGCGGGGCGTGGCGCGCGTTGACGGCCCCCGCGAGCACGCCACTGCCGTACGAAGCGCTGCGCGGCACCATCGCCACCGCGACGCCGCCTTCGTTGATCCCCGCCACTGCGCTCGCGAGCCAGGGGAGCGTCACCTCCACCGAGTCGAACCCCACCTCGGGGCGGCTGCGGCGCAGGATCCAATCCTCGCGCGCGCCCGAGCCCAGCGTTCGCATCAGGATGGGCTGCCCTTCGCCGCGCAGGCCGGCGGCGACCGCCGGCGCGAAGAGCGTCTCGCTCGGATCGGGCGGTGCCGTCGAACGACAGAAGAGCTCCATCAACGATTCGAAGGGAACGTCGGCCCGGCGCGCGATCCCGGCCGTGCGTTCGGCGAGATGGGTGTAGTGGCGGATCGTCTCCCTCCCGGCGCCTCGGCCGAGCCGATGCCCTCGCGTGAGCGCCCACAGCCTCGGCACGCGGCTGCGCCGCGTCGGGATCCCCATCGCCTCGAGCTCGATGCGGATCGCCTCCTTGAAGGCGAGCCCCTGGGCGTTTCCCATGGCGCGCGGGTCGCCCACGCAATCGAATACCGGTTCCATCTTCGAAGGCTCAGCTCTCGTGGCCGCTCGCGGCGTCGCGATCGCTCTGGTTCAGCGCTTCGTTGAGGGAACCCGTGCGATAGCCCTCGAGGTCGAGGGCGATCCAGCGAAAGCCCATCGGCTTGATGGCCGCCGCCATGCGCTCGGCCATTTCGGGATCGAGGGCACGCGGGAGTTCGTCGGGCGAAACCTCGATGCGCGCGAGGTTTCCGTGGTGGCGCAAGCGGAACTGCACGAAGCCCAGGTCGCGCAGTGCCTGTTCGCCGCGCTCGATCTGATCGAGGCGCTCGGTCGTCACCGCGGTTCCGTAGGCGAGGCGCGAGGCCAGGCACGCCGAAGCGGGGAGCTCCGCCGTGGGCAGCCCGGCTTCGCGCGAGAGCGCGCGAATCTCCTGCTTGCCGAGGTCGGCGTCGAGCAGGGGCGCGAGCACCTCGTGCTCGTGCGCGGCCTTGTGACCGGGACGGAAGTCGCCGGTGTCGTCGCGATTGATCCCGTAGGCGACCTTCTCGAAGTCGAGTTCGCCCATGATGTCGGCGATGCGATCGAAGAGTTCGGTCTTGCAGTGGTAACAGCGGTCGGGACGGTTGGCGCGGTAGTCGGGGTTCTCCATCTCGTGCGCATCGATGAAGCGATGGGGAATCGCGAAGTCGTTCGCGATCTTCTCCGCCATCTCGCGCTGGATCTTCGGGTAGGAGGGCGATAGGGCCGTCACCGCGAGACAGCGGTCGCCCAGCTCCTGGTGCGCCACCCAAGCGAGGTAGCTCGAATCGACGCCCCCGGAGAAGGCGACCGCGAGGCCCTCGCTCGCGCGCAGCGCTTCGCGCAGCCGCGCCTCCTTGGCGCGAACCGCGGGCGTGATCGCACCGTCCAAGCCGATCAACCCATCTGATGAAGAAGCCGGGGGAGCCATCGCGGCAGGGTACGAACCTGCCTGCGCGGAATCAACCAGAGCGTTCGGAGAGCCACGGTGCCGGCGATGGGGCCGCCCGCGGGATATGCTCCGCCTCGGGGGTCGAGATGAGCAAATTGCGCGTAGGTCTCTTGTTCGGTGGCCGATCGGTCGAGCACGAGGTGTCGATCACTTCGGCGCGGTCGATCCTCGAGGCGCTCGACACCAAGCGCTACGACGTCACGCTGATCGGCGTCGACGACGAGGGGCGCTGGCACTGCGGTCCCGGGGACCGCGATCCCGCCCAGCTGCTGCCCGGCAGCACGCCGATCGAAGTCGCGGAGCGCACGAGCACCGAGGTCCTGCTCCCCGCCGCACCAGGCGGCGACACCCTCGTCCCCACCGACTCCGGCACGGCCCTCTCGGTCACCGCCGCCGAACTCGACGTGATCTTCCCGATCATCCACGGCCGCGGTGGCGAGGACGGCGCACTGCAGGGCCTGCTCGAACTCGCAGGCGTCGCCTACGTGGGCTCGGGGGTGATGAGTTCGTCGGTACAGATGGACAAGGACGTCGCCAAGCGCCTGCTCGCCGCCGCCGACCTTCCCGTGGTGCCGTGGCGCACCTTCAAGGGCCACGACCTTTCCCCCGAGCGCATTCCCGACACCGCCGCGCGCGGGCTCGAAGAACTCGGCGCGCCGCTCTACGTGAAACCCGCGAACTCGGGTTCGTCCGTCGGGATCCACCGCGCCGAGGATCACGCCTCGCTGGTCGAAGCGATCCGCGATGCACGGCGCTACGACACCAAGGTGTTGCTCGAACAGTCGGTCGACGCGCGCGAGATCGAAGTCGCGGTGCTCGGCAACGATTCGCCCCAGGCTTCGCTTCCCGGTGAGATCCGTCCGAAGAGCGCGTTCTACGACTACGAAGCGAAGTATCTCGACGATGCCACCGAGTTGATCGTGCCGGCCGAGATCAGCCAGGAGCAGAGCGATCTCGTGCGCGAACTCGCTGTGCGCGCCTTCCGCACCCTCGACGCCGCGGGGCTCGCGCGGGTCGACTTCCTGCTCGCGCGCGACGACGGCGCCCTCTACATCAACGAGCTCAACAGCCTGCCGGGTTTCACCTCGGTGTCGATGTACCCGCGGCTGTGGGAGGCGACCGGGCTGCCCTATAGCGAGCTGCTCGACCGCCTGATCGAGCTGGCCCTCGAGCGCCACGAGCAGAACACGGCGCTGGTCACGAAGTACGAGGGGCCGACGGAGTAGCCCCGGCCCGCTCGCGCTACCTGGGCGCGGCTTCGCCCGGGTTCTTCTTGGTGCGCGGTTCGATCACGTAGCCCAACGCGCGCAGCTGGTGCAGGCGCATCTGGTCGAGCTCGATGTCCTCGGTCTCGATCTGGGTCTCCTTCCCCGCTTCGAGGAAGGCCTCCATTTCCGAGCGCAGGGCCTCGTACCTCTCTTCTTCGGTGGTCGCGAGGTTCTGGCGCTCGAGGGGGTCGACGGTGTGGTCGAAGAGGTAGCGGTGGTCGGGTCGGCTGGGCCGCGCGATGGCGCGCTGCCCGTCCTTGATCATCGCGATCAGCGGGTCGGAATCCGCTTCGACGCGCCCCCACGAGAGATCGAGCTGGGAGAACAGGCTTCGATCCGCCAGCTCGCGCGCCTCTTCCGATGGCGGGCCGTCGCTCATCGCGGCTTCGATCAGCGGGACCAGCGAGCGCCCGTCGGCCTGCTCGAGGGGCGGGAGGCCCAGCAGATCGAGGATCGTGGGCCAGATGTCGACGTTTGCGACGTGAGGCTCCACGACGACGCCTCCCTCGATCTCGAAGGGCAGGATCATCAGGAAGGGCACGAGCTGCACTTCGCGGAAGAGCGTGCGCGCGTGGCCCTCTTCGCCGTGTTCGAAGAAGCCTTCCCCGTGATCCGAAGCGATCACGACGACGGTGTTGTCGAGCAGGTTCCGATCCTCGAGCGCGGTTACCAACATGCCGACGTTGCGGTCGACCCAGTGGATCGAGGAGTCGTAGAAGTCGCTCACGTCGGTGCCGTAGATCGGAGAAGTATCGGCGTAGAGCGACTGATGCACGTCCATGTAGTGCATGTAGAGGAACCAGCGCTCGTGCTGGTACGCCTCGAGGAACTCGAAGGCCGCCTCGGTCGAGTCGTAGTCGGTGCCCGAGAGATTCGCGGCCGAGGGGTTGCCGATCATCATGCCGGCGCGGCGCTTGGGGGCCGGCCGCACGTACAGATCGAAGCCCTGGTTGAAGCCGAAATTCGCCGCCACCCAGCCGTTGCGCCAGATGCCACCCGTGAAGAAGCCGTTCTCCTTCAGGATCTCGGCGGGCATCTGGGCTTCGTCGGTGAGCGAATGGAAGTAGCGCTGGATACCCGTGCGTTCCGGGTACATCCCCTGCCAGAGCGACGCCATCGAGGCCTTGGTCCAACTCGACTGGCTCTCGACGCGGGCGAAGCGGACGCCCGTCGAGGCCAGCTCGGCCATGATCGGGCTCGTCTGTCGCCCGTAGCCGTAGGCGTCCATGCGGTCGGAGCGCAGGGTGTCGATGAGGATGAACAGGACGTTCACGTCATCGCGGTTCTTCAGGGCGTGGAGATCCTCGAGGGTGCCCGTGGAGCGATCCTCGGGAAGCTGAACCCGGAACTGACTCGCCGCTGCCAGCAGAACCAGGAGTAACGCGCCGGCGAGATACAGCCAGGCCGATTGCAGGATCTTGGGCGTCGCCATGGAAGTCTGTGCCGGCACTCCGTTTCGACACGCGACCAGAGCCTCCGGTTCAGGCCCGGCTGTCGAGGGCCGCGTAGTCTACCCCGGTTTTCGAACGCATCGGCAGAAACCGCCGGAAACACAAAGAAAAAGGCGGCCATCCCGAAGGATGGCCGCCTGACTTTCAAGCCTATGCAGGCGCTTGCTTACTTGCGCATGCGTGCGCGGCCAACGACCGCGAGGCCAGCTGCACCGGTGAGGAGCAGCAGAGCGGTGCCCGGTTCCGGCACGAAGGTGAACGTCTTGGTAATCGAACCCGCGACGTTACCCGCGAGGCTGCCGGTCTGGATGCGGAAGGGCGAAACCATCTTCACCCGACCCGTCTGAGAGGCCGACGCCAGGATGTTGAAACCGTTCGTGATCGTGACGGTGTTGTTCTCGAGGTTCGAACCACCCGAGGTGAGTTCGTAGGCCGAGAGCAACTGCACGGTCGTCAGGTTGAGGGTGAACGCCACACCCGTCACACCGAGGGACGGAACGTGGAGGATGTTCGACGACAGGCCCGTGATGTTCACGTCGCCCGTGTTGAACGGAGCACCCTCGAGCACGAGAACGTTCTGGAGAACGTTCGCGAGGGTGTTCGTACCGCCGCTACCGACGACGCTGAGCGAGATGATGAAGTCGAAGCCACCAGCGCGGAGGATCGCCTGGCCCGTGTTCGACTCGAGACCACCGAAGCCGCTGACGGTGCCCGTACCGAGACCGTTCGCGTAGGTCGCGCTCTCGTCGAAGTCACCCGTGCCGGCGTGCAGCGTGAGCTTGAGGCCCGTGAGCTGCGGGAGGCCCGTGAAGGCTGCCGACTGAACGGCGAAGGAGGTCGTCTGGAAGACGCTGCTGGATTCATCAACGCCATGGCCCGTGCCAACGTCACTCAGCGTGACTGCGGTCGACTGGGCATTGAGGCGAATCTGGGGAACCGAGCCAATCTTGATGTCTAAGAAGCTCTTGTTCTGATTCAGCGCGCCTGCATTCGCGGTGAGCGAGAAGGACATGGCCAACCCGATCGCCAACGCTGCAACTAGGAATTTGCGCATTGTTTCTTTCCTCGTTTTCGAAGGTCGTGTCCGGAGATTGGACACCTGCGACCGAACGCCTTGCCCGGCCGCGTCGTCATACTGTGCACGGTTACCCGCGCGGAAATCAAGCGTTTTCTGGCCGCCGACCGTATCGACGATTCGAAACCGCGAGGCTTCCGTCCCCGTTCTTGTGCAATTTGAGTGCCACGCATCGACGATCCGGCGGCTCACTTTCAAGTAATTGAAGTTGAAGGAGAAATCCCGAATTCGGCAGCGCGGTCGAGCCAGCGAGAGCGCGCTCAGCCGGCTCCGGTGGAACCGGACTTCCCAGAATCTGGGAAAAGTTTTTCCTGCCGGTCGACCCCTCCGCAAGCGGCCGGAAGGGGGTGGGCAGGCGCCCGGTGGATCGCCGGCAAGGCGAGAAAAACACACCGATTCGACTCACCTTTTGAGCGTTCGGGCCACTCACCGCCGCGGGCGAGCTCGCCCGCGCGAACACTTCGATTCTCTCGAAACTGACGTAAGCTCCAGCGCCGTTTCGAATCAGGGAGGCCGCGGCCAGCATGCAACGATCGACCCCAACCCCCGTTTTTCATGGCGAACCGGCCTCGTTCGCCGGCCTCAGCGGGAAGCGCGGACGCGGCTTCGCGCGAGCGCTTCTGGTTCTGTTCCTTCTTTCTTTTCTCACGCCGATCGGCGGCTGTTACAACGATCCCGAATCGCGCCTGGCGGAGATCCGCGCGATCCAGGCGGGCGGACGCTTCGAGGAGTCGATCAAACCGCTGCGCGTCCTGCTGACCGCCGAACCCGAGCATCCCGAAGCCAACTACCGTCTCGGCGTCGCCCTGGTGCAGACCGGGCGCTCGAGCCTCGCACTCTGGCCCCTGCAGAAGAGCGCCAACAGCGAAGAGTTCGGCACCCAGGCGGGCATGCTGCTGACCGCGACGTTGATCTCGCAGGAATCGTACGAAGAAGCGATTCGCGCCATCGACCAGATCATCGAACGCGAGCCCGAAAACCTGCCGGCCCGCTACGCCCGGGCCACCGCCTATATCGGCGCGGCGCGTCCGGCGGACGCGCTTACCGACGCGGAGCACGTGCTCAGCGTGAAGCCCGCCGACGGTCACGCCTACTCGATCAAGATGGCGGCACTGATCGACCTCAAGCGCTTCGACGAAGCCGAAGCCAGTCAGATCGAACTCGTGAAGATCACCGAAGAGGGCACGAGCATCGATCAGGCCGCACGGGCGTGCGGCATCCTCGCTCGCTTCTACGCCGATCAGGGCGACAACGCGAAGTCGCAGGAGACCCACGAGGTCTGCCTCGAGAAGTACCCCGACCATCCGATGGTCCGCAGCTGGGCGTCGGGCTTCTACACGATCACCGACCAGCCCGACAAGGCGATCGAGATCTGGCGCAACGCCATCGACGCGAACCCCGAAGACTTCGACCTGCGCACCACCCTGGCCGATCTGCTCGCCGAGCAGGACCGCTTCGACGAAGCCGAAGAGTTGATGGAGCAGACTGCCGAGCTCTTCGACAGCGCGCGCGCCTATCAGGCCCTCTCGCACCTCTACGCCCGAAACGACAAGTCCACCAAGGCGCGTGAAGCCCTCGAGACCGCATTGGCGCGCACGAAGAACGAGCCCGACGTGCTGCGTTACACGGTGGGCGATCTCTTCATCGAAGAGGGCGACCTCGAGAGTGCGAGCGAGATCGCCCAGGGGCTGCGCGAACCGAGTTATCGACATCTCCTGAACGGCGCGATCAAACTCGCCAAGAACGAACCCAAGCAGGCCCTCGCAGAGTTCGATCGCGGCTTGCGCCTGTGGCCCAACAATGCGCGAGCGCGTTTCCTCGCCGGCGTGGCCGCCCAGCGCATCGGAAACCACGATCGCGCCGCGACCGAGTTCCGCGAGTCGGTGCGGGTATCCGAAACCGAAACCGACGCGTCGCTGCAGTTGGCGCGCATCTATTACACGCGTGGGCAGTGGACGACGGCACGGCAGTTCGCCGCGCGCCAGATCGCCAACCGTCCACTCGAAAGCGCCGAGGCGCACATCATCGACGCGCGTTCGGCCGCGAAGATGGGGCAGGTGCCGACCGCGCTCCGCGTGCTGGAATCCCTCAAGGACACCATCTTCGCGCCTACGGCGACGGCCGAACGCATTCGCCTGATCGCGGAGTACACGAACGCCGAGGCCGCCATCGATCTTGTGAAGAACCTCGAGGTCGACTTCAGCGACGAGGCCCAGAGCCCGATCGCGCGCATCTACAGCTCGCTCCTGCTCGACGCGGGGCGCACCGCGGAAGCCGAACGCGTGACGAAGCTGCTGCTCGACGCCAACCCCGAGTCCCTCGAAGCGATGGAGATCGCGGCCGCGGTGCTCTCGCGAGCCGGCAAGCTCGCCGAGGCCGAAGCGGTGACCGATCGCGCGCTCGCCAAGGACGAGGGCTTCGCCGCGGCCATCGCGCTGAAGGCCACCTTCGCCCAGCATCGCGGCGAGGAGACGACGGCTCTCGGGTTGTTCGATCGAGCGACCCACGCCGACAACCAGAACCCCGACTACGCGTATCAGGCGGCGCGCATCGTGCGCAGCCGCGGGGACGCGAAGGGCGCGAACGATCGCCTGCGCGCCATCGTGATCCGCGAGCCCGGGCACGTGCCCGCGAACAACGATCTCGCGTGGCACCTGGCCGAAGCCGACGAGGATCTCGAGTTCGCCCTGCGACTCGCGACCCGCGCATCGGCGCGACAGACCGATGCCGACACCCTCGACACTCTCGGTTGGGTGCAATACAAGCTCGGCAGCTTCGACGAGGCGATCGCGACCTTCGAGAAGGCGCTCGAGATGCGTCCCGACTCGGCATCGATCCGCTATCGCCTCGGTCTCGCCCTCGCCAAGGCGGGTTCGGACAAGCAGGCACGCGCCGCACTCGAGCAGGCCATCGAAGGTTCGACCTTCCCCGAACTCAACGACGCCAAGGCCGAACTCGCCCGCCTCCAGGGGTCGTGAGTCGGCGGCCAGGCGCAGAACCGTGATCAGCCGGAAAGCGGTGGGTCTCGCCTGGCTGGCGCTCTTGTGCCTCTGGCTCGCAAGTGGCTGCTACTCGAGTGAGTCGCGCGTCGCGTACCACAACGAACGCGGTCGGGCGTTCCTGGAAGAAGAGAAGCTCAGCTCGGCGGAGGTCGAATTTCGGGCAGCCGTGAGCTTCGATCCCGGCAATGTCGAATCCAACCTCGCCCTGGCCGACCTCGCCGAGAAGAGCGGGCGCATCCGCGAAGCCAAGTTCTACCTGCGCGAGATCCTCTTCGTCACGCCGGAGAACGCCGAGGTCGCCGTACGTCTCGCGACGTTGTTGCGCGATGATCAGCCCCTCGAAGCACGCCGGCTCCTGCTGCAGACGATCAAGCACAGCCCAGGCGACCCCGCCGCCTACCTCGGGATGTCGCAGATCGAGGTGTGGTCGAAGCAGTACGAAGACGCGCTCGCGCGCGTGAAGAAGGCGCTCGAACTCGACCCTTCGCTACCGGGGGCGTGGTGGCAACAGGGCATCGTCTACCAGGGGATGATGCAGCATTCGCTCGAGTCGGGTGGAGCGATCGACGAAGCGACCCGCCGCGCCGCGGTCGATGCGTTCGAGAAGTTCATCGAAGCGGGCGGCGAACCCGTGTGGAAGGCGCGCCTCGAACAGGCCGAGATCCTCTCCGCCGGTTCGTACAACGTGCCGGAGGCCATCGCAGCAGCGAAGCGCGCGCTCGATGCTGCAAGACGCGAGGAGGGGGATGCCCCGAAGCTCGAGGTCGCCACCCACCTCGCCCGGGTTGCGCAGCGAACGCGCGACCGGGCCGCCTACGCCGAGGCCCTCGAGGTCGTGCTCGAAGTGCATCCGCGCGACTTTCGCTCGTGGCGCAATCTCGCCGAGATGCGGGGCGCATCGGGGGGCGACGCCGAAGCGGTCTACCGGCGACTGCTCGCGATGTATCCAGACGATCCCGAGGCCCACATCCTCTACTCGAAACACATCGGCACGAGCCAGGGCGTGTGGATGGCCCTTCGTTACTTCGACGAGCAGATCGACGCGGGCATCGATCCGCCGCAGATGCTGTCGGCCCTGCGTTCGTACCAGGTGGCCTACCGGCTGTGGAACCACGCGGGGCGAACCCTCGAGCGCCTCCAGACCGAGTACCCCAGCAACCCGTGGACGCGGCTGGAAGAGGCCAAGAAGGCCGCGGAAGACGGTCGCTCGCTGGCGGCGATCACGATCCTCGAGGAGGTCGTGGCGGAGCAGGAGATCGTCGAGGCCTACGACGTCCTCGCGAAGCTCGAGCGCTTTCACGAACGACCGCGTCGCGCTCTGCGCGCGATCGAACGCGCGGTCGAACTCGATCTCTACTACAACCCCCTGCTTCACAAGACCCTGGCCGAGCTGCGCTTCGAAAACAGAGACTACGCGGGCTATCTCGAAGCCGTCGACAGGATCGCGCAGCACGACGAGTTGACACCGCGCGAGGAGCTCGACCGCGCGCGAGCCCTCTACGCAACGGGCAAACGCAGCGATGGACGCGACGAGTTGATCCGCCTCGCGACCCACGAGGAAGTGGGCTCGAAGGCCACGATCGACTTCATTCGCTTCGAGGGCAACGAGCCCGACAACGCCGTCCGCGCCCGCCGTCTGTTGCTTCAGGCGCTGGCACGCGAGCCCGCGAACAAGGAGCTCATCACCGCGCGGGTCGAACTCGAACTTCGCATGAACCGCAACCTCCAGGCCCTCGAGATCCTCGAGGACCTGCACGTCGAGGAGTATCCGCCCAACGTTCCCTATCTGCGTTCGCGGCTGCGGGCCGAAGCGGGCAACACCGAGGGCGCACTGGCCGACGTCGACCTCGCTCTGCGCAGCGACCCGAGCACCCAGGACGTCGCAGACTTCGCCCTGCTGCTCTACTCGCAGAGCGGCGAAGTCGAGCCGCACCTCCAGAAGCTCTCGCGCTGGATCGAGAGCATGCGTGCGAACCCGACGGTCGAATGGCTCGAGAACTCACGTCGCATCGCGAAGCTCCAGTTGTTGCGATCGCGGCTGCTCCACGTCGAGGGACGCAACGACGAAGCGATCGACGTGCTCGAAGACGCAATCGCGAACTACGAGTACACCGGTGAGTCGCGCATCGATCTCGCCTACCTGCTGGTGATCACGGAGCGCTCCCCGAAGCGCGCCATCGAGATCGGCCTCGAACTGGTCGACAAGCAGGGCACCCATCCCCGTGCCCTCGACGCCCTGGGCTTCGCCTACCTCAGCGCGGAAGAGCCCGTCGATGCACTCACCTACATCCGCAAGGCGATCATCAACCAACCGTCGCCGAACGCCCTGTTCCACTACCACGAGTCGCTGGCGTTGCGCGAGCTGGGCCGCCGCTCCGAAGCACTGAAGGCGATCAAGAAGGTGCTGGGGCTGGATCCGCGCTATCCGCGAGCCGTCGAACTCAAGCGCGAACTGGAAGCGGAGATCGCGCGCGGTTAGCGCGGTCTAGCGATCAACCGGTCGCGGCGGGAGCTTGCTGTTGCGGATCCGCTGGGAGCGTTCGAGGGCTTCGAGGTCGGCCTCGAGATCGCGAGTGATCGGCCCGCCGACCTCGATGCCGGAACGAACGCGCGCGATCGCAGTCTCGAGATCGTCGAGCACGATGTAGGCCTGTGCCATCACGCGGTATTCGTACTGGTCGGGGGTTTCGATCGCCTCGTAGCGCTCGAGCCATTCGCGCGCGAGGTCGTTCACCAGGTCGACGAAGTGCGGGTGGTTGCGAATGCCGTTGTAGGCCGTCTCGTTCAGGAGATGGTCGAGCCGGTTGTAGCCGCGGGCGCGCGCCTTGCGAAGTGCCTCCACCGTGCCTTCGGCGTCGCCCGCGAGGGCGAGACGGCGTGCAATCCGGGTCTGGGCCGCCATGCCCTCGGGATAGTGGACTTCGGCGTCGGCCATCATCGTGAAGCCCGTGAGCCATATCGTCGAGCGCTCCTGCACACGCAGGGCGAAGAACGCGATCCACACGACGGCCAGGGCGATCATGCCTTTCTGGAGGGTCGGGGTGAGTTCGAATCGCGACGCGATCTCCCGACCCCACAACAGCGCACCGCCGATCAAACCGGGTGCGATGAAGTAGAGGTAGCGGTCGGCGATCGGAAAGGGCAGCGGGATGATTCCGCAGATCGGCGCGAACGAGCCCGCGGCCCACAGCCAGTAGAGCGCTTCGATGCTTCCCTCGCGCAGGCACGTCGTCATCCGCCAGGCCAACAGCGCGAGCAGCACGAGGGAAAGCAACCACCACGAGTCGAGCCACGATTCCGCGGCGGCGGGCTCCTGGAATACCGAGAGGCCATGGGAGCTGAGCCACATCACGACATAGCGAAGCGAGATCGCACATACCGTGCGCAGGCGAACGAGGGTGTCTTCGTAGAAGACCGGGGCCTGGCCCGCCGTCTGGTTGAAGGCCCAGAACTCGGCGAACGCGAAGGCGACGAGGCCCAGCGCCCAGGCGCCGACCCAGGGCCAGTGGAACGAGGGAGCCTCGTCCGCATCATCGCTCTCGCGCCGCAGGATCCAGCCCCAACCGACGAGTACGAAGACGGCGACCGCCGCCGTCGGCTTCGCGAACAGGGCCAGCACGAACAGCAGGGCCGCCATCGCAGGGCGGTTGCGGTGGAGGATCAACGCCAGAAGCGACAGGAAGAGCGCGCTCGGCGTCTTGAGCTGGCTGATCCACGCAACGGCTTCGACGTTCGCGGGATGCAGGGCGAAGAAGCTGCTTCCCAGCAGCGCGGGGATACGCCCGATGCCACTGCCTCGGAACACCACGAACAAGAACAGCGAGGCCAGCGCATGGAAGAAGAGGTTGACGACGTGATAGCCGGTGGTCTCCCGCTCGAAGAGCGGCCACTGCACCATGTACATGAGCAGGTGGACCGGCGCGTAGTTCTCGACGAGCTTGGCCGGGGTACCGGTCGGGTCGAAGATCGCGATGAGGTTGTCGACACTCATCTCGTGGACGAAGGCGTTGTTGAGCACGTAGTGCTCGTCGTCGGAGATGAAGTCCCCGTCGAGGGCCGGCCCATAGGCGATCAGGCAGGCGACGAAGAACGCCAGGAAGAGCCCGACCAGGAAGCCCCGACTCTCGTCGGGACCCTCCACGCCATCCCGATCATCACCCCCACTGCCGGTTCGTTGCCGCTTCAAGTTGGCATTCTCCAAGCCCGCTCGCGGCGCGGCATCTCCCAACCCCCGGTGCTCTCCCGAGCTTACGATCGCCCGAGCATAACCGAAGCACCCGATTCCAGTGGCAGCCCGACGCGTGGAAAGCCGATCAGCTGGGTTACCCTCGCGGGCCTCATTGGAAATGGAACACGCCCAAACCAACATCGAACTGTCGGTCGTGATGCCGTGCCTGAACGAAGCCGACACCCTCGAGATCTGCATCTCGAAGGTGCTGCGCATCTTCGACGAGCACGACATCCGCGGTGAGGTGGTGATCGCCGACAACGGCAGCCACGACGGTTCACAGAAGATCGCCGAACGCCTCGGGGCCCGCGTCGAACACGTGGGCGAGCGCGGCTACGGCGCGGCGCTGATGGGCGGCATCGCGGCCGCGCGCGGGCGTTTCGTGCTGATGGGCGATGCGGACGACAGCTACGACTTCCTCGAGATCCCAAAGTTCCTCGCCAAGCTGCGCGAGGGCTACGACCTCGTACAGGGCTGCCGGCTGCCGCGCGGCGGCGGCACGGTGCATCCCGGCGCCATGCCCTTCCTGCATCGCTGGCTCGGCAACCCGGCGCTCTCGGCGATGGTGCGCTTCATGTTCAAGGCCCCCGTCACCGACATCTACTGCGGAATGCGCGGCTTTACGAAGAAGCTCTACCTCGA
>JANQEL010000252.1 GCA_028278345.1 Myxococcota bacterium
CACAACCTCGACGTCATCAAGTGCGCCGACCACGTGATCGATCTCGGCCCGGAAGGTGGCGATGCCGGTGGCGAGATCACGGCCGAGGGCACGCCCGAAGCCGTGGCGCGAGTCGCGCGAAGCCACACCGGACGCGCGCTCGCCGAAGTGCTTACTCGCTAGTTCGCGCCGTATTCATCAGCGTGCGACGTTCGAGCCAGTCGATCACAACTTGCGCGGTCTTCTGTGCACCCGACGCATCGAAGTGACCATCGTGCGCAAAGTAATCCTCGGTGTCGTAGTTCTCGTAGGCGTCGAGGACGGCGATGTCGAGGGCGCGGAGCCGTTCGATGTAGCGGTCGACGAGGTCGTAGCGCTCGCCCTCGCTCGTCTCGGCCATGGACGGTATCGGCACCACAGCGAAGTCGAGGCCCTTCTCCTGGGCGAGTTCGTGCATCACCTGGGTGTGGGCGATCACGATCTCGAGGTTCTCTTCGCGATAGCCCATCGGGCCAGAGTCGTCGGTGGGTAGTTCCTGAAAGCCCACGGCCGCCGGCGCGCGGCTCGCCACGTTGACCGCGCGGAGGAGATGCCGCAACCGCAGCACGTCGAGCCACAGCGGCGGGGCCTCGAGGCCACGCGCCACCCGGGCATCGAGTTCCTCTTCGCTGAGCTGATTCCCCTGGGCGTCCTCGCCCGTGACGAGGAAGCCCTTCCACACGCGGTTGCGCTGGGTCGCAAGCCCGTCGTTGCGCAGATCGTTGGGGTAGAAGAAGTAGATCGCGGACTTCGCCGGGATCTCGTTGCGCGCCAGAGTGACGGCCGCCGCTTCGGCGCCGTAACCCGGGACGCCCAGGTTGTACGCATCGAAGCGCTGCCCCGAGAAGACCTCGACGGCGCGGTCGATGGTCTCGTCGTCGTCGAGCAGCTCGCCGAAGGTCATCGAATCGCCGAGCAGCAGCACGCGGTTCTCGCCACTGCCCGAAGGCATGGCGTCGCGGTGGCCGAGTTCATTGGTGGTGTAGCTCGCGCTGCCGATCACGCGGTCGCGGTAGACCATCGAGGCATTCGGGGCGAGGCGGAAACCGAGTTCGTCATCGCTCGCGTAGAAGCCGCGCAGCGGGGGTGGGCGCACCGCGCTGTCCAGGGCGAAGAGGACCAGTACGTCGACGACGACCAACATGACGCCCGAAGCGGCGAGCAACACCACCACCTTGCCCGTCATGCTTCCTTGCGGATCGAGGCGGGCGAGGGAGCCCAGCAAGAGCGTTACGCCGATGCCCGCAATCTCCACCGCACCGAAGCCCGTCACAAAGCCGTGTACGGCGAGGGCGAGGGCCACCACCATGCTCACGGACATCACCAGCGAATTGAATCGACCTCTCATCGCGCGCAAACGCACGCGCGAAGGTGCGGTCGACCCGGATTCCGGGCTGGTGGAAATAGAAGTAGAAGCGGACATCGCGATTGCCAGCGCAACATGGGCGAGATGATTGTTCGACCCCGCGCAATGCAATCATGACCCTTCTCATGGTCGATGTCGCGCCTCTTCGAGGTGTAACGCTGTGTTAATGTCGTGCCCCGCCACGCGGGGGGGGGGTGGCGTGGGGGAGCCTGGAGAGAGGCGAGCGCGACAACGCAGCCGGCCAATCGTGCACGAACTCGCGCGGACGATGCGCGGTCAATGTGCAGGTAGGCAGTACAACCGCTCGCACCGCACACTGAAAAACCGTTTCACACCAGACGCCGGCGAGCCCGGACCGAGCGATGAACGAAAACGAAACCCGCTACAAGCCCCACATGCCGCCAGGCCACTCGAGCCAGCTGGAACGGCATTTTCCAGGCCCATTGGCCGCGCTGGGCATCACTTTCGGTGCCGTCTTCGCGGCGGGCGTGGTGGCCGGGCTGTTCGGGCCCACGATCAACTTCGGAGCGATCGGGGTCGGGCAGGTGGTCGGCTTCGGCCTGGTGGCGATCTTCGCCACCCAGCACATCGCCGAGCCCCAGGGCGAGCGTCTCGGGCTGCGGGGCTTCGAGCAGAACATGATCCCGGTGCTGCTGCTCCTGCTGCCCTCGGTAGTGTTGCTCTCCGAGGTCGACAACGTGCTGCGCGACTGGTTTCCCCCGGCGCCCACGGAGCCCGGCGCAGAAGCGGCCGAGAGCCCGTTCTTCGACGCCACCCTGTACGGGGAGATCCAGCGCTTCATCGTGATCGTCGGCCTCGCCCCGGTGATGGAAGAGTGGCTGTTTCGCGGTGTGATCCAGCAGGGCTTGATGGGCAACCTCGGGCGCTGGCGTGGGATCATCCTGACGGCCTTCCTGTTCGCCATCTGCCGCATCGTTCCCGGGCTCCCGCCGAGCACGCTGCTCTCCTTCCTGCTCGTTTCGTTTGCCATGGGGCTGCTGCTCGGCTGCGTGCGGGTCGCGACGGGATCGCTGCTCGCCGCCATCCTGCTCCACACCGGCTTCAATCTGATCGGGTGGGCTTCGGCCTTCTATGCAGACGCGTATCCGATCGAGGGCTTCAACGTCCCCGACAGCCACACCTCGGTACAGGTCCTGCTGCCCTGCCTGATTGCGGTCGGCTTCGCGGTTCACGCGCTGGCGAACGCGTTCAAGAACGCCCCCGACGACCCGCCGCTCCACGGCGCCAAGACCGACGATTGACGGACGGGCCGCCCATGTCGAAGCGCAGAGGGTGGTGGATCGTCGTGATCGGGGTCGTCGTGCTCGCGGCCCTCTGGTTCGTTCTGTCGGCCGGCGAGGACGACGGCGGAGAGCGACCCGAACGCGGGCAGGCGTCGACGAGCGTCGACCCGGCGAAGCAAGACCGTCGACCCGAGCGCGAAACGGCGCCGCCGTCGAGCGGAACCGAACAGGTCGACTCCGCTGCCGACGCTGCGGGTCGGGCGGCGGCCGACACCCTCGCGCGTCTTCCCTTCTTCGATCGCGAGAGTGAGCGCGCATTTCGCTGGGCGCAGGTGGATCTCGACGCGGTGCGCGCCGCCATGCCCGACAACGCCTTCTGGACCCTGGGCGCGCCGACCAACGATCCGGCCGTGCTCGAAGAGAGGGCCGAACGCGAAGCCCGCATGAACGACGCATGGGGACAGGTGCTCTCGGGCAATGCGAGCGCGGCCGACATCCAGGCCTACTACGCAGAGCGACACCGTGTCTCGTCCGACTACGTCGAGTTCGCCGACCACCTGCTCGCGCACTATCGCGACGTGCTTCCCGAGAGCGACGTCGGCCTGCTCGAGTTCTCCTCGCAGATGCACCGCGCGCGCCTGCAACAGATGCCGCGCAAACTGATGGAAGCCCTCGAACGCAAAGAGAAGCAGGACCAGTTGCGCGAGGCCTGGCTCGCCGACGAAGCGGCCTTCGAGGAATCGCTTCGCGATGACGCCGGCCTTCCCCCGGAGACTGAAGAGTGACTTCGAGTCTGACTTCGGCGAGTCGACAACCGTTTTCTGGAACGAAACGCCGGCGTTCACCTCGACGCCCGGCTGTGTACCGGGCCTGCGAATTTCGAAATGACCGGGAGTTTTTCGGTTGAAGTGATTTCTCGCCGCATGTTATTCGGAGGCGAACGATCGATCACCGGTCGGTCGGTTCGAACCTTCGACACGAATGAACGGGGAGGATTCTGGGATGAACCGTTTCGAAAGCTTTCGTTGGGCGCGCGGCGCGTGCCTCGCGCTGGGTACGAGCCTGGTGTTGCTCGTGGGCGCCGCTCCACAGGTCGCAGCCATCGGCATCGAGGACATCGTCGACGGCGGTAACGATTACGCGTGGGATCGCATCGAGATCGCAGGCACCCAGTGCAGCGATGGCTCCCAGTACAAGTTCTGGGTGTACGACTCACCTTCGAGCACCAACCTGCTGATCATGTACGAAGGCGGGGGCGCCTGCTGGGATTACGAAACCTGCAGCGGCCAGGCGGGCGTGCTCGGGGCCGCGAACCCGAACGGTCTGCCCGACAGCTACATCGACGACTTCAAGGCGCAGTACGTGTCGCCGCTGGTGAACGGGGCCGACCCCGGCATCCCGTTCCGCCCCATCAACCCGATCGTGACCAACGGTTGGGACGTCGTCTACATGCCGTACTGCACGGGCGATACCCACGTGGGCAACAACGTCGTGACCTACCACGATCCGAGCGGGCAGAACCCGCCGATCGTCTTCCGCCACGTCGGCTACAACAACACCCTCGAGGCCCTCGATTATCTCGCCGGGCGCTTTCCCAACATCAACAAGCTCCTCGTCACGGGCTTCAGCGCGGGTGGTGTCGCCACGGCGGCCACCTACTACGAAGCGCGGAGAACGCTGAACCCGAACAAGGGCTACATGCTCAACGACTCGGGGCCGATCTTCATCGCGCCGAGCGCGGGCTACAACTCGCACCCGCTGCATTCGCTGATCGCGACGCAGTGGGATCTGCAATCCCTCTACAGCGAGCTGCCCGCGACCTTCGACCCGAGTGATTTCGGCAGCATCAACGCCATGGTGGCGGTCGAGTATCCGAACGATCAGCTCGCCTATACGGGCTACTCGAGCGATTACAACTTCTCGCGCTTCTCCTACGAACGCTTCTATCCCGGCATCGATCAGGCGGGCATCCTGGCGAAATGGCGAGAAGACCAGGCGGATCTGATCGACGAACTCGGCAACTACGCGAACTTCAGCTGGCACGTTCCGTGGCATCGCCCGATCAATGACAGCCACTGCTCTTCGATCATCACCTTCATCGGCAGCCACGCCTGCAAGAAGATCCGCAAGAAGAAGTGGTGGGAGTTCTGGGAGTGGCCGTGGAGCCAGAGCTGGAAGTGCACGAAGGGCTGGACACCCTTCGAAGACTTCCTCGACAAGTGGGTCGACGACGACGACATCAGCCGCATCGTCGAGAAGCAGAACGGCTACAACAACGAAGACCCGGGGATGCAGATCGTCGGCCCCCTGATCAACGACGCGCTGTCGGGCAACTGATCGCGCGAGCCGCAGTGTGACGTCGAGCGGGCGGGAGGGCGTTGGCTCCCCGCCCGTTCTACGTTTTGGATGATGTCGATGGCCAGAACGATGATCGGGTTCACGGCGCTCTGCGCGATGGGGCTTGCCGCGACGAACGCGCCAGCCAGCCAGCCCGCGGGCGAGGCGCCGGGTGAGCGAAATCTCATCATGGGGACGGGGGAGCCGCGCGACCCGCAACCCTTTACCCGCGAGCAGCGCCTGCTCGACGCCGTGCGCCGCGGCGATCGCGCCACCGTCGAGCGCGCCCTCGAGCTCGGCGTTTCAGTCGAAGCGGCCGACGACCTCCAGCGCTCGGCCCTGCTGCTCGCGGCGCGCGATGCCCAGGATGCCGATCTGGTGCGCTTCCTCCACGAGCGCGGCGGCGTGATCGATCGCGCCGATCGCAGCGGTCGCAGCCCGCTCAGCTACGCCGCGAGTTCGGGTCAGCTCGGGCTCGTGGAGTACCTCGCCGAGAACGGCGCCGAGATCGATCGCGCGGATCGCCGCGGGCGATCACCGCTCTTCCACGCCGTGATGGGCGACCGCGCAGAGATCGTGAGCTGGTTGCTCGATCGCGGTGCGGAGATCGATCGACGCGATCGCTACGGCGATACCGCGCTCATCATGGCCTGCTCGAAAGGTCACGGCGAGATCGCGTGGCTGCTCGTCGCGCGCGGCGCAGATCGCTCCCTGCGCAACGACCAGGGCCGCAGCGCGGGGGATCGCGCAGCGCCCGGGCTCGATGTGTGTCGCGAGATCGCGCCGAGTTGAAGCGCCGGCTCGGCGCGCTGCTCGCTTCGGCGCTCGGCGGCGCGCTCTACTTCCTCGGTTATCTCGGCTTCGGCTGGTGGCCCCTGCTCGGCTTCTTCCTGCTTCCGCTGTGGTGGGCGCTCGAATCCACTCGACGGCTTCCCCGGGCCGTGGCGTGCGGCTTCGTCTTCGGCGGGGTCGCCTTCCTCGGTGGCCACGACTGGTTGCTTCGCCTGGTCGACGTCTTCCTCGCCGGCGATCGCGCAACGGGGTGGGGGCTCTTCGGTGGCTACGGCCTCTGGTTCGCCGCGGGGTACGCGCTCTACGGGGGGGTCTACCGCGCACTCCGCAATGCGGGCATTGGCTTCGCGACGGCGGCCATCGCACCCTGGCTCGTTCTCGAATGGCTGCATCCTCTGCTCTTTCCCGTTCATGCCGGGGCAGGGCTGATCGACCTCTGGCCGCTCGTGCAGATCGCCGATCTCGGCGGACCGCTCGTGCTGAGTCTGCAGCTGCTGCTCGTCAACGCCGCGTTGTTCCGCGTCGTCGAAGCACGGAGGGATGGAGACGCAAAGTGGCGCGTCATCGTGGCTGCGGCGATCGCGATGCTGGTTGGCTCCGCGGTCCATGGCGGCATTCGCGAGCGGCAGTACGACGCGCACTCGAGTGATGCTGCGCTGCGCATCGGGCTCGTCCAGGCCAACCTCGGAACCCTCGAGAAGCGCAGGCAGGCCGCGGCCGGGCACCGTGCCCATCTCGAGTTGAGTCGGGAACTCGTCGAGCGGGATCCCGAACTCGACCTCCTGATCTGGCCCGAGACCGCGTACGCGCGCGCGATCGCGGGGCCCCTGCCGGTATCGGGCGCGTTGATCCGACGGGATCTCCGCGTACCGCTCCTCTTCGGTGCGCCGTTGATCGACCCGGGGAGCGGCGACCGCGCGCAGAGCAACTCCGCCTTTCTGCTCGACCGCGACGGGACCATCGCCTCCGCGTATCGCAAGAACCTCCTGATCCCACTCGCCGAGTCGATCCCCTTCGCGCGTGGGCTACCGCATCTCGAAGCCGCCCTGCCGCACGCGCAATCCTTCGCAGCGTCGGAGACGAAGAACGCACTCGTGCTCGACGACGTCCGGATCGCCGTGCCGATCTGCTACGAAGCCGTGCGTCCCGCATTCGTACGCGAACTCGTGAACGAAAGCCGCGCCCAACTGATCGTCACCCTCGCGAACGACGCCTGGTTCGGCGACTCACGCGAACCGCGGCTCCACCTCGGCCTCGCGCGCCTGCGTGCGATCGAACATCGACGCCATCTCGTTCGCGCGACCAACAGCGGCATCAGCGCCTTCGTCGATCCCCTGGGTCGCATCGAACACGCCACCGGCGTCCTCGAACGCGCAACCCTCGAGGGCCAGGCGCGCCCCGAGACACAGACCACCCTCTTTGCTTCGCTCGGCCATTGGCCAGGGCCCGCAGCGCTCACCTGGTTGGTCACTGCCGCGATCGCGAACGCGATGCGCGTTCGTTCAGCTCGCGCTCGAGGCAGAGTCGATCGGTAGGTCGACCCGGATCGAACAGCCGGTCGGGCGGTCTTCGATTTCGATCTCGCCCCGGTGTTCCTGCACGATGCCGTGGCAGATGCTCAGCCCGAGCCCAGTACCGCCGTCGTGATGGCGCGTCGAATAGAAGGGGTCGAACACGTAGGGGCGGTTCGCGACCGGTATCCCCTCGCCATCGTCCGCCACCCGCACGCTCACGACACCGTCTTCGCACTCGGTCTCGATCGTCACCTTGCTCACGTCCCGCGACGCGAGCGCGTTGCGCAGCAGGTTGACGAAGACCTGCACGAGTTCGGTCGCGTTACCGCTTACCAGGGGAATGGTTTCGGCGAGCGACTCGCTGATGTCGACCGAGCGCGTCGTCGCATCGGTGCGCAGCAGATCCAGCGCCTCGCGCACGCTCCCATTCACATCGAGGGGGGCTTTCTCCGAGGCTTCCTCGCGCGCGAAGCGCAGCACGTTGCGGATGATCTGCTTGCAGCGGCCGACGTTCTCGAGAATCCGGGCCGACTCCTCGAGCACCGTCTCGCGCTCATCTGCGCGCGCCCGCAACATCTCGGTTGCGAACTGCACGATCCCGAGCGGGTTGTTGATTTCATGCGCAATGCCCGAAGCGAGGGTGCCGAGAGAGGCGAGGCGTTCGCTGCGGGCGAGTTGTTCGCGCGAACGCTGGAGTGCCACCGTGCGTTCTTCGACCAGTTCTTCGAGCTGCGCTTTGTGGCGCAACAGCGAATCGTGGGTGGCCTGTCGATCGAGTTCGGTGACCGCGCGCGAGGCGAAGATCTCGAGCACCATGGTCGCGATGCGTGCCTTCTCTTCGGAAAGCGGCCTCGTGTCGAACACGTTCAAGACGCCAAGCGCGTGACCCTCGCCGTCGAAGAGCGGCGTGCCCACATAGCACTCGATGGACATCTCGCGGAGCAGGTCATCTCGCGGGAAGGCCTCCTGGACGTGGTCGGGGTAGAGACAGGTCTCCTGCGACATGACGTTCTCGCATGGAGTGCCGGCCAGCTCGTAGCGGATGTTCTCCTGCAGTTCGGGCGACGACCACATCGCGATCGTGTCGATGTGCTCGCCCGTTTCGTCGTCGAGCAAGCCGATCGAAGCGAACTGGGTATCCAGAGCGCGCGACAGATTCTCGACCAGCTTGGCGAAGAAAACGTCTCCACTCGTCGCGGACGTGCCTTCCATCACCGCACGCAACACCGTCACGCTATCGAGGGCGCGTTCGCTGGCGGGTGATTGTTGCAAGGCTCGACCTCCGTCGTGAGGCTATCCCTTCGTCGGCAGCAGCGCACAGATCGCACCAACGAATGACTGGACCGCCGGGTTCTCGATGGGAATGCGCTGGATCTCGAATCCGACCTCGGTGTGCTGGATGCGAACACGGGGCTCGTCGCCTCATACGAGCCGGATCGGGCGTGAGTTACCCACCCGCACACTTCCACGATAGGGTCTCGCGCCATGCGAAACAGAGTCGTTGGGCAGGCCCATGCACGCGTGGGGTTGCTCGGTAACCCCTCCGATGCGTACGGAGGCAAGGCCATCGCGTTCAGCCTGGGCAACTTCGCCGCGCGCGCGTGGGTCGAAGCGGCGGAAGGCTGGGAGATCGAAGCGCCCGACGGGGAGGTCGCTCGTTGGGCGAGCTTCGCGGAACTCGTCGCACCGATCGCGGAAGGGGAAGGTCGTGATGGCGAGCGGTTGCTGCGCGCGGCGCTGCGGCGGTTCGTCGCCCGCTTCCCGAGTACCGACATGAGTGCGGGCCTTCGCATGGGCTACGAAACCGACATCCCCCGCGAAGTGGGGCTTTCGGGGTCGAGTGCGATCGCGATCGCGTGCTTGCAGGCTCTCCTCGGTTGGTGCGGTGAGAGGCTTTCGAACGACGAGCTCGCCGAACTCGCGCTGGCGGCGGAAGTCGAGGAGCTCGGCATCGCGGCCGGGCCGATGGATCGGCTCATCCAGACCCACGAGGGATGCATGTGGATGGACTTCGGGGCTCACGAGCACCGACAAGTCGACCTCGCCCTGCTGCCCGAGATGTTCGTGGCCTGGGACCCGCGCGGCGGAGAGGCTTCCAGCATCGTGCACAGCGACGTGCGGAAGAGATACGAACGTGGAGATGCGGATGTCCGCGAAGCCATGGCGGTGTTTCCGCAGCTCGTCGACGACGGAATGACGCGACTCGAACGCGGCGATCACGCCGGATTCGCCGAACTCGTCGATCGCAACTTCGACACGCGCGCAGCCATCTGGAAACTCTCCGAAACGAACCGCGAGCTCGTAGCCATCGGGCGAGGGTGCGGCTGTGGCGTGAAGCAGACGGGCAGTGGTGGCGCGGTGGTCGGCGTGATGGGGGAAACGACGAAGTTCGCCGATCTCGTGAAGGCCTATGAAGCGGCGGGCTATCGCGTCGTGAGGCCCGAGTTCGTCGCAGCGGGAACTTCGTCGCGAAGCAGCGAAGAGGCGAAGGCATGAAGGCAATCCTGCTCGCCGCCGGCTACGCCACGCGGCTCTACCCGCTGACGCGCGATCGCCCGAAGCCACTTCTCGAAGTGGGCGGGCGACCACTCCTCGATCATCTGCTCGACCGCGTACTCGAACTCGACGGTCTGCGCGACGTCACCGTCGTGACCAACCACCGCTTCGCGGAACACTTCGAACGCTGGGCGGCCGACCACGATTGCCCGGTACCGCTGCGCATCGTCGACGACGGTACGACCAGCGAAGACGACCGCCTCGGCGCCATCGGGGATATTGCCTTCGTGCTGCAACAGCTCGGAGTCGAAGCCGATGATGATTGGCTGATCGCGGCGGGTGACAACCTGCTGGAACTCGACCTGCGTCCGATCCAACGGGAGTTCGTCGCCAACCCCGCACCACGCATCCTGGTGCGAGAAGTCGACCACGTGGGTGGGCCGAGCCCGTACAACGACGTGAAGCTCGGCGCCGACGGCCGCGTGATCGGCTTCACCGAAAAGCCCGAGCGCGCCGAAGGGCGACACGCCGCGATCGCGGTCTACTTCTTCCCGCCCGCGCTACCGCGGCTGCTCGCACGCTACTTCGAGCAGGGCGGCAACCCCGATGCCCCCGGCTACTTCATCGAGTGGCTGTGCCGCGAAGAAGCCGTCTTCGCCTCGCCGTTCACCGGGCGCTGGTTCGACATCGGAAGCCACGAGACCCTCGCGGCCGCGCGCGAGGCGTTTCAGAACGCGTAGTCATTCCGGCCTGACCACCCGCTCCGTCAAGACGGAGAGAACGCGCTCGTGAATCTCATCGATGCTTCCGCGCGCATCGACGCGAACGATCCAGGGGCGATCGAGGGAGTCGAAGACCTTCTGTACGCGCCGCTGGAAATCCACTTCCTCGAAGACGGGCTCCCCCACACCGCCGCGCGCCTTCACGCGAGCCATGCCTTCCTCGGGTGAGATCTCGAAGATGATCGCGAGGTCGGGATCGGGAAATTCGGCTTCGTTCGCGCGTTGGATCTCCGCCGCATCGAGCCCCCGTGCCCCCTGATAGGCCACGCTCGAAAGCCAGTAGCGGTCGCACAAGACGAATGTTCCGCGCTCGAGGGCGGGCTCGATCATGTCGCGCACGTGCTCGCGCCGGTCTTCCATGAACCAGGCGAGTTCGTCTTCCCGCGCCACCGGCTCGCCACTGCGCGCCATCTCGCGAATGCGCTGGCCCCAGGCTCCAGCGGTGGGTTCGCGCGTCTTCACGCAGTCGAGGCCGCGCGCCTGCATCCAATCGAAGACCAGGTCGAGTTGCGTCGACTTCCCGCAACCGTCGAGCCCTTCGAAGACGATCAGTGATCCGCGCGCCACATGGCCTCCGTACATCGTTTCACACGTTCGCACGCGCTCGTGGCTTCGAGTCTAGCGACGCGCGAATTCGCAGTGGAATCCGCCGGCCATTCGTGGCTCTGCGCGTGGCACACCCCTTGCTCCTTCCCCGTGCACGTCTTCGGACGCCATCCGAACAACCCCTCTAACGGGACCGGGGGTTCGAGGATGGGGGTCGCCCGGGGAGGCAAATGGTATGCCGGGAGATTGTAACGGGGTGAATCCCTCGGCTTGTCTCCCATGGGCGACCCGATTTCGAATCCACCGCGAGGAAACACACGCCCAGCCCCAGAAACGCGAAAACCCGGACTCGTTGCCGAGTCCGGGTTCGCAGCTCTCACCCCTCTACGAGTTTCGAGGGTCGTTCTCTTCTTACCGCTTAGGGGAGCAGCAAGAACGCGATCAGGAGGCCGTAAATTGCAATCGACTCGATGAGCACCATGCCGAGAATGAAGTTGGTGAACATCGCGCCCGCGGCGCCCGGGTTGCGCGCGATACCCGCGCAGGTGTTCCCCGCCGTAAGGCCCTGGCCGATGCCGCAGCCGAGACCCGCCATGCCGACCGCAAGACCGGCACCGATGCCAGGCCCGAGGCTCTCACCGCCCTCGGCCGCGAACGCGACGCCGGGCAGAACGACGGCAACAAGGGTCCAGACCAACAACTTGGCAAACTTCTTCATGATGACTCTCTCCTTCGAGGTGGAACCTGGGTTCCAGATGGTTCGTGTAAAGGCCCGGGCTTGATTGCCCCGGCCGTTCAATCGAGCACGTCGTTCAGGTCCGAACGCGTAGCGTGCGCGAACTGTCGGGTTTCGTGTCGTTTCGTGAAGTGCGGATCAGTGCGCCTCTTCGAGTGCGGCGCCGATGTACACCATGGTGAGCAGCGAGAAGACGACCGCCTGCAGGAAGCTCACGAGCAGACCGAGGCCCATGAAGATCGCCGGGATCGCGATCGGCACGAGGCCGATGAAGACCGAGACCACGGTGTGATCGGCGAACATGTTCGCGAGCAGACGAATCGCCAGGCTGACGATGCGGGCGAGGTGGAGCAGCAACTCGAGAGGCAACATGAAGGGAGCCAGCACGCGGACGTGATACTCCGTATCGCCGATCTTCAGGTGCCACAGCACCGGCCCCATGAACTGATAGATGTACTTGAAGCCGTGCTCACGGATGCCGCAGTAGTTGTAGTAGACGAAGGAAATGATCGCCCAGGCGGCCGTGGTGTTGACGTCGGAGGTCGAGCCACCGACCCACGGCACGAGGCCCATCAGGTTCGAGACGAGCACGAAGAAGAAGATCGTGCCCACGATCGGGAAGTGCTTGCGCCAGCTCTCACCCATGATGTCCCGCGACAGGGTGGCGAGCTGGATGACGATCACCTCGATCAGGTTTCGAAGTGTGACCCCCTCGTCGGGGAGAACGCCGCCGTCCTCGGTGGCGAGCTTCTTCCGCACGCTCATGGCCGCGAGGCCGAGCAGGATCGCCGCAAGCAGGGCAGACTGGAAGACGAAACTCACCCCGACGGCTTCGAGGGGCTGATAGATGCTGGTCATGGAACTTCCTCGTCTGTCTCAGGGACAGTCGTGCTTTCGTGCTGCGTCGCGGCATCGTCGTCGCGGCGGCGGGCTTCGCGGTTGGGTCGCCACACCGAGTAGTCGTCCCAGATCGGATCGTCGGGGGCCACGGCCGGGCCGGGCGCGGTAGGAACGTTCGCGGGCCTGAGCCACACCGCCGCCGCCACCGTTGCGGGCATCACGATCGAGAGGCCGATCGCCATGCCGACGCCATCGGCACCGAGCAACATCGCCGCCACGATGCCGGCAAAGACGAGGGCGAGGCGGAACGCAAGGACCACCACCCAGGTGCCACTCTGCACCGCACCCTGGAAGACGGCTTCGGCCGTCGTGTGGAGGAAGCGGAAGTTCACCGTTCCCAGCGTCGCACCCACGGCCACGCTACCCGCGAACAGCGGCGATGCCACGGCGAGGGACGTCGCGACTGCACCGGCGCTGAGGCCGAGATTCACTTTTTCAGCCGGGTAGAGCTTCATGGGGTTGGGTTCTGGTCTTCGCTTTCTTCTTCGCTCGGATCGGGGGGCGCGGGCGGGATCGCCGCGTTTTCTTCGAGTTCCGCTTCGCTCGGGCGCATGCGCAGGACCCTCAACAACATCGCGGCGAAACCGAGAACGCTCCCCACCGCCAAACCAATGGGCGACGAGTCGAACTGTCGGTCGCACCACCACCCGATCCCGATCGCGATCGGGATGACGAGCACCGCCTCCATCGCACCCTGATAACTGGCGGACTGTTGTTTGTTGAGACCCTGCTTCGTTTGCCGACTCCCAAGGTCGCGAACGAGCTTGCGTGCGCGATCAGTGGTTCGCTTTGTTGGCTTGCTGTGCTCCCGCGCGATGCGGGCAGATTCGATTGCCGCGGGAAGTGCGGCGGGGATGGGCGCGGAGAACTCACGCGCGCGGCCGGAAAAACGCGACACCCGGCCTCGAGGCGGCGGCATCCTAGCCCTTCTCCATACCCCCGCCAACGTGGTTGCGGGCCGAGAAACGCAATGGCAACCATTGGTTGCGGGGATGCACGGCGCTGCGCGAGCGATCGGAACGGGTCGCCAGAGCGGCCTGGTTCGCGCTCTCGGGGAAGCCCGCGGTGGGGGTGTCGGGCGGCGGGGTGGCCCTACTTCTGGCGGGAGTATTGGCTCCCGGTCGCGCTCGTCAGGACGCGGCGGCCCGCACTCGCGATGAAGTCGAAGCGAAGCTCCTGGGCGCTCGCGAGGTCGCGGCAGGTGAGCCGGAGCAGGTCGCTCTGCTTCGGGTGGGTCTTCGCCTGGCACATGGCGAGGCGGCGGCCCTGGGCCACGATCTCGACGGCCCCGTCCTTACGGAAGCGGACGAGTTCCTCGGGTAGCGGCGCCCCGAGCGGCAGTGCGGGGTCGTGGGAGAGTTCGAAGGTACTGCCCTGCCACGGGTTTTCGGCCCGGGCCCCGCGATCGGGAGCCGCCGGGAGGTCCGAGGTGCGCCGGCTGGCCGGGCGCTGGAGCTGATCGAGCTGGCCGAGACTCTCGAAGGTGAGGCGGCCGGGCATGTCGTCCACCTGGCCGAGTTCGAGTTCGCCTTCCTGGCGGATCTGCACGCGGCCAACGCCGCGGGCGATCCACTCGGTCGTGACCACGCGGCCACCCTTCACCCGCACCCCATCGCCGAGGGGGGAGAGGCCGGGCTTCATCAGCTTGCCCGTGTAGCGGACCACGAGCACCTGCTCGAAGCGGCCGGCCGGGGTGTCGAGCGCCTGCACGCCCATCACCTCGCCCTCGCGCTCGAACGCGAGGCCGTCGATCACCTCGACGCCCGCGGGCCAGGGCTTGCCCGGCTTGGCGCCCTTCATGATCGGGGTCGTGCCTTCGGGCTGGCGTACGACCACGCGCTTGCCCCGCACCGCCATCTCGGAGGCGATGGGTTCGTAACGCGTCGTGCCGGGCACGACGTAGTGGCGTTGGGTATCGCTGATGTCGGCGAGGCCGCGCTCGCCCATCAGGCGATCGGTCACGCGGATCTCGGCCGTCGCCTTGCCCTTCGATGCGGCGAACACCTCTTCGATGCGATCGCCCTGGTAGTGGAACTTGGCCGAGAGGTGGGGACCCGCGTAGAGGGTGCGCTTCAAGCTGCGCCGAAACAGAGCGCGGGTACCGGGCTTCGCGGGAAGGAAGGGTCCCTTGCCGGCGAGGCGCAGTACGTCGACGGGCACCATCGGATCGGCGGGCGGGATCGCGGTCGATTCATCGAACTCGGTCTTGGTGCCGGTTTGGCGCGCGCGAACCCGAACCCGCTCGGCGCGTTCTTCGTTGCCGCACGGCGCGCCACCCGGACGATGCAGCACCACGCCATCGGGCGAGAACACACAGGCGGGGCGGGCTTCGCTACGCGCGCTCGCGGAGGCGGCGACGATGACCAGGGACATAGATAGAACGAAGACGAAGAACGGGCGGCGCGGCGACGGATTCTGCATGACGCAGAACTGTTCGAAACACCCGAAAACGCGCTTGAGGGTTTTCGCGTAGGGCTGGAGAGTGCCGCCCCTGAGGCCGTTCTGCGCGCATCTTGCCGCCCCGGTGCAGCCCGCGGCTGTCGCTGGCGCGCGGCTACCCGCTCTCGCGGAAGTAGCGGGCCGGTGTGGTTCCCATCGCCCGCCGGAACATCGCGACGAAGGCACTCGGGGTCTCGAAGCCAACCTCGAGCGCAGCCGCGGTCACCGACTTCTCCGAGGCCAGGACCTCGAGGGAACGAAGCAGGCGCGCTTGCTTCTGCCAGCGGCCGAAGGTCATACCCACTTCGGCCGACCACAGTCGCTCGAAGGTGCGTTCGCTCGTACCCGCGCTCCGAGCCCAGTCGCCTACGGTGCGACGCAACGAAGTGTCATCCCGGAACGCCACGGCCACGCCGAGCAGGCGCGCATCTCGAGGCATCGGAAGATGGAGCGGCGCCGTCGGTGCGACCTGCAACTCGTCGAAGAGCACGGCCACCAGACGATCCTCGATACCCCCTTCTGGCCACGTGGCGGAGTACTGGAAGAATCGCGCGATACAGGCGCGTAGAAGGTCGGAAACCTGGATGACACAGCAGTGTTCGCGTCGCAGGGGAGCAGCCGCGGGCTCGAAGTAGAGGGTTCGCATGCGAACGCTGCCCGTCATGCGGATGCTGTGCGTCACGTGCACGGGCACCCACACCGCACGTTCAGGGGGCACGACCCAGGCGCCGTCGTCGGTTTCGACCGTCATCACGCCTTCGCTCGCGTAGATCAACTGCGGCGTGTCGTGCTTGTGCGGGGGGATGAAGAAGCCGGGTTCGGGCTCCTCCGCCATGCCGAAGACCGCCGCCGGCAGCGCGATCGGGACCATCGGAGCACTTTGACGGTTTTGCGACATATATTGTCATTATACGGAGAGAACTCCTACGAGACACGCCCCAGACTGCTCTCGCAACCGCTCGAAGCGGCGCGGAGGAGCTGACATGGAGAGTCTCGAGGGGATCCGATTCCTGGTCACCGGCGCGGCGAGCCCGATCGGCTCGGCGCTGCTCGAGGAGTTCGCACGCGGCGGGGCGTCGCTACTTGCCGCCGACGCGGACGAGGATGAACTCGACGCAGCGATCGCCCGGTTGGCCGAGCCCGATGACGTATTCAGCCATGTGCTGGAAGGCGACGACGTCGTGTCGTGGTGGGACCTCACGAACCTGGTGGCCGCCTACTTCCACTGCCTGAACGTCTTCATCCACATCGCGAGACCGCTTCCCGAAGTTCCGGTGCGCGCGCTTCGGCCCGATGCGCTGGGCGCCGCAATGTCGGCAACCGTCGAGTCGTTCATCACCGCCATCGCCCGCCTCGAGAAGTACCTCGTCGAGGCCGCCCGCGAAGACCGGTTCGGGGCCTACGCGGTCATCGTCGTTCCGTTCGACTCGCGCCCGTCGGTGCCGGGTTCTCTTTGCCTCGCGTCGGCGACCGAGTACGCGGACGCACTGACGCGCGCGTACCGAGGGGCGGATCTCGATATCCGCGTTCATGCCATTTCCGCCGACCGCGACAAGCCGAGCGAGGTGATCGCCACGCTCGCTCGCGTACTCAGCCCGGTCGACTAGCGGCCGTTCTCGTCTCACGACCCGAAGCCACCGCGTTCCCGGGTCCGTCCAAGGGAGAAACAAGATGAATCAGCGAATCCGCGTCCGAGAACTCAGCATGTTTCCGGTCAAGGGGTGCCAGGCAACCCGCGTCGAAGAGGCCGTGATCACGAAGGCGGGTTTCGCCGACGACCGGTTGTTCTCGATGCTCGAGCCCGATGGCGTGCCGCTCGACCAGATCAAGGCACCGCAGCTCGGCGGGCTGGGAGTGCAATGGGATCGCGAAACCAGCCGCTTGAAGTTCGTGCACCCCGAGAAAGGCGATTTCGAGCACACCCGGCGGAGTTCGGGCGAGACCGCTGCGGGCAACTACGTACTCGACCACTTCGAAGTGACCGACCAGGGTGACGAAGTCGCGGGCTGGCTCTCCGATGTCGTCGGCCGAGAGGTTCGCCTCGTCACCACCGATAGACCGTGGAAGGTGAACCTGCCGCATCCCGACTTCGTGAGGCTCCACGAAACCGACAAGTCACGCTTCTACCCGGTCTCGCCCATCTCGATCAGCAACGTCGCGTCGCTCGATGCGTTGAACGCCCGTCTCGAGACACCCGTCCCGATGAACCGCTTCCGGATGAACATCGTGATCGAAGGCCTCGATGCGTGGGACGAGGAGCGGATCGACACCGTCGGCTCAGACGCCCTGGAACTCCAGGGAGTGACGGTGGCCGAGCGCTGCATCATCGTCACGACCGATCAACAGACGGGTGAACGCAAGAAGTCCGACCTCCTGCGTGAGCTGGGCCGGTTCCACCGGCGCCCCAAGGGCGAACGCTTCGGAAGTGGTCTCGTGTTCGGGACCTATCTCACGGTCGCTCGAGAGGGCGTCGTCAAGGTCGGCGACGAACTCGACGTCACACTGAAGCCGGCCCGTTAGACGGAAGCGGCGGCCTCGAAGGCGCCGCGCGCCACCTCGATCGTCTGCGCGATGTCGGCCTCGCTGTGCGCGGTCGAGACGAAGCCCGCCTCGAAGGCCGAGGGGGCGAGGTAGACGCCGCCTTCGAGCATCGTGGCAAAGAAGCGCACGAAGCGCTCCTGGTTGGCCTTTTTCGCGTCGGCGAAGTTCACCACCGGGCCCGGGTGGAAGAAGAAGCCCAGCATGCCACCGGCGAAACCCGTGCAGAACTCGACGCCCGCGCCGCGCGCCGCATCGGCCAGGCCAGTCGTGAGTTGCTCCGCGCGCTTCGCAAGCCGCGTGTAGACCCCGCGGCGTTGCAACAGGCGAAGCGTCGCGAGCCCCGCCGCCATCGCAAGCGGGTTCCCCGAGAGCGTCCCGGCCTGGTAGACGTCGCCTTCGGGCGCGATGCGCTCCATCAGGTCGCGACGTCCGCCATAGGCCGCGGCCGGCATGCCACCACCGACGACCTTGCCGAGACACGTGAGATCGGGCGTGACTCCGAAGAGCGTCTGCGCACAACCCGCGTGAACGCGGAAGCCCGTCATCACTTCGTCGAAGATCAGGATCGCGCCGTGCTGCGTGCACAGCTCGCGAAGGCCTTCGAGGAAACCCTCCTGGGGCGGAACGAAACCCATGTTGCCCGCGATCGGTTCGACGATCACGCAGGCGAGATCGTCGCCCCAACGCTTGAACGCCTCGACCACGGCTTCGAGGTCGTTGAAGGGGGCCTGCACGGTGAGCTCGGTCATCGCCTTGGGAACACCGGGAGAACCCGGGATGCCCAGCGTTGCCACACCGCTCCCCGCGCCGACCAGCAGGCCATCGCTATGGCCGTGATAACAACCCTCGAACTTGAGGATGCGATCGCGACCCGTGACGCCGCGCGCGAGCCGAATCGCCGAGAGCGTGGCCTCGGTGCCACTGCTCACCATGCGCACCTTCTCGATGCTCGGAACGATCTTGCGGACCTCTTCGGCGAGTTCGATCTCGATCTCGGTGGGCGCACCGAAGCTCGTGCCTTCGCGCAGGGTCTCGCGCAGGGCCTGCAACACCTTGGGGTTCGCGTGGCCGACGATCAGCGGCCCCCACGAACCCACATAGTCGATGTACTCGTTGCCATCGACGTCGAAGATGCGACTCCCCTTGCCGCGCGCGATGAAGGGCGGGGTGCCCCCCACCGAGCCGTAGGCGCGAACGGGCGAGTTCACGCCGCCCGGAATCGACTGCAGGGCGCGCTCGAGCAGCGCGCGGGAACGATCGAGCGTCATCGCCACCTCTCCCATCGAACGGGTTGCTCAGTCGTTGTTGTTGTCGACGGTGCTCTCGACCAGGCGCTCGACGGAGACGATCTCTTCGCCGGGGTCGAGGTTCATCACGCGCACGCCCTGGGTCGCGCGACCCATCGTCGAGATGGTGTCGACCGGGCAGCGCAGCACCTTGCCGCCGCTGGTGATCAGCATGATCTCGTCGCTGTCGACCACCTGTTCGACGCCCACGACCTCGCCGTTTCGCTCGTTGGCGCGGATGCCGATGATCCCCTGACCGCCGCGCTTCTGGATGCGGTAGTCGTCGAGGGGGGTGCGCTTGCCGTAGCCGTTGCGGGTGACGGTGAGGATCGAGGCGCCGGGGGAGAGGATCTCCATCCCGACGACGCGATCGCCGCTGCCGAGCGCGATGCCGCGCACACCACCCGCACTGCGCCCCATCGGGCGTACGTCGCTCTCGGGGAAGCGGATCGACTTGCCGCCGCTCGTCGCGATGATGACTTCGTTCTCGCCGTTGGTGCGGCCGGCTCCGATCAGCTCGTCGTCATCGCTCAAGTTGATCGCGATGATGCCCGCGCGCCGCGGGTTCGCGAACTGCGAGAGCGCCGTCTTCTTGATCGACCCGTTGCGCGTACTGAGCAGGATGTAGTCGCCATCGACGTCGTTGAAGTCGCGCACCGGCAGCATGGTCTGCACCACTTCGTCCGGCTGCAGGTTGAGCACGTTGACGATCGCCTTGCCCTTCGCCGCGCGCCCGAGCTGGGGAAGGGCATGGACCTTGATCCAGTGCACGCGCCCCTTGTTCGTGAAGAAGAGCACGTAGGCGTGGGTCGAGGCGATGAAGAGGTGGCGCACGAAATCTTCGTCGCGCGTCGCCATGCCCCGCGAACCCTTGCCGCCGCGCCGCTGCGCGCGGTACTGGGTGATCGGGTTGCGCTTGATGTATCCGAGGTGAGAGAGGGTGACGACCATGTCCTCTTCCACGATCAGGTCTTCGTTGCTGATGCCCTCGATGGCACCCACGATCTCGGTGCGGCGGTCGTCACCGTACTTCTCCGTGACCTCTTCGATCTCTTCGACGACGACGTCGAGGATCTTGGCGTCGCTGCCGAGCAGCTCCTTGAGATCCGCGATCTTCTGTCGCAGCTCGGCGAGTTCTTCGAGGATCTTGTCGCGCTCCATCTGGGTGAGCGCGCGCAGGCGCATCTCGAGGATCGCCTGGGCCTGCCGCTCGCTCAGCGCGAAGCGCGTCATGAGTTCGTTGCGCGCGTCGTTCGCCGTCGCGCTCGCGCGGATCAGCGCGATGATCTCGTCGAGGTTGTCGAGGGCGATCTCGAAGCCTTCGAGGATGTGGGCTCGCGCTTCCGCCTGGGCGAGGTCGTAGATCGCGCGGCGGATCACCACTTCGCGGCGGAAGCTGATGAAGTGGTTCATGCACTGCTGGATGGGCAGCGTCTCGGGGCGACCGTTCACCAGGGCGAGCAGGTTCACGCCGAAGGTGGTCTGCAGGGGCGTCATCTTGAAGAGCTGGTTCAGGATGACGTCGCGGTTCGCGTCGCGGCGCAGCTCGACCACGATCCGCATGCCTTCGCGCGAGCTCTCGTCGCGCAGATCGGTGATGCCTTCGACGCGCCCTTCGCGCACCAGGTCCGCCATGCGTTCGAGCAGGGCGCTCTTGTTCACCTGGTAGGGGATCTCGGTGACCACGATGCGTTCGCCGCGCTTGGTCTCCTCGAACTCGGTGCGCGCCCGGAGCGTCAGGTGGCCGCGACCGCTCTGGTAGTAGCTGCGCACGCCGTCCGTGCCGCAAAGCAGGGCACCCGTTGGAAAGTCGGGGCCGGGCAGGCGCTCGATGATTTCGTCGACGGGGCAGTTCGGGTGACGCGCCTGATGGATCAGCGCCGCGCCGAGCTCGCGCAGGTTGTGGGGCGGGATGTTGGTCGCCATGCCAACCGCGATGCCCGAAGAACCGTTGGCGAGCAGGTTCGGGAGCCGCGCCGGCAGCACGATGGGCTCTTCCATCTGCCCGTCGAAGTTGGGCTGGAAGTCGACCGTCTCGCGATCGATGTCGCGCAGCATCTCCTGCGCCAGGGCCGCGAGCCGGGCTTCGGTGTAGCGGTAGGCCGCGGCGGGATCGCCGTCGATCGACCCGAAATTCCCCTGGCCGTCGACGAGCGGGTACCGGAGCGAGAACTCCTGCGCCATGCGGACCATCGAGTCGTAGACCGCGGAGTCGCCGTGGGGGTGGTAGTGCTTCAGCACCTCGCCCACGACACCGGCGCTCTTGCTGTAGCGCCGGTTCGGAAGCAGGCCTTCCTGCTGCATCGCGTAGAGGATGCGGCGGTGCACCGGCTTCAAGCCGTCGCGCACATCGGGCAGCGCGCGGCTGATGATCACGCTCATCGAGTAGGCGAGGAAGGAGCTCCTCACCTCGTCTTCGATATTGATCGGCGTCAGGTTGCCGTCACCCGGCGGCGTGCCGCCGCCTTCGGGTTCTTCGTACTCGTTCGGTGCGTTGGGATCGTCGCTCACGGGATCCTCGGCCTCACAAATCTAGACGTCGAGGTTCTCGACGTTCAGCGCGTTGTCTTCGATGAAGCGGCGGCGCGGTTCGACGACGTCGCCCATCAGGGTGGTGAAGACCTCGTCGGCCTCGACCGCGTCGTCGACGCGCACCTGGCACAGCACGCGGTTTTCGGGGTTCATCGTGGTTTCGGCGAGCTGCTCGGGGTTCATCTCGCCGAGGCCCTTGTAGCGCTGGATCGAGATGCCCTTGCGGCCGATGTCGAGCACGGCTTCGAGCAGCACTTCGGCGCCGTCGTAGCTCTCGACGACGGCGTCTTCGCCTTCGCCGACTTCGAGGTGATACGGCGCCGGTGCGATCTCGTTGATCTCGCGATGCAGGCGCGTCAGACGATGCATGTCGTTGCCCGACATGAGTTCGCTGTCGACCACGAGGCGATGCTCGACGCCGGAGCGCCGCGTCGCTGCCACGAGCCGCGCGGCCCCTTCGCCGTTGCCGCCCTCAGTGCTGAACTCGATGTGTTCGGCTTCGGGGTCGATCTTCGCGAACTCGGCCTGGATCTTCGGCGCGACTACGCTCATCAGCGTTTCCGGATTGGTGAGTTCGTCGTCTTCCGAATAGCCGGCGCGCACCAGCGCATTCACCACACGCTCGTCGTACATCCGTACGGCGAAGCGATCGAGGCCCTTCTTGTACTCGCTCGCGCGTTCGAAGATGGCGGCCAGGTCGTCACTCGAGATCGGATTCCCGCCGGCCGTCACCTGCGCGCTCTCGAGGGCGAGGTCGAGCAGGTAGGTCTCGAGGGCGGGTTCGTCCTTGAGGTAGACGACCTTCTTCTTGCGCTGGGCGCGGAAGAGCGGCGGCTGGGCGATGTAGAGGTATCCCTCTTCGATCAGCCCGCGCATCTGTCGGTAGAAGAAGGTGAGCAGCAGGGTGCGGATGTGACTGCCGTCGACATCGGCGTCCGTCATGATGACGACTTTGTGGTAGCGCGCCTTGCTGGCGTCGAAATCCGGGCCGATGCCGCAGCCCAGCGCCGCGATGATGGCCTGGATCTCGGCGCTCGCGAGCATGCGATCGAGGCGCGCGCGTTCGACGTTCAGGATCTTGCCGCGGATGGGCAGGATGGCCTGGGTCTCGCGCGAGCGACCCTGCTTCGCGGTGCCGCCCGCCGAATCGCCCTCGACGATGAAGAGTTCGCACTTCTCGGGATCGCGCTCCTGGCAGTCGGCGAGCTTGCCCGGCAGGCTGAAGTCGGCGAGAGCGCCCTTGCGTCGCGCCAGATCGCGCGCCTTGCGGGCCGCCTCACGCGCCTTCGCGGCCTCGACCATCTTGGCCACGATCGGCTTCGAAATGCGCGGGTTCTCTTCGAGGAAGCTCGAGAGCTCGGCGTACACGATGCCTTCGACGATGCCGCGTACCTCGCTCGTGCCGAGCTTCGCCTTCGTCTGCCCTTCGAACTCGGGCTGCGGGAGCTTCACCGAGACGACGGCCGTGAGGCCTTCGCGAAGATCATCACCCGAGACGCTTTCGGGCTGACCCTTGTTGCCCTTCGCCTGGCTCGCCAGATAGCGGTTGATCGTGCGCGTGAGCGCCGTGCGGAAGCCGACGAGGTGGCTCCCGCCTTCGACCGTGTTGATATTGTTGGCGAACGAGAAGACGCTCTCGTTGTAGGAGTCGTTGTACTGCAGCGCGATCTCGACGGTGACGGGCACGGTGCGGCCGTGATCGTCGAAGGTGCGCTCGCCCGAGATGTAGATCGTCTCGTCGTGGAGCGGCGTCTTGTTCTTGTTGAGATGCTCGACGAAAGAACGGATGCCGCCCTCGTAACAGAAGTCGTGCTTCTTGTCGTCGCGCTCGTCGACGATCAGGATGCGCACGCCCGCATTCAGGAAGGAGAGTTCGCGCAGGCGCTGGGAGAGAACGTCGAAGGAGAAGTCGACGGAAGGGAAGATCTGAGAGTCGGGGCTGAACTTGATCTGGGTGCCCGTCTCGTCGGTATCGCCGATCTTTTCGAGGGGACAGGTGGCGAAGCCGCGTTCGTACTTCTGGTGCCAGACATGCCCCTGGCGCTTGATCGTGAGCTCGAGGTGCGTCGAGAGTGCGTTCACGACCGAGATGCCGACGCCGTGGAGACCGCCGGAAACCTTGTAGCTGCTCTCGTCGAACTTGCCGCCGGCGTGGAGGGTGGTGAGCACGACCTCGGCCGCAGAGCGATCTTCAGAGGGGTGTGTATCGACCGGAATGCCGCGTCCATCGTCTTGAATGCTCACACTGCCATCGGCGTGCAGGGTGATCTCGATCTCCTTGCAGAAGCCCGCCAGCGCTTCGTCGATCGAGTTGTCGACGACCTCGTAGACGAGGTGATGCAGGCCGGCGGGGCCCGTCGTTCCGATGTACATGGCCGGTCGCTTGCGAACCGGCTCGAGGCCTTCGAGAACCTCGATCGAACTGGCGTCGTAGGTCACGCGTGTGTTTCCCGGTGTTCTTGTTTCTCTATATGTCGAGTTGGTTTTCGACGAGGCTTCGACGCTTCATCGCTGCGTCTCTTCACTGTCTTGCGACTCTTGTGACGCAGCTCGGGCACTGTCGATCGGGCATCGGATCGTTCGATCCAGCGGGGTGGGCACGCTGTCTACCCGGCGTCCTGTCCGGTGTCGGTACCGGGGTTTCCGGTCGGCCGACTCGGCCGCAGAGGCGGCGGCCAACGAGCAGGGTAGTGAAACGGTAAGTCTGCGTAAAGACTCTAGGAACGTCGATTTTGATGCGGCGCGGCGAGGGCTCGGGAAGGGCCCCCGCGCGGCCCCGATTCGAGGCCCATCGACGACCCGAAAAGAGCCGTGTCCGGCCGCTCGATCCACCCCGAGAATCCGCCCGCTGGGGCCGCCCGATCAGACCCGCATGGGCATCACGACTGCGAGGGTGTCGTCGTCGTCGGTCGGCACGAACTGCGCCGGGGCGAGTTCGTTCTGGAGGCCAAAGCGGACCTCCTTCGCCTTCAGGGTCGAAAGCGCGTCGAGCAGGTACTTGGCGTTGAAGCCGATCGCGAGATCCTCGCCCGCATAGTCGATATCGAGCTCTTCGCGCGCGTCGCCGAGATCGGGGTTGTTCGAGCTGATGGTGAGGCGGCCATCCGAGAACTCGAGCTTCACCGCCTTGCTGCGCTCACTGCTGAGCAACGCGACCCGTCGCAGCGCCTTGCTGAGTTCCTCGCTGGGGATCACCACATTCTTCTCGATCTTCTTCGGCAGCACCTGGCTGTAGTTCGGGAAGTCGCCTTCGATCAGGCGCATCACGAGCGTCACGGCGCCCTTGCGCGCCAGGCCATTGTTGCCCTCGAAGGCGAGATCGATCTCGTCGGCGTCGTCTTCGTCGATCAGCTTCTTGAGTTCACCGAGACCCTTGCGCGGGATAATGACCCCGTTGTCGAGGCCGAGGCTGTCATCCGAAAGCGTGCGGTCGACGGTGGCCAGGCGGTGGCCGTCGGTGGCCACCATGCGAATGCGTCCAGGCTCGTCGAGAACCTCGAAATAGACGCCGTTGAGATTGTACCGGGTCTCGTCCACCGAAGCGGCGTACATCGTGCGTTCGATCATCAGGCCGAGCGTTGGCGCTGCAACGCTTGCCGTCTTCTCGGGAGTGAAACTCGGAAGCGTCGGATACTCCTCGGTCGAGGTGCCTGCGAGGGTGAAGTTGCTGCGCGCGCATTGGATCTCGAGGTACGCGTTCGCCGTCGCTTCGAGGTGGATGTCTTCGTCGGGAAGT
Source organism: Myxococcota bacterium (assembly GCA_028278345.1). Lineage (GTDB taxonomy): Bacteria > Myxococcota_A > UBA9160 > UBA9160 > UBA4427 > DUBZ01. The sequence continues at coordinate 25,266 of JANQEL010000252.1, forward strand.
TCGCGCACGATCTCGAAGAGCTTCTTCGCCGAAACCGTGACGCCACCGGCCGTCTTCACATCGGCTTCGTGGTTGCTCTGGATCCCGACTTCGAGATCGGTCGCTGCGAGTTGGAGGCCGCCTGGTTGTTTGCCCTTACCCTTGGTCGCTTCGATCAACACGTTGGCGAGAATCGGCATCGAGTTGCGTTTCTCCACGATGCTCTGAAGGCGTGAAAGACCGGTTTGAAGCTCGCCTTTGTTGATCGAAAGTTTCATCTTCAATTCTCACTGGAGGTCAAAAATTTTTTAAAGAGAGAGAGTAGAGAGAGGTGGTCGACAGTCAGACAAAAACCACCCAACCACGGAAGCGGTCCGCAGTTTTCCGATCCAACGACAGGCCCCCCACATGTCGATGCCTGATGAGATGGATGGAAATCGCTTCGAAAGGGAGCCTTCGAGCCAACCCCAAGGAATTCACCGCCCCGATTTGACTGGATCTTACCACGGTCGGTCGATCCGAGCGGATGCTTTTGTCGGCTGGAACGGCCGAATTCGGGCGCCTAGGGTGGGTTTCTCGGCCTTCTGCAACAGTGGTTGTAAGCGTTGCATCGGGCCTGCGCGGCGGATAATCTCCCGCGTTCCGAAAATCCCGGAGCCGTGCGGAAGCGCTCGTCGGGGTCGTCGAACGAGCGATCACATGAGCAGCCGACGGGCCGAGTCGCAAGTCCTTCAGGTCATCGAGAGTTCCCGGTCAAGCATCACGCGAGAGGGTTTCGGCCCCTCGTCATCCAGCAACACAATCCTCCACCCATCACCGCATCGCGCCGACCCCTCAAATCGGCGCCAGGACGCTGAATTCGGCAGCGTCACGCGATTCATAGAAAAGAGCACGGACGATGAAGCGAACCTATCAGCCCAGTCGAATCAAGAGAAAGCGGAAGCACGGTTTCCGCAGCCGCATGAGCACCAAGGCCGGACGCGCCATCCTGAAGCGCCGGCGGGCGAAGGGGCGCAAGAGCCTCACCGTGTCCGTGGGCTCGAAGCAGGGCTAGTACGGTGGGGGCCGCCAGGTTCCGACCGGCGGATCGAGTGGTTTCGGCGCGCGACTATGCGCGCGCACGTCGCCGCGGTCGAAGGCTCTCGTCCAGGAACTTCGCCGTCTCCCTGGCACCCCGCGACGAGGGGCTGATTTCGGCCCGCCGTGCGCGCGGCGGGCATCCTTCGAAGACGCGCCTGGGAATGGCTGTGAGTCGAAAGGTGGGGAACGCCGTGGTCCGCAACCGCGTGAAGCGTGCGATTCGAGAGTGGTTCCGCCAGTCGCGAGACGAGGTGGTGCGCGAGACCGACCTGGTCGTGATCGCGCGCCGCGGGGCCCGGGACCTCGATACCCGCCAAATCGGCGAGGAGCTCGGCGCGCTGATGGCCAAAGCCGCCGAGAGCACGAAGCGATGAGACCTCCGCAAACCCTCCTCCGGCGGCTGCCAGCGAAGTTTCTGATATTTCTAATCTGGATCTATCAGATATCGATATCCCGCGTTCTGCCGCCCCGCTGCCGCTTTTCTCCCTCCTGTTCCCACTACGCCGCCGAGGCGATCCAGCGCCATGGTGCCGTGCGCGGTGTCTGGCTTGCCACCTGTCGTGTGGGTAAATGCCATCCCCTCCATGACGGCGGTTTCGACCCCGTTCCCTGAGGCCCGACCTTGGACCGCAATACCCTCCTCGCTATCGCGTTGTCGCTGCTCGTCCTGAGCGCGTGGTCCTCCTGGGAGGCGGCCCATATGCCGCCGCCCGAGGAGATGGAGGCTGCGCGAACGGAGGCAGGGGGCGATGGTGCCGGGACGGCGCCGGGCGGGAGGAGCGATTGGCCGGGGGAGGAACCGACCGGCGAAGTGACGCGTATCGAGCGACCCGCCGCCGAGCAACCGCCGTCAGCCGATCGCGTCGCTCGCGACGCACCGGCACCCGAAGTGGCACCGTGGACAGGTGGTCTTGAGAGCGACCTGTTCCGCGTGCAGCTCGACAATCGCGGCGCCGGGATCTCGAGTTGGAAGTTGCTCCACGAGGACTATCGCATCTCGACGGACAAGGACTCCGATCCGATCGAACTCGTGACGAGCCATGCCGACGACAACGTGGTCCTCGCGACACCGCTCGAAGGTCTTGGCATCGGGAACCTGGGCGATGCGGTGTTCCAGGTCGAAGGCGGCAACAGCGAGCGCGTCGTCTTCATCCATGAACGCGCGGGCATCCAGGTTCGCAAGACACTGACCTTCGACCCCGAGAGTTACGCGTTCGACGTCGAACTCGAAGTGGGCAATCGAACGGGCCGCGCGATCACGAGTGATCTCGATCTCGTCTGGCCGGCCGCCACCGTCGACCTGAACGACTTCCGCGAGCAATCACTCATCATGCTCGCCAACGACGAAGTCGAGACGGAAATGCTCCAGAGCGTCGGTTCTGGGGGTTTCTTCTCGTTTCTCGGCGGTGGCGACGAAGGGCCCACGCAAGCCTCGGGCTTGATCGAATGGGCGGGTGTTTCGAATCGCTACTTCCTTTCAGTGCTGATCCCGAGCGCGAAGAACGCAAGCGTGGCCGAAGTGACGTTCCTACCGGTTGTCTCCGGTGAACGTGCGATGACACGCATCGTCTATCCCGACGTCGAGATTCCGGATGGCGGTGTCGTGGTTCGAAACTTCCGCGGCTACATGGGCCCGAAGGTTTCCGAGACACTCGAAAGTGTACATCCGGGCCTGCAGCGTTCGATCGATCTCGGTTGGTCGTGGATCGAACCGCTCACGCGCTTCTTCCACTGGTTCCTCGCGCTGCTGTACGGTGTGTGGCCGAACTACGGTGTCGCGATCATCCTCGTCACGATCATCGTTCGCGTCGTGACGTTCCCGATCATGCAGCGGCAGATGAAGTCGATGGAGCGCATGCGCGAACTCCAGCCGGCCTTGAAGGAGATCCAGGAGAAGCACAAGGAAGACCGGCAGAAGCAGTCGGAAGCCATGATGAAGCTCTACCGGGAGGAAGGCGTGAATCCCCTCGGGGGATGCTTCCCGATGCTGCTCCAGTTCCCGGTCTTCATCGGCCTCTTCTACGCGCTGCAGAGCACGATCGCGCTACGCCATGCCGACTTCGCCCTCTGGATCAACGACCTCTCGGCTCCGGAAGAACTCTTCACACTGCCCGGCATTGGGCTCCCGATCCGCGTTCTTCCCATCGTGATGGGCGCCAGCATGTTCATCCAGCAACGGATGACGCCCATGACGGGCATGGATCCCGTACAGGCCCGCATGATGACCACCGTCATGCCCATCATGATGACCGTGCTCTTCTACCAGTTTCCGTCCGGCCTGGTGCTGTATTGGATGATCTCCAACTTCCTCGGCATCGGGCACCAGCTGTGGGTGCGCAAGCAGCGCGCCGCCGCCGGCGAGTCGTGATTCACCAGCACCACCACCATCTTTCCCACTCAAGCGCGAGGCAGACCAGCGATGTACGACGCAAAGAACGAGCCCAACGAATTCGTCGGTGACGACCGCGAGGAAGCGGTCGGCAAGGCGTGCCGATTCTTCGGTGCCGAGGAAGGCGACCTCAAGATCGTCGAAGCCCCCGGAGAGGACGTCTTCGGCAGTGGCGCGCGCGTCGTCGTGGTCGCGGTCCCGAAGAACGCCAAGCCCCCGAAGGCCGACTCTGGCGATCGCGGCGGTGACCGGCGCGAGCGAGGCGGTCGCGATCGGGGTGGGCGCGGTGGCCGAGATCGTGATCGAGATCGCGGAGATAGGGGCCGCGGTCGACAACGCGAACGCGATCGCGAAGTAGTTTCCGCCAAGGCCGAGGCCCCCAAGACCGAGTCGAAGGGCACGGTCGAAGGCGAAGTGGGCGATGTCGGAAAGTTCATTCTCGGGATCGTCGAGCGGATGAAGCTCGGAGGGTTCCGCATCTCGGAAACCGCCGAAGGCGACTTCTGCGTGTACGAACTTCGGGGCGAAGCCGCCCTCGCGCTCGGGACCGGCGACGGCCGCGCGGTCGATGCCCTGCAGCTTCTCGGCAACCAGTTCGCGATGCGGAACTCGGATGACGCACCCCGCGTCGTGGTCGACGCCGAGGGCGATGCGGAGAAGCGCACCGACTTCCTCGAGCGTCTGGCGCGCCGGGCCGCGGGCCGGGCGAGCGACACGGGCCGTTCGGTCGCACTCGACCCCATGAATGGCCGCGATCGCCGGGTGCTCCACATGACCATCCGCGACATGGACGGGGTGGCGACGATGAGCGTCGGAGAGGGTCGCTACCGCCAGGTCGTCGTGGTGCCGGAAGGCGCCGACGAATACGAGGAAGCGGTCGAGTCCACCAAGGCCGCCGAGAATCGCGACTGATTCCGCCCTCCGGACGCGGCTGCTGAGCAGCTCGTCCGGGAGGTCGGCCGCACCTGGAATGTTCCACGGGGAACGTTCTCGTGATGTTCCACGGGGAACATTCTCAGAGTGTTCCACGGGGAACGGAACCCATGGACCACAGCGACTTGAGCGGCACGCCTTCTAGCGCGGAAATCGAAGCTGCACGGGCGTCGATTTCCCGTGGAACGGAAGCGCTGCGGGTCGTGCCCCCGAAGCGCATTCTCGACCAGCTCCTGGAGCTGGCGATCCTGCTCTCGAACTGGGCGCCGCGGATGAACCTCACCGCCCATCGGGGCCCGGAAGCGATCGCCCAGCGGCTGATTCTCGACGCGATTGCGCTATTCCAGGTTCTCCCCAGTTTCGAGAAGCTCACGGATCTGGGGTCTGGGGCCGGCTTTCCCTACCTCCCGATCGCGATCCTCCATCCCGAGCGAGAATTCTTGTCGGTGGAGGCCCGTTCTCGCCGGGTTTCGTTCCAGCGGACCGTGGTCCGGACCCTCGGCCTCCAGAACATCCAGATCGAGAATTCGCGGATCGAGGATCTCGAACCCAGCCCCGGAGATGCCGCCGTCGCCCAGGCACTCGCCGAACCCAGCCAGGCCCGCGACTACCTCTCGCCCTGGGTCAGGCCGGGCGGCTGGATCGCGATCCCGGGGACGCCCGAATCCATGGGGTCCCCGCCCGCGAACCCGCCTGGCTTCTCGGGCGCCGAGGTTCGCACCTACCGCGTCCCGGAGCTCGAACTCGAGCGGCGGGTCTGGTTCGCCCAGCGCGACTCCGACGCCACCGAATCGGCCTGATATCCGCATCTCGCTGATCCGGCCCGCTTCTCGGCGCCTTCGGGTGCGCTTTTCACGCAACTCGGCCGCAACTCGTCGGGCTTTGGGAATGCGCGTGTGATAAGTAAGGCGCGAGGGGTGAAGAGGTCCGGGCCGCGTAGGCCCGCTGGGCTCGTGCCCCTCATCGGTCGCTCCCCCCTTTTCAGCGCGACCGGGTTCCCACGAGGATACGCGCGATGGACCCTTCTTCCTCCGCTCAGCCTGCCGACGCGCCCGCGCGGCCGCTTGCCGCCCGCCCGCCGTGCCGCGTCATCGCCGTCGTGAACCAGAAGGGCGGCGTCGGGAAGACCACCACCGCGGTCAACCTGGCGGCCTGCCTGGGGGTTTCGGAGCGCCGCACGCTCCTGATCGACCTCGACCCCCAGGGGAACGCCTCGAGCGCCTATGGTGTGGTGAATCCGCAACGTCAAGTCTACGACGCCCTGATCGGTGAGGTCGCGATCAAGGAGGCCGTGGTCCAGACGGAACTCGAGAGTCTCCAGCTCCTCCCCGCCGGCCCGGATCTCGTCGGCGCCGAGATCGAGCTCGCCGCCCAGGAAGACCGCGCCATCCACCTCGACCGGGCCGTCGCCGACGCGCGCAACGAGTACGACTTCATCATCATCGATTGCCCGCCTTCGCTCGGCATCCTGACCCTCAACGCGCTTACCGCCGCCGACTCGATCCTGATCCCGCTCCAGTGCGAGTACTACGCCCTCGAAGGCCTCGCCCGCTTGATGGAGACCCGCGACCTGGTGCGCGACCAGTTGAACCCGCGCCTCGAACTCGAAGGCATCGTGCTCACCATGGTCGACATGCGAAACAACCTGGCGCGCCAGGTCGAGAGCGAAGTGCGCCAACACTTCGGCGACAAGGTCTATCGCACGCGCATCCCGCGAAACGTTCGCCTGAGCGAAGCGCCGAGCCACGGCAAACCCATCCTGCTCTACGACATCCATTCGCGCGGCGCGGTCGCGTACCTGAAGCTCGCCGAAGAGCTCTTGCTGAAACAGGCGGCCGTGAACCCGAGTTCACAGCCGGAAACCACGATCCTCCCTCCGACGAGTCCCGAAACACGAGGAGCCTCCGATGAGTAATCGCCGAAACGCCCTGGGCCGAGGCCTTGGTGCACTGATTCCGGGTGCCGGAACCCAGGAAGCGAAGAAACCCGCGCCCCCCGCCGCAGAGCCGCGTTCGGCCGTTTCCGACCGTTCTGCGCCAGTTTCTCCAACGGCGACGGATACGAAGCCGCGTTCAACCGGGCCTACGCTTCTGCGTGTCAGCGACATCGACCCCAACCCCGAACAGCCGCGCCGCGTCTTCGACGAAGCCCAGCTGAAGGAACTCGCCGATTCGATCAAGCGCCACGGTGTTCTCCAGCCCGTCGTCGTGCGACGCAACGGCGAGCGCTACGAGCTGATCGTCGGTGAGCGCCGCTGGCGCGCCACCCAGGTGGCGGGGATGAAGACGATCCCCGCAGTCGTGGCCGACGTCGCGACCCAGGATCGCCTCGAGATCGCGATCATCGAAAACGTCCAGCGCCAGGACCTGAACCCGATCGAACTCGCCCACGCCTACCTCGCTCTCGTCGAAGCGGGGGCGACGCAGGACGAAGTCGGCAAACGGGTCAGCAAGGATCGCTCGAGCATCGCGAACCACCTCCGCCTGCTCGATCTCTCCCGCGAGATCCAGCAGGACATCGAGGAGGGGCGTCTTTCGATGGGCCACGCCAAGGCGCTGCTCCAGGTGGGCAACCCCGAGCGCCGCCGCCACCTGCGCGACCGGGTGCTGGCCGAGAAGCTCTCGGTGCGCGAGGCGGAGATGCTGGGCCGCGAGATCGCGGGGCCCGTCACCCGCACCAAGCCCCGGAAGCCCCGCAAGGAGTCGACGGTGCTCGATCCGAGTCTGGCGCCTATCGTCGAGACCCTGCAGCGGCAGTTCCAGACCCGTGTCCGCATCGTGGGCGGGGCCGAGCGCGGCAAGATCGAGATCGAGTACTTCGAGAAGGACGATTTCAACCGGATCGTCAATCTCCTGATGGAAGGCGGCCATTGAGCCAGACCCAGCCAACCCCCTCGAGCTACACGGCCCGCACCGTCGGTGGCGGCACGCCCCCGGCTGCTCGGGCGAGGCCGACCCACGCCGCGGTCGGCGAGGTGGCCATTGCCGTCGATTCCGGCGCCCGCTTCGAGGGGCATCTCTCGTGTCCCCGGGCCACCCGGATCGACGGCACCGTGAGGGGCGACATCATCGCCCGCGACCGCGTCGAGCTGGGAGCCGAGTCGCGCGTCGCCGGGCGGATCGAGGCCCGCGAAATCGTGGTGGCCGGCCAGTTCGAGGGCGAACTCCACGCGAGCCGCAGCGTCGAGCTGCTCGAGACGGCCCGTGTCACCGGCGACATCACCACCCGCGAACTCAGCGCCGAAGAGGGATGCGTAGTGACCGGCCGCTGTCGCACGCGCGGCCGGGCAGGCGCCTCGGACGAAGGCGGATAACCCCGCGTTCGAGCGGGCGAATCTATTGAATCTGCCCGCGGCTATGTAAGAATGGGCGCCGCTCGAAACCCGGCTCTCACGAGCGGGTGGGGCCGCGCACGCGGCCCGCGATCAGCCGTTGTTCGAAGCGCTGGACGGAACCTCTTAGGAAAGCTGCGCTGCCCGCCGGTTCCATCGCCGCGCACCGCGCCCACTCGAAGCGCGATTCGTCGTGGCAGCCCGGTGTTCACGGCCTGCCCTGAAGCGATCGACGGCCGCGTCGGCCGTCCGGGTTGCGAGAACCCGAGTACCCGAAACACAGCGCCAAACCGGGCCGAAAGCCCCGGCGCTGCAACAATCTGTCGCACTGACAACCGAACCCAACGGGCGAGCATACCGCCCCCGCAGAGCCCGGATACGAAGCCGAAGCGATCCACACGCCTCGCCGTATCCCCTCGAAACAAAGAGAAAAACCAGGTGACAAATCGAAGCAGGTCCCGGTTGGCCGTCGCTCGGCGACTGCGAATCGCGCCCGTATTGGGTCGGTTCGTCTTTGCGTCTTCGGCGTTACTCGCCGTACTCATGATTGCGCAGCCCGCCGCGGCCGCAGCCGAGCTCGTCATCTTCCCCGAGATACCAACCCTGCTCACGCTGATCGTCGCGTTCGTGATCCTGATCTTCCCGCTCAACGCCGCGATCTTCCAACCGCTCTTCCGCGTGATGGACGAGCGCGACGCCAAGATCTCGGGCGCCACCGAAGAGGCGAAGCAACTGGTCGCCAAGGCGGAAGAACTCACCGCCGAGTACCGCGAGGGCATTCGCCAGGCGCGCGAAGAAGCCGAAGGCGCGCGCAAGGAACAACTCGAAGCCGCGCGTTCCGAACACGGCTCGATCACCGGCGCCGCCCGCGCCGAGAGCGAAGACGAAGTGGGCCGCGCGCGCACCGAGATCGAAGCCTCGCTCAGCGAAGCCCGCACCACCCTCGAAACGGCTTCGCGCGATCTCGCCAAAGTCGCGGCCGAACGCATCCTCGGGCGGTCGCTCTCATGATGAATCGCCGAAGCTCGAAGCTCTTCCTTCTATCTACTACTGCGCTGCTGGCCATCGCGACGCCCGCCCTCGCGGCCAGCGGCGGTGGCGAAGGCAAGATGCAGGAACTCATCTGGCAGGCGGTGAACCTCCTGATCCTGCTGAGCGTGATCTTCTACGTGGCCCGCAAGCCCATCACCGCCTACTTCGCCGATCGCCGCGAAGAGATCCAGAACGACATCAAGACGGCGGACAAACTGCTGAGCGATTCGCGCCGCGAGTTCGCCGATTGGCAGGGCAAGCTCGCCGAGCTTCAAGCGGAGGTCGACACCATCCGCGAAGACACGCGCCGCCGCGCACAGGAAGAGCGCGAGCAGATCATCGCGAGCGCCCACGACGCGGCCGAACGCATCAAGAGCGATGCCGTCGCCGCGATCGACCAGGAGCTGCGCCGCGCCCACGCCGAGCTTCGCGAAGAGGCCGCGACCCTCGCGGTGGATCTCGCGAAGAACATGCTCGACGAGCAGATCGACGATCGCGACCGCGATCGCCTGATGGACGAATTCATCACCAGCGTCGAACCAGGCGCGAATGGATCGGGGAGCTAGAGAGTGCCGAGTTCAGCCGCAGCCCGACGCTACGCGCGGGCACTCTTCCAGATCGCCAAAGAAGACCATCGCGTGAGCGAGGTGGGCGGCGAGCTCGACGGGCTCGCGACGCTCCTCGAAGAGAACGAAGAGCTTCGCCGCGCGCTCTTGACCCCGCTCTTCCCCGTGAAGGAACGTAAGGGCGTGCTCAAGGCGATCGGCGAACTCGCGAACGTGAGCGTCCCCGTCAAGGCGTTCTACGCCTACCTGATCGATCAACGACGCCTGTTCGACTTCTTCGGCATTCGCGAGGAATACCAACGCCTCGCCGATGAAGACGCCGGGCTCGTGACCGCCAAGGTCGTCACCGCAAGCCCGCTCGACGATCGCCGCAAGGACCGCCTGCGCCGCGCGCTCAGCGAGCGCATGGGCCAGGAAGTGCAGGTCGACGTCAGCGTCGACCCGAGCCTCATCGGCGGCGCCATCGCCGAGGTCGGCGGCATGGTGTTCGACGGCAGCCTCCGCGCGCAAATCCAAGGCCTGCGCGCCAATCTCATGAAGGGATCCTGAAAGCATGAACATCAAACCGGGTGAGATCACCGACATCCTGAAGCGCGAGATCCGCGAATACGATCGCGAGATCGACGTCGCCGAAACCGGCACCGTCCTTTCTGCCGGTGACGGCATCGCACGCGTCTACGGCCTCGACAACGCGCTGGCCGGCGAGCTCGTCGAATTCGACGGCGGTCTGCGCGGCATGGTGCTGAACCTCGAAGAAGACAACGTCGGCATCGCGGTGATGGGCGAAGCGCACAACATTCGCGAAGGCGACGTGGTGAAGCGCACGGGCCGCATCATCGAGGTGCCGGTGGGCGACGCGATGCTCGGTCGCGTGGTCGACGCCCTCGGTCAGCCGATCGACGGTAAGGGCCCGATTGAAACGACCGAGACTCGCCAGGTCGAACTCAAGGCCCCGGGAATCGTGACCCGCAAGTCGGTGCACGAGTCGCTCGCCACGGGCATCAAGGCGATCGACGCCATGGTGCCGATCGGTCGCGGGCAGCGTGAGCTGATCATCGGCGACCGCCAGACGGGCAAGACGGCCGTCGCCGTCGACGCGATCATCAACCAGAGGGGCAAGGACGTCCTCTGCATCTACGTGGCCATCGGCCAGAAGCAGAGCACCGTGGCCCAGGTGGTCGAGAAGCTCACCCAGAACGACGCGATGGATTACACGATCGTCGTCGCTTCGACGGCGAGCGAGCCGGCGCCGCTCCAGTACATCGCTCCCTACTCGGGCTGCACGATCGGCGAGTACTTCCGCGATAGCGGTCGCCACGCGCTCATCGTCTACGATGATCTCTCGAAGCAGGCTGTTGCGTATCGCCAGCTCTCGCTGCTGCTCCGCCGACCGCCGGGGCGCGAGGCCTACCCGGGCGACGTGTTCTACGTCCACTCGCGGCTGCTCGAACGCGCCTGCAAGCTCAACGACGAGCTCGGTGGCGGATCGCTCACGGCGCTGCCGATCATCGAGACCCAGGCGGGCGACGTGTCGGCCTACATCCCCACCAACGTGATTTCGATTACCGACGGGCAGATCTTCCTCGAGACGGATCTGTTCAACTCGGGCATCCGGCCTGCGATCAACGTGGGTCTCTCGGTGTCGCGCGTGGGCGGTTCGGCGCAGGAGAAGGCGATGAAGAGCGTCGCCGGTACGCTGAAGCTCTCCCTCGCGCAGTACCGCGAGATGGAGGCCTTCGCGCAGTTCGGCAGTGACCTCGACGCCGCGACCCAGGAGCAGATCGCCAACGGTCAGCGCCAGGTCGAGATGCTGAAGCAGAGCCAGTACTCGCCGATGGCGATGGAAGAACAGGTGGTTTCGATCTACGCGGCGACGCCGCAGAAGGATCGCGACTCCTGGATCCGCCCCTACGAGCTGGAAGACATCCTCGCCTACGAGAAGGAAATGCAGGACTACATGAAGGCGAGCCATGCGAGCATCCTCGACGAGATCCGCACGAGCGGGAAGCTCGAGGAAGCGACCGAGCAGAAGCTCATTGCGGCCCTCGACCAGTTCGCCGACATCTTCCAGCCGCCTTCGGGCAAGCGCGCGGACGAGGCTGCGTAAGTGCCGAGTCTCAAGGACATCAAGCGCCGGATCACCAGCGTCGAGAGCACGCAGAAGATCACGAGCGCCATGAAGATGGTCGCGGCGGCGAAGCTTCGCCGAGCGCAGGAAGCCATCGAGAACGCGCGGCCCTACGCCGAACGCATGCGCGGCACCCTCGAGGAGGTCGCGGGCGGTATGGTGACGGTCGAGCACCCGCTGTTCGAAGATCGCGGCGAGGCAAAGCACCTCGAGCTGATCATCGTGACGAGCGATCGCGGCCTCGCGGGCGCGTTCAACAACGCGGTGATCAAGCACGCCGAACAGCTGCTCGCCGAGCGCAAGGGCCT
>JANQEL010000261.1 GCA_028278345.1 Myxococcota bacterium
CCCGGCTCCATCTTCCAGAACCCCGCTTGAGCTGCACCGAAGATCGAAGCGGAGAGCAACGCCACCCCGTCGCACATGGCGGCGTCGACCACCTGGCCCTCCCCCGAACGCTCGCGTTCGAGCAGCGCCGTCACCATGCCGAAGGCCAGCAGCAGGCCGCCGCCGCCGAAGTCGCCCAGGTAGTTGACCGGGGGCGTCGGGCGTTCTCCCCGGCGACCAACGGTGTGGAGGGCGCCCGTGATGGCGATGTAGTTGATGTCGTGGCCGACATCGTCCTTGTAAGTGCCTTCTTGTCCCCAGCCCGTCATGCGTCCGTACACCAGCTTCGGATTGCGCGCGCGGCAGACGTCGGGGCCGAGGCCGAGGCGTTCCATCACTCCTGGACGCAGCCCCTCGATGAAGCCATCGGCGTGCTCGACGAGATCGAGGACGGCTTCGACGCCACGGGGGTCCTTGATGTTGATCGATGCGCTCTTGCGATTGCGGCCGAGCACGTCGGCCGGCCCGCCACCCCCGCTCAGGAAGCTGCCGCCGCCCACGCGATCGATGCGCAGGACCTCGGCGCCGAGGTCGGCCAGCACCATGGAGCCGAAGGGGGCCGGGCCGATGCCCACCATCTCGATGATCTTGAAGCCTGTAAGCGGTCCGGGCATTGCGAAACCTTTCTCCTGTGTCGTTCTTCGGATGTGGGTCGTGCGCGGTCAGGCGAGGAGTTGCGGAGCCTCTTCGCGGAGATCGGGGAGCAGATGCTCGAGGGCATCTTCGAGGGCGTCGATGGCGAGGTCGACGTCGCTCTCCTGCATCGCGGACGACGCGCAGTACATGTGCCGGCTCGCGCTGAAGACGCCCCGTTCGAGCATCGTGAGATGCAGCGCGGCGCTCACCGGGCCGGCGGCGATGATGCCCGCCAGGGTGTCGCGCGAGTTCGAAATGTTGCCTCGCTTGAAGTGGAGGTTCGTGAGTGAGCCCGCACCCGTCGCACATCCGCGCACGCCGACGCGCTCGAAGACGCGATCGAAACCCGCGCGCAAACGGTCGCCGAGGCGACCGATGTGATCGATCACCGACGCGTCGACCCGTTCCATGGCGGCGAGGCCGGCCGCCATCGAAACCGCATTGCCGCTGAAGGTGCTCGAGTGCATCACGGGCTGTCGTTCATCGGGGTGGAAGACACGCAGCAGTTCTTCTCTTCCCCCGAACGCGCCGATGGGGAGCCCGCCGCCGATGATCTTCCCCAGCGCGGTGAGGTCGGGGACGATGCCGTGTTCGCTCTGCGCGCCTCCCAGACCGAGTCGGAAGGTGATCACCTCGTCGAAGACGAGCAGGACATCGTGCGCGGCCGTGGCTTCGCGAAGCGTCTGCAGGAACTCGCGAGTCGCCGGCACCATGCCGAGGCTTCCGAGCACGGGTTCGACGATCACGGCGGCCAGGCGATCGGCGTGTTTCGCGATCAGGTTGCGTGCCGCTTCGGGATCGTTGTAGGGGCAGATCACGACATCGTCGAAGAGGCTGGCCGAGTTGCTGGCGTCGATGGGGAGGATCGCCGGCGCTTCGGGCGGGCCGGCCTGGCCGGGAATCGGGACCAGGCTCGCTTCGGCAAGCTCGTAGCTTCCGTGATAGCCGCCTTCCATCTTCATCACGACGTCGCGTCCGGTGAAGGCGCGAGCGCAGCGCAGGGTCATCAGCGTGGCTTCGCTGCCCGAAGCCGTGAAGCGCAGCTGTTCGATCGAGGGCACGCGCTGCTGGATCAGGCGCGCGAGTTCGATCTGGCTCATTGTCGGAGCGGCGTGCGCAGAGCCGCGTAGCATCTGTTCCGAAACGGCCTTCACCACGTCGGGGTGGGCGTGGCCGTGGATCAGCGCGGTGAAGTTGTTCATGAAGTCGACGAGTTCATGGCCGTCGACGTCGATCAATCGCGCCCCGGATGCGCTCTCCATGAAGAGGGGATAGGGGCCGTAGTGGGCGCTCATGCGGGTGTCCCCGCCCGGGAAGACCGCGCGCGCTTCCTTTCCCAGTTCGGCCGAACGCGGCGACCACTTCGAGTACTGCTCGTGGATGCGAGAGAGGAGTGCGCTCATTGGATCGATCCTCCGTGCGCGTGGGGAATGGCGTGCACTCAACCGTAACCCAGGCGATCCGCGGGTCGGGCGGACGCGCGGGAATACGAGCGCCTAGCCGGGGATCTCGTCGAGGGCCCACCGGCCTTCGGTCGCCATGGCGGGGAGCCAGGTCTCGACGAGCTTCCCGTCGGCGACGCGGAAGGTCTGCACCCAATCCCACTGCATCTGCCCGTTGATCTTCCACGAGCCGATCGCGGTCACGAAGTCGCCCTCGGCCATCAGGAAGTATTTGAAGTCGGAGATCGTCCACTGGCCCTTCAGCGGGAGGACTTCGTCGCGGTACTCCTCGGCGCTGACGGCGCGAGTTCCGCGGATGTCGTGGCGGGTGTAGGTGGGGCCGGCAAGCTGGGGAATCAGATCGAAATCGAGGTTGGCCCACATCTCGTCGTACCAGCGACGCATCAGCGCCTTGTTGGCTTCTTCTTTCGACATGAATCAGTCCTCCATGGCGCGGTCGAGATCGCGGCGAGCAACCGAGCTTGCACGATCCACTTGGAAGTCGAAAGGCGATCCGCCATCTTCGCTACATGCGCAGTGCGAGTGTGTGGCTGATCTTCCCGCTGACCGTCGGCGGAGTACTCGGGGGGGCGATCTACGCCCTGGGCCAAGGGGTCCCGACCGGCGCGGTGGTGGGCTTCGGCACCCTGGCGAGCCTCGTGATCGTGGCGTCGTTCGAGCGCATCCAGCCGTTCGTTCCCGATTGGAATCACTCGAAGGGGGATCTCGCGGCCGACCTCGCGTATCTGCCGACCTTCCTCGGAGTGAATGCGCTGATCGAGCCGTTCGTGCGCGTGGCCTGCGTGGTGATCGGCGTGGCGATCTCCGAGGCCTTCGGGATCGGTCTGTGGCCCACCGAGTGGTCGCTGCTCGCCCAGCTGCTGCTGGCCTGCGTGGTGGTCGAAGCGTTCGACTACTGGCCGCATCGTCTGATGCACGAGATCCCGTGGCTCTGGCGCTTCCACGCGATCCACCACAACCCGAAGCGGCTCTACTGGTTGAACGCGACGCGGGCGCATCCGGTCGAGATCGCCTTTCGCGGGTTCGTCAACGTGATCCCGATGGCGCTGCTCGGTGCAGGGGAGGCGGTCCTCGCGCTGGTCTCACTCACCAACGCGGTGGTCGGGCTCTACCAGCATGCGAACATCGACTTCAAGCTCGGACCGCTCAGCTGGATCTTCAGCGTCGGCGAGATGCACCGTTGGCATCACTCGGTATCGGTCGCCGAGGCGAACAACAACTACGGCAGCAACTTCCTGTTCTGGGACGTCGTGTTCGGCACGCGCTACCGCGACCCCGAGCGCGAAGCGCCCGCCGAGATCGGGATCGAGCACGACGACCTGCCGAGTTCCTGGTGGGGGCAACTCGGTGCACCCTTCAAAGTGCATTGAACCGAAGGAAGAACGAAGGGAGATCGAATCATGGCGAGCCACGATTTCCTGATCGAAGCCGACGAGTTGTCGTCGCTTCTCGGGACCCCCGCGCTTCGGCTCTTCGACGCCACCGTGCTCTTCGACCACGAGGAGAAGACCGCGCGGGAGCTCTACCTCGAAGCCCACATCCCCGGGGCGGCCTTCTTCGATCATCTGAAGCTCTCCGACGAGAGTTCGCCCTACATGTACATGCTGCCCGACGAGGTGAGCCTGGCGTCGGCCATCGGCGGGCTCGGGATCCACCGCGAGCATCCGGTCGTGCTCTACTCGACCGGCATGTTGATGTGGGCGACTCGGGCCTTCTGGGTGCTGCGCTACGCGGGGCACGAGAACGTGCGTATCCTCAATGGGGGCTTCGAGGCCTGGCGAACCCATGGCGGCGCCGAAGAAGCGGGGGAGGCGAGCTATGCGGCCGAGAGCTTCGAGACGGCTCTTCGCCCCGAGATGATCGCCAGCAGAGAAGATGTGCATCGCGCGATCGGCGATCGCGGCGTCTGCACCATCAACGCACTGCCGGTGCCGTTCTACGAGGGAACGGACGCGGTGCCCTACGCGAAGCACGGGCACATCACGGGCTCGACCAACAAACCCTTCAACGAGATCGCACCCGAAGAGCGCTATCCCACCCTCGACAAGCTTCGTTCGGCCCTCGACGAAGGGGGCTACCTCGGCGACGAGAAGGTGATCTCCTACTGCGGTGGCGGCATCTCGGCGACGGTGAGTGCGGTGGCCTGCCTGATGGTGGGAAAGCAGGACGTCAGCGTCTACGACGGTTCGCTCGCGGAGTGGGTGGGCGAAGGCCTCCCGACGACGACGGGTTCGGAGCCGGGCGATCTCGATTGATCAAACACCAGCGCCGATGACGATCGGCTCGCCGACACGTACGTAGCGATAGGCGGTGCCGAACTCCTTCGCGAAGAGTTCGATCACGGCGTCACTGCTGTCGTGGCCGCCGACCCCGACCACGCCGAGTTCTCGCGCCTTCAATAGATCGAGTTGTTCTTCGATCTCGACCATCGTGAGGGGCGAGAACAATCCGTCCCCCGATGCGAAGATGCGCTGCACGTCGAGCCCCGCCATGAAGAGCCGGCCCTGGGGCACCGGCAGGTGCAGCCCGCCGATGATGCCGTGCAGCGGTTCGTCGAAGAGCTGGTCGTATCTTCGCAGCAGGTTCGGGACCGGTTGGTGGCCGCAGCCCACGATCAACACGACCCCGAGCCCGGCGACATTCACGGCAAGGGATTGCTCGTCGATCCAACCGACGACGAGGTGGCGCGGCACGGTGCCGGTGGTCGCGACACCGGGGCCCACCTGCATCGGTTCCCTTGCGAAGATGGGCGAAAGCCCGGGATACGTCATGGCGATCGGCACGAATGCCCGGGTTTCGGGATGGGTGAACGGCCGCTGGTCGTTGCCGATCGAGAAGCTCTCTTGCTGCTGTCGGTGGGCCCCGCCCACGTGATCGAGGTGGTTGTGGGAGATGAAGACGGTGTCGATGGTCTCGAGCCCGATCCCGAGGGTCTGCATGTTGTGTTCGAGAGGGGAGGGCGATTCGCCATTCGCGTTGTGGGCGACATCGAAGAGGATGCGCTGCGTGTCGGTTTCGACCAGATAGGAGAGACCGACCTCGCCGATCAGGTCATCGCGCGCCGTGTGATAGTCGACCAGTGGCGTGATCGTGAGTGATCGCGTCTCACCGAAGTCGCCCATGCGCGGCGGCAGATACGAGTCGAACGCCTCCTGCGCGCGTTCCTGCCCCGACCGCTGGCGCACTTCGAGGAAGCCGACCGCAACCCCGATCACGAAAGCCAGTGCGCCGAGACCCCACGCGACGAGTCGCATCACGAACTCAACTCTTGACCGCGACGCCGCGGTAGAGGTTCGCGAAGATCTTCGGCCCCTGACCGAGAAAGCGATCCAACCCGCTGAGTTCGAAACCGCCCTGTTCGACGATCTCGTCGATGCGGCGATTGATGTTGCACTCTCCGGTGATCGCGAGCCATATCGGGTTCAAGCGATCCTGCCAACGCGAAGTGCTGGCTTCGTCGCTTCGCCCGTGCTCGATGAAGACGTAGCGTCCACCCGGTTTGAGTACGCGGCGCATCTCCTCGAGGGCGGCCTGGGGGTCGGGGATCGAGCAGAGCGTCCAGGTCGTGACGACCGTATCGAAGCGCCCCGCATCGAAGGGCAGGTCACCGTCTGCGTGAAGCGCCGCCCGTTCGACCGGGAAGGGCGCATCCGCGATCCGCTGGTCCACCGCCTTCACACCATCGGTGACCAGGGGGTCGAGGCCGGTCACCCGCTTCACGTCGGGACCGTAGTAGCGCAGGTTGAGCGCCGTACCGAAACCGACCTCGAGCACTTCACCACTCGCGAGCCCGACAGTATCCGGTCGCAGGTCGTTCATGCCGCGCATCAGTAGATCCTGGATACGGGGCTTGAGCCAGCTTCGAACGCCCATCTTCACTTCCTCCTTTCGGTGATGCTACCTGCAGTCGCTCGCGAGCCAATCGAGGACGAGGCGGGTCAGCCGAATCCGCGTCTGGGAAAAGGAATGGTCGCCGGGGATCGTGTGGTGCTCCAGGTCGATCGCGGGATCTTTCGCGAACGCTTCCACCACCGGATCGAACACGGAAGCCGGCGGCAGCACCTCGTCCTCGGCGCCCGTGATCATGAAGACCGACTTGCCGCGCAACCCGGGTGCGTAGAGACGGGTGTCGAGGGTCGATGCGGGAACTGCGGTCAGTTCCTTGCGCATCTCCTCGCCGTCGAAGCCCGCCAGCATGAAGAGGGAATCCGCGTAGGCGAGAAAGCCCAGAGAGGCTTCGTCACCGCTGCCGATGCCTGCGGCGATCGCGCCGAGGTTTGCGGGGGCCATCGCGCCCACGCACGCGACATCACTCGCGCGTTGGCCGTAGGCGAGCGCCGCAAAGCCGCCCATCGAGTGGCCGAGCAGCGAGATCTTCTCGGCATCGATGCGATATCGGGAGGCGTGGCTTCGCAGGTAGCCGACGGCGGCCCCGACATCGTCGGCGAGCCCGGTCAGGCGGTAGTCGCCCTCGGCCCCCCAGGCGCCGCGATAGTGGAAGAACATCGCGTTGAACCCCGCGCGTCTCACCGCCTGGGCGATGTCGAGACTCTTCTCGTTTCCCGGCAGGCCGTGTAGCAGGAGCACCGTGGGGTGTGGGCCTTTTCCATTCGCCAGGTACAGGAGTCCGGGAAGGCGCGCGCCGTGGCTTTCGAAGGTGAGTTCTTCGACGCCCGGAGGGAACTGGCCGTCGGGGACGGGGTCTTTCGTGAGCGCATCGGGCAGCTCTCCGCCCGCGACGGCCGCTCCGGCGAGCCACAGGCTCGAAAACAAGCTCAATGCGATGCGCATGTCGGTACCCCGCAATGGTCTCATCCGCTAGAAAGGAACGTGGAATGCATGGGTTTGTCAATGAACGCTGAGGCCTCGGGCGACGCCGATCCCGATTGGATCATCCTCTTCGTCTGCTGGTTGCTCGTGGCGGGTGCAACGCTGGGAAGTCTCTTCTTCAGCGAGGTGATGGAACTGCCACCATGCACCCTCTGCTGGGTGCAGCGCATCTTCATGTTCCCCCTCGCGATCATCCTGCTCTTCGGGCTCATTCCCTTCGATCGCGGCGTCGTGCGTTACGCGCTTCCCCTCGCCGTGATCGGTGCGGCGGTGGCGATCTATCACCTGGGGCTTCAGCTCGGGGTGATCCCCGAGAGCGCTGCGCCCTGTCGCCAGGGGGTATCGTGCTCCGAAGCCCAGCTCGCGTTGTTCGGCTTCGTCTCGATCCCCATGCTTTCGCTGCTCGTGTTTGCGAGTGTCACGGGGCTGCTCGTGTGGTTGAAAAGGAGAGGGGCGCAATGAAGCGGCTTCACATCGTTCTGATCGCCGTGGTGGGTCTCGTGCTCAGCTTCGTGCTGGCGAGTGCGATCTATCGCAGTGATCAGGCGGAGCGGATCGAGCAGGCCGCCAAAGCGATCGATTCGCCCCTCGAGCGTCCGCACTCGCAGGGGAAGGGGCCCGCCGACGCGAAGGTGGTGCTCGTCGAGTTCTTCGATCCGGCGTGCGAGACGTGCCGGGCCTTCGATCCCTACGTGAAGTCGCTGCTCGAAGATCATCCCGATCGGGTGCGACTCGTGCTGCGTTACGCGCCCTTCCACAAGGGTTCCGATGCGATGGTGAAGATCCTCGAAGCGGCGGCGTTGCAGGACAAGTTCTTCGAGGTGTTGGACGTGATGTATCAGTCGCAGTCGCAGTGGGCGGTTCATCATCAGGCGCGACCCGAGAAGTTCTGGGAGTTCGCGCCCTACGCCGGCGTCGATGTCGCGAAGCTCCAGCGCGACGCCAACAATCCGCGCTTCCTCGAGATCATCGAGCAGGACCTCGCCGATGGGCGCACCCTCGGTGTCAACAAGACGCCGAGCTTCTTCGTGAACGGCAAGCCGCTCCAGAGCTTCGGCTACATGCAGCTCAAGATGCTGCTCGAGTCCGAAATCGCGAAACAGTACCCGTAGTAGAAGATCCCTCGGAACCGACTCATGAGCAGCTCCCTTCCGGAAGTGACCCGGGTCTACCAGAACCACCACCTCGACTCGACGCGTTGGGATGCGTATCGGCCTCGTGAGGGTGATGTGATCGTCACCACGTCATACAAGGCGGGGACGACCTGGACCCAGCAGATCCTCTATCAGATGTTCTACGGGATGCGACCGGATCCGCCCGAGTTCGATGCGGTGGCGCCGTGGCCCGATGCGCGCTTTCGGCCGGTCCCCGGCAACGACCTGGCCGCGTATCTCGACGGCATCGAGGGGCGGCGCTTCATCAAGAGCCATCTTCCCCTCGATGGTCTTCCCTACTACCCCGAAGTCCGATACCTGATCGTGGCGCGCGACGCGCGCGACGTCTTCATGTCGTTCTACAACCACTATTCGAACTACACCGACCTCGCGATGAAGATGATGAATGCGCCGGACATCGTGGGCGACCCGTTGCCGAGGTGTCCGGAAGATCCGCGAGAGGTCTGGCGCGATTGGATGACGCGAGGATGGTTCGAGTGGGAGAGCGAGGGGTACCCGTTCTGGGGGAACCTCGCGCACACCGCCAGCTACTGGCCCTATCGCCATCTCCCCAACTTCCACTTCCTCCACTACGCCGACCTGCTGAAGGATCTGGGCGCGGCGGTCAGTGAGATCGCCGACTTCGTGGGCGAGGCCCTGTCACCCGAGCATCACGCCCGCATCGTCGAAGAAACCACTTTCGCGAACGTGAAGGCGCGGGCGAAGGAGACGAGTCAGAAGGCAGACCTGAAGGGCATGATCTGGGAGGGGGGTGCGGACACCTTCTTCCACAAGGGCACCAATGGTCGCTGGAAGAGCCTGTTGACGGAGTCGGATCTCGCGCTCTACGAAGCGGCGCGGGATCGCGTCTTGACGCCCGAATGTGCGAAGTGGCTCGAAGAGGGTGGGGCCGTCCCGTAGCCCCGGGTTCCGGTCGAGCGGTTCAACTCTCCGCGTGTCGCTCGAGGTGCGCGAGCAGGAGAGGCGGAAACGCTCGAGGCGATTGGTCCGTGATGAAGTGGCCCAAGCCCGGGAGTTCGACGAAGCGGTAGGGCGCCTCGACGAACTCGGCCGTCGCCTCGGCGGCGAGGCGACCGACGGTGGCATCGGCGTTGCCCCAGATGTAGAGCGTCGGGACTTCGACGGCGGGGACGTCATTCGCACGAAGCCCCCGCCCACCCGCGGCGCGGTACCAGTGGATCGCCGCGTCGAGGGCGTCGCGTTCTCCGAGGACCGAGAAGTAGGTCTCGACATCGGCTTCGGGAATTCCCTGCGCGACCAACCCGGCGCGAAGGCGGCTCGCGCCGTCGGCGAGCAGCGCGTCGGCCGCGTCAGCGTCCTGGAAGCGTCGGTGGTCGGCCGAGCGATTCGATTGCGCCGCGTCTTCCTTCATTGCGCGCACGAACGCTGCGGGGTGTGGCCTCGATAGCACCGCGAGCGAGCGCACCCGCTCCGGGTGCCGGCTGGCGGTTAGCCACGCGACCTGCCCACCCCAATCGTGACCGACCAGATGAAAGCGTTCGCGCTCGAAGGCGTTTGCGAAGGCGAGCACGTCGGCCACCAACTCGTCGACCCCGTACGCGTCGATGCCCGAAGGTCGAGCGCCGGGCGAATAGCCGCGTTGATCGGGTGCACACGCGCGAAAGCCCGCGGTGTCGAGCGCGGGAAGTTCGGCGCGCCAGGTATGACGCGTTTGCGGGAAACCGTGAAGCAGCAGCACGAGGTCACCATCGCTCGGGCCCGCGACATCGGCCGTGAACTCGAACCCCCGTGCCTGGATCTGCCTCGTTTCCGACCTCATCCGCGCACGCCTCCAGTAGACTGAGCTTCGCACGTTCGACCAACCCAGGGGAGAACCCACGTGGGAACCGCCGATCTGTCTCCGCCGAACCTGCTCCGGACCGCATGGGAAGCGTTCTCGCGGCGACCGGGCTTCATGATCGCGATCTGGGTCGTCGCGACCTTGATCGAGAGCGGGGGGAGTGCCGATCCCGACCAGGGAGCCATCGGTTCCCTGTTGTTGGTCGTGGCCTTCGTGTTTTCGGGGCCGATCACCGGTGGATACGACCTGGCCACGGCGAGACTCCTGCGCGGCTACGAAACGGTCGTCTTCTCGGACATGTTCGCCGGGTTGGAGAAGTTCGCGGGTCTCTTCGTGGTGTATCTGCTCTACATGTTCGCGACGCTGATCGGCCTCGTCTTCTTGATCGTTCCCGGCATCATCATCGGTCTCGCCTTCTGGCCGGCCTTCCTGATCGTGATGGAAGACGATCGCAGCGCAGTGGATGCCCTGCGCGACGCCTGGGATCTCACGACCGGTCACAAGCTCGATCTCTTCCTTCTCCTGATCGTCTCGACCGTGCTGTATCTCGTCGGCGCGCTCGCGTTCGGAGTGGAACTCCTTGTCGCAGGTCCCATCGTCCAGCTCGCCTGGGTGAGCGCGTACGAAGAGATGCGCGAGGCTCGGAGGGTCGAAATCGAGCGCTACGCACCGCCGGCGATCTGACGACGAGCACGGCGGAGCGCGATAAAATCGCGCCATGGCTGAATCCGCATCGACTCCCCCCATACGCGAATCCCTGGGCCAGGCCACGGCCGACCCGTACTCGATCCCCCTCGATCAGATCCAGACGGCCGATTGGGAACTCTTCTCGACCGACACGCTCTGGGGCTACTTCGAACGCCTTCGCAAGGAAGATCCCGTTCACCACTGCCCGGAGAGCGAGTTCGGGCCCTATTGGTCGGTCACGAAGTTCGACGACATCGTCTACGTCGAGAAGAACCCCGAGATCTTCTCCTCCGAACCCGGCATCGTGGTCTTCGAGCCGGCGCCGGAAGACATGGACCGCGCCAACAGCGGCTTCATCACGATGGATGGCCCGCGCCACACGGCGCACCGCAAGGTCGTGCAGCCCGTTTCTTCTCCGCGCAACCTGAAGAAGCTCGAGCCCATCGTGCGCGAGAGGGTGATCGAGATCCTCGACTCCCTGCCGATCGGAGAGCCCTTCGATTGGGTCGATCGAGTGTCGATCGAACTCACGACCTGCATGCTGGCCACGATGTTCGACTTCGACTTCGAAACCCGTCGCAAGCTGACGCACTGGTCCGACATGGCAACGGCCGGCCCCGATCGCCTGGCCGACCTGGGCCTCACGATGGAGGATCGTCGCGATGCGATGCGCGAGTGCCTCGACGTCTTCACCAAGCTCTGGCACGAGCGCAAGGGCCGGCAGGACGGCAGCCTCGACTTCATCACGGCGCTCGCGAACTCGGAGGCGACCCAGGAGTTGAACCCCGCCTTCGACCCGGTGACCTACGTGGGAACCCTCGTGCTGCTCATCGTCGGCGGCAACGACACGACGCGCAACTCGATCTCGGGGGGCGTGCTGGCGCTGAACCAGAACCCCGAGCAGTACGAGAAGCTGCGCAACGATCCGAGCCTGATCCCCTCGATGGTGGACGAGATCATCCGCTGGCAGACACCCCTCGCACACATGCGCCGCACCGCGACCCGCGACACGGAACTCGGCGGCAAGCAGATCAAGAAGGGCGACAAGGTGGTGATGTGGTACGTCTCGGCGAATCGCGACGAGACGGCCATCGAGAATCCGGACGAGTTCATCATCGACCGCAAGGATTCGAAGCACCACCTCTCATTTGGCTGGGGCGTGCACTTCTGCATGGGCAGCCGCATCGCCGAGATGCAGATCCGCGTGCT
>JANQEL010000266.1 GCA_028278345.1 Myxococcota bacterium
GAGGGTTTCGAGGTGATGCTCGCTCACGTGCTCGACGGTTGGAACGTGGACGGTTCGCGCTTGGGCTGCGGGCGGGGTGTGAGCCGTTGGTGCGGTATCAGTCGGGGGAACGAGTCGTGGTCTAGCGGGATTGGCTGCGGACGCGGAGTGCGAGGCCGAGGGCCAGGGCGAGGAGGATGCCCGTGGGTCCCCAGCCGGCGACCAGGGGTGGGACTGCGCCGCCGTAGCCGAGGGAGGCTCCGGTTCCGTTCATCAGAGTGGTGCCGACGCCGAGTGCTCCGCTTACCAGGAGGGTCGTCGCGGAAGTGGGGAAGGGGGGGCCCATCACGGCGAAGAAGAGGACGATTGCGGGCAGGATGATGCAGGCGAGGGGGGCGGCGACCTTGCCGTAGTAGTCGACCCAGAGAGCGGTGGCGTCGAGGTCGTTGGCTTCGACTTCGCGGATTTCGGCGGCGAGTTGTTCCAGGCTGTAGTGCATGGTGTCGACCTCGGCGGGGACTTCCTTGCCGAGTTTCGCGAAGGGATTCGCGGCGGTTTCGTAGAAGCGATCGTCGTGGAGTTCGAAGTGGCGGGGTTGGTGGAGTCGCCAGTTGCCCTTGCCCACGTAGCGCGCGGATTCCGCTTCCGTGCGCTCTACGGGCAGACCGTTCTTCTCGAGTTCGAAGATGGCGATTTCTTCTGCGACGCCGCGTTCGACGTCGAGCTTGCCCACCTGGAAGAGCTGTCCACTCACGCGATACCAGACGGGGGCGCGTGGGCCCCGTCTCTGGGCGCGCAACATCGCGAGACGCGATTCCTTCTCGGGGCTGCGCACCTTGATCTCGTTGCGTTTGATTTCGTCCTGCCGCGCACTCGCGCGCGGAATGATCTCGTTGTTGAGCACGAAGAAGAGCGGCACCACGAGTGAGCAGAGGATCAACACGGGCAGCATGGCGCGCGGCGCGGGGATCCCGCAGGAGCGCATGCCCATCAACTCGCCCTGCACCGCGAGGTGACTTGCCGTGAGTGCGGTGCCGACCAACAGGCTCATCGGGATCACGCGTGAGGCCAGCAGCGGCACACGCGCCCCGTAGAAGCGCACCACTTCGAGGGCCGTGGCATCGTACTTCGCGAACCAGCTGAGACGTTCGAGAATGTCGATCAACAGATACGCCGAGAGCAGGACGCCGAACGCCAGCAAGGCAAACTGGAAGAAGCGCCCCGCGACATAGCGTTGCAGCGCAAAGCGGCGCGGCCCCTTGAAGTGTCGCTTGGGCTTCGGTGTGCGCCCGCCGCGTTGGCGGTCGATCTCGCGACCGAATACGCCCTTGCGCGCGATGGTCGAGAACAACCACAGGCCGATCGCCGCGATGATCAGGTTGGGAAGCCAAACCCCCATGGCGGGGCTCAGCCGCCCGTCCTGGATCAAGCCATCACCCAGCTGCACCATCCCGAAGTACGAGACGATCGTGATCAGCCCCCACACGCCGCCCGCCGAACGCGAATACTCCTTGCGGGTCAGGAAGAGCGGGATCGCAATCAGCCCGAAGATCAGCGTGGTGACCGGCGTGGCCAGGCGGCGATGCCATTCGACGAGGTGTTCGGGGTAGCGGCTTCTGCTTTCGACTTCGCTCCGGGCGCGCTCGGCGAGTTGGCCGAGGGTCATGCCCTGGAGCTGCTCCGAATCTTCGCGTTCGATCGGGCGCGAGCTATCGGGAAGTGTCGCAGAGAGGGTTTCGAACTCGAGGTGACGCGGACCGGAACGCGGCTCGAGGAAGGCGCGACCATCCTCGAGCATCATGTCGATGCCGCCCTCGTCGTTGGCCGTGAGGGTGCCGCGCTGTGCAAAGACGGTGTCGCCGAGCGACGGCATCCAGAGCAACACGTTCTTGAGCTTGTCGCCGCGGGCCGACACTTCGCGCGCCTGCAGACGCCAATCGCCGAAGCGATTCACCTTGCCCGCGCGCATCTGGGCAGCGGGGTTTTCGCGCGACATCGCGAGCAGGGCTTCGTCGAGGGAGCGACTCGCCCAGGGCGCGGCCACGAGTGAAAGCCACAGGCAGACACACGCCAGCACGATGGCGAGCAGGCCCACCGGCCCCGCGAGGCGCGTGGCGCGCACACCGAGGGTTTCGAGGACGAGGATCTCGAGATCGGCGCCGAGGCGTCCCAGCGCGATCAACACCCCCATCAAGACCGCGAGGGGAAAGACCAGGGTGAGCAGGGGAACGATCTGGAAGAACGCGATCTGCAGCACGGCTTCGGCGCCGAGGCCGCGATTGATCACGAGGTCGGAGTAGCCGAGCAGCTCCTTCGTCAGCACCACGCCAGTGAGGCCGAACAGCGAGAACAGCGTCGGCCCGGCCACCT
Source organism: Myxococcota bacterium (assembly GCA_028278345.1). Taxonomy (GTDB): domain Bacteria; phylum Myxococcota_A; class UBA9160; order UBA9160; family UBA4427; genus DUBZ01. The sequence goes on from JANQEL010000266.1 coordinate 2,350, forward strand.
CACGCGCGAGATAGCGGTAGAGAATGAGACCCGGCGGTCGATGATCCGGAATGACGTGCTCCTGCCGCGGGCGCTACTCGTGCCGCGGCCGGATGCTAGCTGAACCGGCTCAACCGCAGATCGGCGAGTTCTTCGCCGTGTCGTTCGAACAGGACGTCGACGAGATCTCGCACTTCGCCCTCGTCCTCGGAGAGTTCCGTCGCGCAGAGGATCAGGTCGACGAAGTCCGTCTCGTCGTCGCAGGTCAGGTCCGAGGTGAGGTCCGAGGTGAGGTCCGAGGTGAGATCGTCGCGCCTCAGGCCGATTTCGCTGCACTCGATTTCGTGATCCATGGCGGCATGCGAGTGCAGTGCGCGTGCCGCCCGGCCCGGCCGGGGAGAAGCCCTTCAAACCCTCAAGGAGAACGGGGATTTACGCGAACGCGCCCCGCCATCTCGTGCGGCGGGGCCGGGCCCGGGGGCGTCGGAGTTCCGACGCGGGCGCGGGTTTCTCGACGCCCCATGCGGGCTAAGTTGCCGGGCCCGCCAGACGATGGTCAGACGATGAGTGACGCCGTGAACCTCTCCCTCTACGAGTTTGCCACCTGCCCCTTCTGCAGGCGGGTGCGCGCCTTCCTGGCGCAGATCGGCCGGGAGGTCGAGTCGCGCGACGTGATGCGCGACCCCGAACGTCTTGCGGAGTTGGTCGACGCGACGGGGCGCACCACCGTACCATGTCTGCGAATCGAGTCCGAGGACGGAGAGGTGCGGTGGATGCACGAATCCGCCGACATCATCGCGTGGCTCGGGGATCACTTCGCCAAAGCGACGTAATGGCGTGCTGGGAGGAACGCGGCTACTTGCGTCGCGCCGGCTTCGTGCCGCCCTGTCCCTTCCACGCCACCACGCGGCGAATTGCGGCATCGGCCTTGGGGCGACTTCGCGTGCTGAGCGCGCTCAGTAGCTGCGGGTAGTCACCGCTCTTGAGGAACGCCTCGACGGCGTTGATTTCGCGATCGCTCGGGCGGGTGGCGCGTCGCGGCCCGCGATTGGTGTCGGATTCGTAGTCCTTGCGGAAGGCCTCGGCGTCCCAGCCGCGCTTTTCCAGGATGCGTTTCACCTTCTGCGCGGAGAGCATCTTGCTCCAGAAGTCCTTGGCGCTGGCCTTGCGTTTCCCTGCCATTTCGTCGTTCCTTGTTTCCGTGTTTTCCTTATTTCCGTGTTTCTTTATTTCCGGGTCTTGATATCAGCTTGGGCGCAAGCCAATCGGTGCATCAGTATGACATAGCAACCGGGCCTTTGGTGCTATGAAAAGCGATGATCTCAAGCGAGGGAAAAAACTCGCGAGAACCTTGATTCACAGCAGTTGGGTTACCTGCTGAAATCGGCTGCTGTTTCAGGCGAAGTCGCCCGCGCCCAGCGGATCGCCATCGAGCAGGGCATCGTTGGCCAGGGCATGGGGATCGAGGCCGTCGATGCGCTCGGCGAGCTGGCGGGCGGCGTCGGCCCACGAGTCACAGCGCTGCCAGGTCGAGTGGCCGATCACGTACGGGACGCCGCGGACGTCCTCGATGCGCAGCGCACCCTCGGTCGGGATGCACAGGCCGCCCGGGCAGACGAGGAACTCAGCTTGAACGATGCAGCTTGGGGCCATGGTTGGGTCCGTGAGAAGCCGAAGATACCATCGCACGTGCGTCCGTAGCGGGACGAAGCGCAACAATTCGGAGGCCTTCTCGGCGCAATCGATGGAGTTGAAGTCGTGACGGGTGAGGCTGACGCGGGGGGCGCATTGCGGGCGAGCCGTGCTCCGGCGTTCGCCTTTGTGGCCCTCGCGCTGGCGGTCCGCCTGCTCCCGTGGCGCACGGTCTTCCTCGATGGGGCCGGGGGCGGGGTCCACTTCACCGACTCCGATGCCTACTACCACGCGCGCCGCATCCTCTACGACCTCGCGGCCTTTCCCGGCACCCTCGATTTCGACCGCTATCTGAACTTCCCCGCCGGCGCCAAGGCGATCTGGCCGCAGACCTTCGACTGGTTGATCGCGGCGTGCCTCTGGCCGTTCGGGCTGGCGGATGATCCGACCTCGGTCGAGCGGGTGATCGTATTCGTTCCGCCGCTGCTGGGTGCGGCCACGGTCTACCTGCTGCATCGCATCGCGCGCGCGCACTTCGGGGCGGGGGTGGCGCACCTTGCGGCGTTCGTGCTCGCGTTGTTGCCGGCGCACTACTGGTACTCGCAACTGGGTTTCGTGGATCACCACGCTGCGGTCGCGTTCACTTCGACGCTGGCTCTGGCGCTGGCGCTTCGTGTCTACTCCTCGGCGGCAGAGGGGAAGGGCGATCTCCGCATTGCGTCGGGGTTGGGGATCGTTCTTGCGCTGAACCTCCTGATCTGGCCCGGCGCCGTGCTTCACGTGTCACTCGCACTGGCCGCGCTGCTCCTCGGCGGCGTGACGAGTGGCGATGCAGCGATGCGAAACGCATTGCTCCGCCATGTCGCGTTGGCCTGTGCGGTGGCGTTCGTCGTGGTGGCGCCCGCTTCGCTCGGCAACACCTGGCCGCAGTGGGGACCCTATAGCGCGGTCGTGCTCACGAACTTCCAGCCCTGGTTCTTCGGGGTGGTGGGACTCTCGGCGTGGGTGGCGGCCACCGTGGATCACCGGCGCGGTGATGCGTCGACGATGTCGCGTGTCGCGCTGGCCCTCGCGATCGGCGTTGCGTTCGTGGTTGCGAGCTTCGTCGTCATTCCCGAACTCGCCGCGAGCGTGCGCGACTCGTCGCAGTGGCTCGGGAGGACCGACGCCTTCCAGGCCATGGTGGGCGAGTCGGTTCCGCTCTTTACCCTGCACGGTCGCTTCACGACGGCGGTTGCGACCTCTCGCCTCTCGTTGTTCGTCTACCTCTTCCCCCTCGCGGCGGCCTGGCTCGCGTGGCGTGCCCGGGAAGACGAGCGTCGAGGCGTCGTGTGGATCGCCCTCGGTTGGGCGGCGGTGTTGTTCGCGTTCACGCTCTTGCAGAAGCGCTTCTTCAACAGCTTCTCCGTCTGGATGGCCCTCACCATGGCGCTGGCGGTGAGCGCCGTCGTCGAACGGTGGTGGCGGGGTGAATCACATGGGCGCCGGATCGGTGCCTTGATCTGCATCGTGTTCCTGCTTCCCAGTCTCGCCTTCTATCGCGGGCCGCTTCGGTTGCTTGCGAGTGACCCCGGTAGCGAAACAGCTGCGACGAATCCGCGCCTCGAAACGAGTCGCGCGCGGCGAGTGCTCGTGAACTGGCTGCGCGAGCACACCCCCGAGACGTCGGGTTACCTGGACGCGGCCGTGGCCCCCGAGTACGGCGTCCTCGCGCGTTGGGGTGAGGGGCACTTCATCACCTACGGTGCGCGACGTCCGGCCGTGATCGGGAACTTCGGCGACGACCTCGGACGGGATCACTTCGTGCGGGCGCGCAGCTTCTTCGACGCTTCACCGGAGGCTGCGGCCCCGATCCTCGACGAACTCGCCGTGCGCTACGTCGTGATCGCGTCTGCGCGCGAGTCGCGCGCGATGGCCAAACGGCTCTTCCGCTTCGGCGGTTCGCGCACAGGGCGCTTCCGCTTCGTTCACGAGACCGCGCCCCTCGAAGGCACGACGCAGCCCGCCTACAAGATCTTCGAGTACGTCCCCGGGGCCATGCTCGAAGGACGCGCCGAACCGCGCAGTCTCGTGCGGGCCGAACTCGAGTGCACGACCCGCGACGGGCGGGCTTTCGTCTACGAGGAAGTCGCCGAAGCCGACGCGGAGGGGAATTTCCGCATTCGCGTCGCGCACCCCAACCGCGCGCACCCCGGTGGTGTCGTGCCCGCCGATCGCTATCGCGTTTCCACAGACGAGGGCGAGATCTGGGTGGAGGTCTTGCCGGCTGCTGTGGTGCAGGGCTCGTCGGTTCGCGTGGGCGAGATATCCAGCGAAGCGAACCAGAGCTCCTGACTCCACGACATTGGGGTGTTGTCCCCATCGAGTCGACGCGGCGTTTCGACGTTATCTCGAAACGAGCATCGCGTGCGCTGGCTTCGTTGGGAGCCATGACCGTCGCACGCCTGGCCCCGGGAGCACGACGAAAGTGATACTGCGCGAAAAGGCGACCGATACCCACCAGAAAGCGCTGCAGGTGAACCTCGATCCCCAGCGTTACGGAACCTTTGCGGAGATCGGTGCCGGTCAGGAAGTGGCCCGCTGGTTCTTCCGCGTTGGTGGCGCGGCGGGAACGATCGCGAAGACGATCTCGGCCTACGACATGCAGGTGAGTGACGCGATCTATGGCGAATGCGATCGCTATGTGTCGCGGGAACGTCTAGACGCGATGCTCGATCGCGAGCACCGGCTGTGTATCGAACGTCTCAAGGATCATCGGGGGGATCGCTCGGCCTTCTTCGCCTTCGCCAACACGGTCGTGGCCCAGAACTACCGCGGCACCAATCGCTGTCACGGCTGGCTCGGCATCCGCTTCCAGAGCCGCCCGGGCGACGAAGACAACCAGATCGTGATCCACCTGTTGATGAAGGATAGCGAGGCGACCCTTCAGCAGGAAGCGCTCGGCATCGTCGGGGTGAACCTCGTCTATGGCGCGAGCTTCCTCTTCCACCAGCCCGAGGTCCTGCTCGAGAGCCTGCTCGACAACCTCACGACCGATCGCATCGAGATCGACATGATCGAGTTCTCGGGCATCGAGTTTCGACACGTCGATCATCGCGCGATGAGCCTGCGCCTCGTGCAGCTCGGGCTCAGCAAGGCGGCGATGTTCGGTCCCGACGGAAAGGTAATCGAGCCCGAGGCGGCGTTGCGCAAGAAGCCCATCCTGGTCGAGCGCGGGAGCTTCCGCCCGGTGAGCCACGTGAATCTCGACATGATTCGCGCGGCCCGCGAAGAGTTCGCCGGTTCCGATGACGTCGATCAGGACAACATCGTCGAGCTGATGGAAATCACCATGAACAACCTGATGGCCGAGGGAGACATCGACATCAGCGACTTCCTGGCGCGGGTCGACCTGCTGAGCGCGGTCGGCAAGGTGGTTCTGGTTTCGGACTACTTCCAGTATTGGCGACTGGGGAGTTACTTCCGCCGCTACACCGACAAGCCGATCGGCGTGACGATGGGAGCCGCGAGTGTGAGCGAACTCTTCAACGAGTCGCACTACACCGAACTCGATGGCGGCATCCTCGAATCCTTCGGGCGCCTCTTCCAGAACCAGCTTCGCCTCTACGTCTACCCGCTGCTCGATCCGGACACGGGGCAGAAACTCAAGGTGAAGAACCTGAAGGTGCCGAAGCACCTCACCCACCTCTACAAGTACCTCGTCGAGCGCAACATGATCCGCCAGCTCGAGTGCTACAACGAGGAGTGCCTCCACATCTTCTCTCGCGAGCTGCTGAAGCAGATCAGCGCGGGGGAGAAGGGGTGGGAGGCTGCGGTGCCCGACGAAGTGGCGCGCCTCATCAAGAAGCGCAGCTTCTTCGGCTGGCCGAAGAGCAAGTAGCCGAAGAAGAAATCGCCTTCGCTACTCGACCTCTTCGATCGCGTCGCTCGGGACGGTCGTGGGGCCGGCCGTCAGGCCACCGTCGACGACGTACTCGCTCCCGGTGCAGTAGGACGCTTCGTCGCTGGCGAGGAAGAGCGCCATGCGCGCGATCTCGTCGGCCTGGCCGATGCGCGGGATGGGTTGGCCGGTGAAGCCGGGGCCGCCTTCGATCGGCACCTGCTGACCGACTTCCATGCCGACCATCGGCGTTGCGACGCCGCCGGGATGCACCGAGTTGACGCGGATGCCCATGGGCCCGAGTTCGAGGGCCGCGACCTTCGTCATGCCCCGCATCGCGAACTTGCTCGCCGTGTAGGCCACGAGCCCCCGCGTGCCGGTGAGCCCCGCGATCGAGGCGATGTTGACGATCGAGCCGCCGCCGGCCTGCTGCATCGGCTCGGCAACCGCCTTCATGCCGAGGAAGCAACTCACCTGGTTGACCTCGATCACGCGCATGTAGTCGGCGAGTTCGGTCTCGAGCATCGGCGCCATGTGGAGGATGCCCGCGTTGTTGACGAGGATGTCGACCTTGCCGAACGCGCCCGTGGCAGCGCTCACCACCTCGGCCCAGGCCGCTTCGTTGCTCACGTCGTGGCGACAGAAGAGGGCGGCGTCGCCGATGCTGGCGGTGGTTTCCTTGCCCTCGGCATCGAGGACGTCGGTGAGCACCACCTTTGCGCCCTCCTGGGCGAAGAGCTGCGCTTCGACGGCGCCCTGGCCGCGGGCCGCCCCGGTGATGATCGCGACCTTTCCGTCGAGTCGACCCATGTGCTTCTCCTTGCTGCGGTTAGCCGCGTTCGACGACGAAGCTCACCGTCGTCGCCGTACTGCCACCGATGTTCAGGGTGGCGACCCGGTTCGCTCCCTCGATCTGATAGTCGCCCGCGCGATCACTCACCTGTGCGACGGCGTCGACGAGCATGCGGATCCCGGTCGCACCCACAGGATGTCCGCCGCCGATCAATCCGCCACTCGGGTTCACGGGGATGCGGCCGCCGCGCGCGATCTCACCGCTTTCGATCGCCTTGAAGCTCTCGCCGGGGGCCGTGATGCCGAAGTGGTCGATCGCCATGTACTCCGAGGGCGTCATGCAGTCGTGGGTTTCGATCGCGTCGAGGCCTTCGACACCGGTGATCTCGGCGCGCGCGAAGGCATCGATGATCGCCTCGTGCACGTGGGGCATGACGTAGGGCCCGGAGTCCTTGCGTTCGAACTTCTGTTCCATCGGGAGACCGACCGTGCGATGACCCCAACCCGCAATCCGCGCGTCGGCACCGCTCGGCCGGTGCTCGGCGAGCCAGCGATCGCTCACGAGCACGATGCCCGCGCCTCCGTCGGTGATCTGGCAGCAATCGTTGCGTCGCAGTCGCCCGACCACGCGCGGGTTCGCCTCGTCGTCGGCCGCGAAGCTCTCGGGAGTGAGTTTCCAACCGCGGGTCTGCGCGTTGGGGTTGGCGCGCGCGTTGTTGAGGTTGAGTTCGCCGATCGCGCGCAGGTGGACTTCGTCGATGCCGAAGCGCTTGTCGTATTGATCGGCCACCTGATCGAACATGCGGGGCCAGATCGGCTCGTCGCTCCCGGTTTCGTGACCCACCCACGCCGCGGCTTCCTGGGTCTGCGCCGCCTGGGCGCCGGGCATCGTCTTCTCCTGCTCGACGCCGAGCACGAGCGCGCAGTCGTAGCGGCCCGCTTCGATCTCCGCGGCAGCGGCCAGGGTGGCAAGCGAACCGGAGGCGCACGCAGCTTCGTGTCGCATCGCGGGCACGCCCCAGAGTTCGGGGATCACCGTCGCCGGCATGGCACCCAGGTGGCCCTGGCCGGTGTAGAGCTGGCCGAAGGCGTTGCCGACGTGGATGGTCTCGACCTGTTCCGCGGCGACACCCGCCGAACTCAACGTGCCTTCGACGACCTCGCGAACCAGATCGGCGATCTCCTGTCCCTCGCGTTGCAACACGCGGGCGAAGTCGGATTGATATCCACCGAGGATCGATACGGGGGCCATGGGTTCTTTCTCCTTGCGTGATTCGGCGAGCGGCTTCGGAGTCTAGCCCCGATCAGCGGGTTCGAGGCGGGCTGCGTGATGGACGAGGAGGAGGGTGCTGCAGGCGGTCGCGAAGGCCCCGGACTGATGGATCAGCGAGAGTGGGAGCGGCGCCTGATACAGCGCTGCGAGCGCGCCCAGCACGAACTGCACGAAGAGGACGACCAGGAACTGGTCGCACACCCATGTGACCTCGTTCGATCTCGCTCGCAACCTCCACCAGGCGAAGGCGCCCAGGCCGAGCAACGCGAAGCCCAGCACGCGATGCACGTAGTGGATCGCGATCGGGTTGTGGATCAGTGTCGAGAGCAGCGGGCCCTCCGGGAACAAGGCACCGGGCAGGTAGTGGCCGTTCATGTCCGGGAAGCTCGGAAACAGGATGCCCGCATGGGTTCCCGCCATGAAGGCGCCGTATGCGATCTGCAGCGCGAGAAGCGCGACGAGGGAGACGGTGAGGCCGGGTGCACTGCCGCGACCGAAGCGCGCTCGGGCGAAGTGGAGGTCGAACAAGAGCCACAGGAGCCACATCGCGATCGCGAAGGCGAGGCCGAGGTGCGCGGCCAGGCGCAGGTGACTCACCTCCGGTCGATCGACGAGCCCGCTCTGCACCATGTACCAGCCGAGCAACCCCTGCGCGCCGCCCAGCACGATCGCGATCACGACGCGTGTCGAAACCCAGTCCTCGAGTCGACCGCGCAAGCGGAAGTAGAGCCACGGTACGAACGCGACGAGCCCCACGATGCGGCCGAGTACCCGATGCAGATACTCCCAGAAGAAGATCCGCTTGAAGTCCGCGAGCTCCATCCACGAGTTGACTTCGCGGTACTCGGGCGAGCTCTTGTAGGCGTCGAAGACTTCGTTCCAGGCCGCCTCGCCGATCGGAGGCAACACGCCCAGCACCGGACGCCAGTCGACCATGGAAAGACCCGAGCCCGTGAGACGGGTGATTCCCCCAACCAGCACCATCACGAACACGGTGCCGAACAACAGCCAGAGCCAGCGAAGGATCGCGGGATCCGCTTTGCCGCCGGTAGACGTTTCACTTTGCAACATGGGATGGGTTGTGGGGATCGATTGCGAGTAAGAGGGGCTTTCGCTTCGCACGCTCAATGTGGAATCGGATTTCACCGATACCGAACGAGGGTTCGCAACGATACGTGCTCTTTCGATGCGCGGCGATCCCGGGACGCAAACGCGAAGACTGAGGCGTCATGGATCGGGGGAAGTAATGACGGATGAAGTTCGAGGGCCGGGTGCACCGGCGGCGCCGGGAGACGGGGCGCATCCCTATGTCGTGGTCGTGCAGGAAGATCCGCTCGATCGGCAGGCCATGCGCAGCACACTCGAAGATCGCTACGAGGTGGCGACCGTGGGCGATGGCTTCGACCTGCTCTCCCAGGTCCTCGAACGCAAGCCCGACCTGATCATCCTCGACCTCGTGCTGCCCGGGATCCCCGGCCTCGAAGTGATTCACGCCCTGCAGTCCACCGGGCAGGACATTCCGATCATCGCGACCGTCGGCGCGGACCGCCGCGCTGAAGACTGGCTGCGCGCGAGCATCATGGGGGCGGCGAAGCTGCTGCGCCGACCGATCTCCAACGACGAACTGCGCAAGTGGGTCGCCGCGATCCTGACCGGCGAATGCACTGCAAAGCGGACTCCCGAAGCGGAGGACGCGGCCTCGCTGCTCCTCGACACGGGACCGTCGAAGATCGTCGACAACCCGACCTTCCAGCGTCTCGTCACGCGCTCCGTGCGGATGGACCGCAACTACGATCGACGCTCGGCGGTGGCGCTGCTCCAGGCACGCACCCGATCGGCGCGCGACGGGGTCGTGTCGTTGATGAGTGACGTGCTGCGCAGCGGCGATTTCGTGACCTGTCTCGGCAGCGATCAGATCCTCGTCCTGCTGCCCCTGACCGCACCCGAGCAGGTGCCGGCGATCTTCCAGCGACTCGAGAAATCCTTCGAGGAGAACAACCTCGCCGAGCGCCAGCTGCGCTGCGGGATCGTGACGGCCGAGCGTGCCCACGCGAGCGACTGCCTCGAGTATCTGTTCGACGGACTCGTGCCGTGGATCCAGATGCACGAGCTGCTCGAGCGCAATCGCTACACGGCCTGATCCGACTCGACAGCGCCGTGGTTCCGATGCACAGTCGCGCGCCGAGGCGACCGCGCAGCGATGAAAACCCCCCGCATACTCGGACTCGATGAGATTCGCGATGAGCTCGTGGGCGGCAAGGCCGCGGGGCTCGCGAAGCTGCATGCCATGGGGCTGCGCGTTCCGCCGGGCTTCGTGCTGCTCGAGGCCAGCGCGGAGGATCTCCCCGAAGAGGTGTTCGCCCGCTACCGCGCCCTCGGAGGTGGGCCGGTTGCAGTTCGGTCCTCCGCTCTCGACGAGGACGGCTCCGATGCCTCGTTCGCCGGCCAATACGAAACCGTGCTCGGTGTCATCGGCGAAGACGAACTCGCGGGTGCGATCCGCCGCTGTCTCGCGAGTCTCGAGCACGCTCGCGCGCAGTCGTATCGCGATGCCCGGTCCCCGGGAAGCGATTCGGCCTCGCAGGCGGGCTCTTCGATGTGCGTGGTCGTGCAGCAGATGGTCGATGCGCGCGCGGCGGGGGTGCTCTTCACCGTCGACCCCGTCAGTCACCGGCGCGCACACCTGGTGATCGACGCCGTCGAGGGGCTCGGCGAAGCCCTCGTGAGCGGTGAGGCGAGCCCCGATCACTTCGTGGTCGATCGCGAAGCACGGCTGGTGCACAGCGACTGCGTGGGAGACGAGCCGATCCTCGATGCCCGCGAACGCGAAACCCTCGTGCGCGAAGCACTCGAGGCGGAAAGCGCCCGCGGATGTCCCCTCGATCTCGAGTGGGCGATCGATCGGGAAGGCGCGCTCCATTGGTTGCAGGCGCGTCCGATCACCGCCCTGGGCCCCGATCTCAACGAACTCGATACCCCGACCCTCGATCCCGAGCACATCTACACGCGCTGCAACATCGGCGAGATGTTTCCCGGTGTGTGCACGCCGCTTTCCTACTCGTTCACCGGCTGGGCGATCGACGTCGGAATGCAACGCATGCACATGCGAATCGGCGTACAGGAAGCCTTCGTTCCCCACTTCCGCTTCGTCTTGATGTCCTACGGACACCTCTTCCTGAATCTGACGACCCTTTCGGATGCGTCGAGTCAGACGATCGGGAGCGACGTCAGCGACCTCACCCTTTCGATCTGCGGGCGCATCGTGACCGAGCCCGAGCTCGTCGTGAAGCCCACACCCCCGTGGCCGCGGCGCCTGCGCAACCTCGTGGGGTATGTGCGCTATCTGCTCGGGCAGCGCTGGGCGCGTCGTTCGCTCCGGCAACTGGTCGCCGATCTTCGCTTCGAACCCGAAGACGAGAGCGCCCTCGAGATGTGGCGGGCCATCGATCGGGATTTCGATGCGGCCTTCCACGCGATGGACTTCCATCTGGTGTCGTCGGCCACCTCGGGGATCATGACGCCGATCCTGCTGGGTGTGATGGCGCGGGGCGAGACACCTCGCGAAGAGCATCACGTCGCCGTGGCTGCGCTGCTCGCCGGTGCGACGGGCGTCGAGAGCGCCGATATCGCCGATGGAGCCGAGCGCGTGCTCAGCGCCCTGGCGAGGGATCGCGAAGCCTGCGAGAAGTTCGTGGCCCTCGATGACGCGCAGGCCACCGCCTGGTTGCAGGGCGAGGAATCGGGGGAGGGCGGGCGCGCGTTCCGCGCCTACCTCGAACGCCACGGGCATCGCGCGATCAAGGAACTCGAGCTGCGTCAACCCGAATGGCGCGAAGACCCGACGCCTTTGGTCGCCTCCCTCATGGTGGGAGCCAGGTCGCGCCTGCACGACGACGGCGCCGGCCGAAAGGCACCGCCGATTTCGAGGGCATCCAGCGCATCAGAAGAGAAGCACGGCCTCGCCCTGCGCTTGCTCGTACGCCTCGCGCATCAAACCGTGCGTTCGCGCGAAGAGACGAAGTCGGGGCTCGTTGCAGTGACGACGCACTTCAAGCAGGGCTATCGCGAACTCGCGCGGCGCATGGTGGCCGAGGGGCTGCTCGAGGACGAGGACGCGGTCTTCTTCCTGATGCACGAAGAGCTCGGCCGCCTGGTGCGCGGTGAGCGGCCCGAACTCGCCGCGCGTGCGCTCGAGCGGCGCAGCGTCTTCGATCGGCAGGCGGCGCTCCAATTCGAAGACATCTTCCAGGGCGAACCGGTGCCCGTGGTGCCCGAGCTGCCCGAAGGCACGAGCGATCGCATGCTCACGGGCACCGCGGTGAGTCGTGGCCGCATCGTGGGGACGGCCCGCGTGGTCCATGCGCCCGCGGAAGCCGAAGCGCTCGAGCCCGGCGAGATCCTCATCGCGCCCATCACCGACGTGGGATGGACTCCGTACTTCAGCCTGATCGCCGGCCTCGTCACCGACATCGGCAGCGCGGTTTCCCACGGTGCAGTCGTGGCGCGCGAGTTCGGCTTGCCCGCGGTGGTGAACACCCGCTTCGCCACCCAGGTGTTCAAGACGGGTGATCGCGTCGTGCTCGACGCCGATCAGGGGCAGGTGCGCATCGCGACGGCGCTCGACTGAGCCTTCTGGCTCGGGGCCGAGTGGGCTTCGGTGCGAGTTGTCGGCCCCGCCGGCAGGGTTATCGTGCGCGCCATGGAAAACGCCCTTCGTACGTTCCTGCTCATCACCCTTGCAGCCGCCTTCGCCAGCGGCTGCGACAAGGCGGTCGAAATCGACTACTCGGGCGCGGTCGCCGACTGGACCGCCTACGGGGCCAACATGGCGGGCACGCGCCACTCCCCCGCGACGCAGATCACCAGGGAGAACGTCGCCGCCCTCGAAGTGGTGTGGACCTATCGCACGGGCGACGTCGATCACGGTGTGGAGAAGGGTGGCGAGACGATCCTGGGCACCGCGTTCCAGAACACGCCGATCGTCGTCGAAGACACGCTCTACGTCTGTACGCCGCGCAACCGCGTGATCGCCCTCGACGCGAACACGGGCGTCGAGCGCTGGGTGTTCGACGCGGCGCCCTCGACCGAGGGCGTCTACATCGTGACCTGTCGCGGTGTCACCTACGGCGTCGACGAGAGGGTCGAAGACGGAGGCGCCTGCTACGAGAAGCTCTACATGGGCACCCTCGATGCGCGGATGATCGCCCTCGATGCGAAGACCGGTGCGCCTTGCTCCGGCTTCGGCGAAGGCGGCGCGGTCGATCTCGCTCGCGGCATCGGCAACCGCTATCCCGGCGAGTACGGCGTGACGTCTCCGCCGGCGCTGGTAAACGGCACCCTCGTCACCGGGGCCCTCGTGCTCGACAACATTCGCGTCGACGCGCCTGGGGGTGTGGTGCGTGGCTATGACGCGCACGACGGGAAGCTCCTGTGGAGTTGGGATCCCCTTCCGCCCGGAAAGACCTTCGTCGAGACCACCGACGAAACCGGTGAAGTCGTGCGCTACCACCGCGGGACCACGAACGCCTGGTCGGTCTTCTCGGCCGATCCCGAGTTGAACCTCGTCTACGTTCCCACCGGCAACACGGCGCCCGACTACTACGGCGGCTCGCGCGATGGCCTCGATCACTACTCGAGTTCGATCGTGGCCCTCGATGCGGCGACGGGCGAAGTGCGCTGGCACTTCCAGACCGTGCATCACGACGTGTGGGACTACGACGTGCCGTCGCAGCCCGTGTTGTTCGAATTCCCCGGTCCCGGTGGGCCGGTTCCCGCGGTCGCACAGGCCACCAAGCTCGGCCATCTCTTCCTGCTCGATCGACGAACGGGGGAGCCGCTGTTTCCAGTCGAAGAGCGGCCCGTTCCGACTTCGGGGGTGGCATCGGAAGTGCTCTCACCGACGCAGCCCCATCCCACGCGGCCGCCGCCCCTGCATCCCCATGGCCTCGAACCCGACGACGCCTGGGGGCTCACGCCGATCGATCGGGCCCAGTGTCGCCACAAGATCGATCGCCTCGATTCGCAGGGCCCCTTCACCCCGCCATCGACGAACGGTTGGATCCAGTATCCGAGCTACTTCGGCGGTTCGAACTGGGGAAGTCTCAGCGTCGATCCCGTGCGCAAGCTCATGCTGATGAACATGAGCCGCGTTGCGGGCGAGCTCTACCTCGTTCCCCGCGACGAGGCGGAGAAGATCGACGCCGACGCCGAAGCGCGCGGCGAGGATTCGCCCCTCGAGCCGCAAGCAGGCACGCCCTATGCAATGCGACGCGACTTCGTGATGTCGGATTGGGGGCTGCCGTGCAGTCCGCCGCCGTGGGGCGTGATGCTCGCCGTCGACTACACCGATGGCAGCGTGCGCTGGGAGGTGCCGCTGGGCACCGTCGAAGAACTCGCCCCGGTGCCGATCCCGTGGAAGCTCGGCGTGCCGAACCAGGGCGGCACGATCTCGACGGCCAGCGGTGTTTCGTTCGTCGCCGCCACGATGGACGACTACTTGCGCGCGTTCGACAGCGAAACCGGGGAAGAACTCTGGAGGGGCAAGCTCCCCGCCGGTGGCCAGGCGACCCCCCTGACCTATCGCACCGACCCGGGTGCGCGTCAGTTCGTGGTGATCGCCGCCGGTGGTCACGCGCTCATGCAGACCCGGCTGGGCGACCACGTCGTCGCCTACGCATTGCCAGAGGGTTATTAGAGGCGATCGAGTTCTACTTCCGACGGAAGCGCAGGATGTAGTTGTCCTCGATGCCCGGGACCTCGACTTCTTCGACGAAGTAGAAGCCCGCGCGTTCGATCTCGGCGCGGAATACCTCTTTGCCCGCCCGCACGTGTTCGAGCAGCCACTCGGGAGTCTTCCCGGGGATGCGTTCGAAGTCGATGATCACGAGTTCGCCGCGGTCGCGCAGCGCATGACGCAGGCTGAGCAGCATGTCGTTCGGGTACTCGAAGTGGTGGTAGACATCGCAGATGAAGGCCATGTCGATCGACCCCTCGGCGAGCCCCGTGCTGCGATCGGTGCTCTCGCTGACTTCGATGTTCTCGATCCCCGCTTTCGCGAAGCGCTCCTTCATGTGCTCGATGAACTTCGGTGAGATCTCGAGCGCCCAGACGAGACCGTTCTGGCCCACCGCCTTGGCGAGGAGTTCGGCGAAGAAACCCGTACCGGCACCCACGTCGGCGACGCGTTCGCGATCGTCGAGGCCCAGGGCATCCACGATGGCCTGGCGGTTGGCGTAGACCTCCCGCGATTCGCCTTCGAAGCGTTCGGTCCACTCGCCGATGTCCATGTTCTCGTCGACGAATCGTTCGTTGATACCCGGCTTGACGCTCGCTTCCTGGGCGAAGGCGACGTTCGAAGCGAAGAGTGCACAGCTTGCGAGGGTGATGAGCAGGCGGTGTGCTTGGCGAAGGGAATGGCGAGGGGAGCGGCGAGGGGAGCGGCGAGGAGAGCGGCGATTCGGAGTCATCGCCCAAAGCTAGCAGCCCGTTATCCTCGTGCGTCACGGGAGGAGATATGGACGGACGAATCCGGATGGTCGAAGAAGCCGACGTACCGACGATCTGCGACATCTACGCCCCCGCCGTCCTCGAGAACGCGACCTCCTTCGAACTCGAGCTGCCGAGCGAAGCCGAGATGGCCCGCCGCGTGGAGAACACCCTCGCGAGCCATCCGTGGTTCGTCTTCGAGCGGGACGATCGCGTGGAGGGCTACGCGTACGGGAGTCGCTTCCGGGTTCGGGCCGCGTATCGCTGGTCGTGTGAGGTTTCGGTGTACGTCGCGGAAGCCGCGCAGGGACGCGGGCTCGGGAAGCGTCTGTACGAAGCGCTCTTCGTCTTCCTCCGCGCTCAGGGCTATCGCCAGGCCTACGCGGGCATCACCCTTCCGAACGACGCCAGCGTGGCTCTCCACGAACGCGTGGGCTTCGAGAGCGTGGGCGTGTTTCGCGATGTCGGCTTCAAGTTCGGCAGCTGGCACGATGTCGGTTGGTGGCAACGGCCCCTGAGCGAGGGCGGGGGCGAGGGCGAGGGCGGGGGCGGGGGCGAAGGCGGTACGAAAGGCGAACCCGCGCCGATCGTCTCGGTGGAGAACGTGGCGTCGGGTTTCGCGTGGGGCGAGTTCTAGGCGCGTCGCGCAATGCGAGTGGGTGGGTGCTGTCGCGCAGGGGAGGCAGGCTAGACTGCCCGCCATGTCGGCACTCTTCCCGCTGTCGTTCGTTCCCGGTCACCGCGAGCCCGAGTCGCCCGGTGATGCTCCGCTGGTGTTTGCGTTCCGTGGCCGCGAGTTGCTCGTGACTCCCGAAGGCGCGTTGCCCGCGGTCGAACAGATCGACGCGCTCGGCCTCGAGGCGGTGCGCCGCCAATACGTCGGCGCGCTTCACGGTAAGCACTGTTATTCCCTCGAACTCGCGCCGAAGATCCCGCCGCCGGGCGCCCTCGAGTTTCGCGATCTGCGCATGTTGTTCGGCAGGCTCGACCCCGAGCACCACGCAGTGGCGGGGCGCGCGGTGCAGATCGTCGAATGGGATCGCACGCATCAGTTCTGCGGCGCGTGCGGCGAGAAGACGGTGCAGAACGAGATCGACCGATCGCGGCAGTGCCCGGTGTGTCAGTTCCCGATGTACCCACGGCTTGCGCCCTCGATGATCGTCGCCGTCGAACGCGAGGGAGAGATCCTGCTCGGTCGCTCGCCGCATTTTCCGCCCGGCATCTACAGCGTGTTGGCGGGCTTCGTCGAGCCCGGAGAGAGCGCCGAGGAGTCGGTGATTCGCGAGGTCTACGAAGAGACCCGCATCGTGGTGGGCGATGTGCGCTACTTCGGCAGTCAGCCTTGGCCCTATCCGAACTCGCTGATGCTCGGCTACACGGCGAAGTACGTCTCGGGCGAGATCGACACCACGGAAGACGAACTCGAAGACGCGAAGTGGTGCCATCCCGACGACATGCCCAACACCTTTCCGGGCAACATCAGCATCTCGCAGTGGTTGCTGAACGACTTCCTGGAACGGGCGCGCTCGAAGTAGGAGCACGCGGGAACCGGCTAGACCGTCAGCACGATCTTGCCGAAGGTCTTGCGTGCGGCGAGGGCGTCGAGGGCTTCGGCGGCCTTTTCGAGCGGGTACTGCTTCCAGATGACCGGCTTCACGCGGCCGTCCGCGTGGAGCTGCATGAGTTCGCGGAAGCAGGCGGCGAGTTCTTCCGGAGCGTTGCCCACCATCGGGCCGAAGTGGACGCCGACCAGGGCGATGTGCTTCAGCATGATGCGGTTGGCTTTGACGAGGGGGATCTCGCCGCCCGAGAAACCGACGATCACGATGCGTCCGCCCCAGTTGATGCAGCGCGTGCAGCCGTCGAAGATGTCGCCGCCGACGTTTTCGATCACTACGTCGGCACCGCCTTCTTCGTTGACGCGCGCCACCCAATCCTCTTCGCGGTAGTCGAGGGCGACGTCGGCGCCGGCTTCGCGCACGATGTCGAGCTTCTGCGCGCCACCCGCGAGCGCGATCACCCGGGCACCGAGAGCCTTCGCGATCTGGATGCTCGCGAGCCCGACCCCGCCGGCCGCTGCGGTGACGAGCACGGTCTCGCCTTCGCGGACCCTACCACGCGATGCGAGGGCGACGTAGCTCGTGCCGTAGACGATCGGCATTGCGGCGGCCTCTTCGAAGGGCACCGCGTCGGGGATCGGGAAGGTGCCGGCGGGTCTGGCCGTGGCGCGTTCGGCGAAGCCCCCGTACTCCACGTAGGCCATCACGCGATCCCCGATCGCGAATCCCTCGACCCCCTCGCCGATCTCGGCGATGGTGCCCGCCACTTCGCCGCCCGGCGAGAAGGGAAAGTCGGGCTTCACCTGGTATCGACCCTTCACGATCAGGGTGTCGAACCAATTGCAGCCCACCGCCTTCACGTCGATGACCAGTTGGCCGGGTGCGGCCTTCGGCGCCTCGATCTCGGAAACGACGAGATCGCTGTGGCTCATGAATTCGTTGACGACGATGGCTTTCATTTCGGCTCGGGGTGGAGTGGGTATGGGGGTCGGTGTCGGGGGCCGGGTTCGCGGTTTTCGGTCGAGGCAGCGTATCATCCCCGCCGATGGGCAGCATGGATGGGCGCTTGGAAGGACGGGAACGCTTGCGCGACCTGCTCTGCACGATGCAGGACGAGATCCAGCGTGACGTCATCGCCGAGCGCGATCGCACTGCCTTCGAAGATCGCTCCCACATCGAAGCCGTGACCGAAGCGGATACCGTCTACCGCATCGATCGCGTGAGCGAAGAGGCGATCGTCGCCTGGTTCGAGGCGAACTGGCCCGCGGACCTACCGGTACGAATCGTGATGGAAGGGCTCACCGATGGTGAATCACTCTGCTTTCCACCCGGGCACGACGCAGCGGATGCCGCCTACGTCTGCATCATCGACCCGATCGATGGCACGCGCGGGCTGATGTACGACAAGCGCTCGGCCTGGATCCTCGCTGGCGTGGCCGCGGCGCGTGAAGCGGGCGAGACCCTCGAAGACATCGAGGTGGCCGTGATGACGGAACTCCCCGTCGAGAAGCAGCGGCGCGCCGATCAGCTGAGCGCCGTGCTCGGCGCCGGGGCCGCGGGCGTTCGCGCGGAACGCGTCGACCTCGACTCGGGCGCGCGAACCGCGTTCGTACCCCGCCCCTCGCAGGCCCGCGATCTCCATCACGGTCACGTGGGTTTCTCGCGCTTCTTCACCGCTGGCAAGTCACTGCTCGCGGAGATCGAAGAGGCGCTCCACACGCGACTCTACGGCGAAGACCGGACGGCGGAACTCGCCATCTTCGAAGACCAGTACATCTGCAGTGGTGGCCAGCTCTTCGAACTCTGCATGGGGCGGGATCGCGTGATCGTCGACCTGCGACCCCTGGCGCATCGTGCCCTCGGCTTGTCGGGCGCGATGGATTGCCACCCCTACGACGTGTGCACGCTGCTCATCCTGCGCGAGTTGGGCGGCGTGGTCACGAGCCCGACGGGCGGTCCCATCGACATCCCCCTGGATACCACTTCCTCGGTGGCGTGGGTGGGATACGCGAACGCCGATCTCGCGGAACACGTGGCCCCCGCGCTGCACGCGGTGATCGAAGAACGCCTCTAGTCGGACTTAGTCGGTGATCGCGTGCGTCATGTCGACGAGATCGTGGAGCCCGGCTTCGACGGTCGCGATCAGGATGTCGGAGGGGATCGGAAGGGCGTTCTCCAACACCTTCGTCACCTCGACGTCGCTGATCTGCCAGCTCGCGGGTTCGTCTGCCATTGGATGCCGTCCTGAAGCTAGTCGGTGAAGTTGTGCAGGATGCGCGGCATCGGGGCTTTGCCGCTGGCCGACGCGAGCTCCTTTTCATAGCGACGTGCATTGCGCGCGCGACTCTGCGGTGTTTCCGCCGGGCCCATGGCGGCCCACGCGAAGGCGGCGAGCCAGCCGATGATCGTCCAGCCGAAGAGCAGATTCACGATGAAGATCGCGACGGCGGAATCGTGCGCGCGCGCTGCGGCAACGCAGAAGGGCACGATGTAGAGGACGATGAAGGTGAGTGGAATCAGCTCGGCCATGAGGTTCTCCTGAACCGGGGTAGGAGTGGGGGAGAAACTCGTGGTTTGGGGCATCGGCTCAACGCAGCCGATCGTTGCGCGAAAACCATTGTAGTGGCGGGGAGTTCAGGGGCAGGTCAAAAGCCGATCGCGCCGCCTGAATCGAACGAGACTGCGACCGCACGACCTTCACGCACATCCGCCTCATCGACGTGTACGCGCGCCAGCGTGAAGTCTGCGGATACGCGATAGGGCCCCCTGGCGCGCACGGGATGACCTCCGCCCGTCGCATAGGGAACACGCAGGCGCGCCTGTCCGCCCTCGTCGATCTCGCCCGCCGCGGTGTAGGTGAAGCTGCGATCGCCTGGTGTCTCGAGCGAAACCGACGCCTTGACCCTCGTGCCGGGCACACCGTCGATGACGAGAACGGCCCCCTTCACGATCTCGAACAACTTGTACGAAACGCGTGTCGCGGGCGGATCCATCTTCCGCTCCTTCTCGTACAGCATGTCGAAGCCGATGCGCCCCGGGCTGGCTTCGGTCACGAGGCGGAAGTGTTCGAGTCGATCGCCGTGATCGCCCTTGCGGCCGTCGCGATGATGAAGCCGCCCCGCCACCGTATGCGCTTCTTCTCCCGCCGTCGTGACGACGAAGCGCCCTTTGAGCTTGTTGGCGAGAGCGATCGCCTGTTCTTCTTCTCTCGCGCGGAAGAAGGCCGCAGAGCGCGCCCAGTTCTCGGGGCCGATGTACGACCACATGGGATCCGTCGCCGTGGCGCGACGCCCGTGGTAGTGGAGCACGTGGCCGAGGTTCGCATGGGCGATCACGCCGTACTCCGGGTTGCGTCTCTGATCGAAGAAGCCCTCGGTGTCAGGGGTGGCCTCGCGAACCTTGCGCGAGAAGTCGGCGACGTTCTGCGCGATCCGATCGATCCCCTTCGCGGGAGGTGGGACCTCGCCGCGCAGCGCCGCCCAACCGCTCGCGATCCGCGGAAGCGTGTGTCGCTCGAGGGCGGGAGAGAAGAGGATCAAAGCGGCCACGATCGCCACGGCCCAGCGCGCCAGGTCGGCGCGCCCGTCGCTCAGCCCCAGACGCGACAGCAACAGCCCCGGCACACCCACGAGCCCGATCGCGAACGCCAGCGAGATCGAGGGCGCGAGGTCGTTGCCGTAGCGGCGCTGCGACATGGCGAGCAGGGCGAAGGCGGCGGTCCAACCGAAGAGCACGAACATCTCCGCGCGCTTCTCGCGGTCGCGAACGAAGGCCGGAAAGGCGAACGGGGCGAGAGGGAGCAGATAGGCGAACCAGGCCCACGGCTGTTCGGGGGATTGAACGGGATCGCGGCCGAAGATCGCGAACAGCGGCAGCTGTTCGATCGTCGAGAGCCCCGCGCCATCCTGCATCGTGAGGAATTGGACGGCGGGAAGCAGACCGCTGCGCGTGGGCGGGAAGACGAAGAGGAACGCCACGAACGCGGCGCTCGCCGCGGCCATCACCGCTATGCGCAATACGGCCGTGCTCTCGCCGCCTTTGCGATGCAGGGCGACGTGGCAGAAGGCAACGAAGCTCGTGCCCACCATCGCAAGCACATGCAGCCTCGAAAGCGAGATCGACGAGTAGACGCCCCCGATCGGAACCGGCAGCAGCTGCTCGACGATCGGACTCAAGACGACCGCGGTGATCAGTGTCGAAAGCGCTTCGGCCCGAACGATCGCTCCCCGCCGCGTGAACGCCGCGAGCAGCAACACCGCGGCTTCGAAGAACGCGAGATAGAGCAGACTCCCGTGCCAGATCAGGAACATCGCGAGCCGCGCGAGCGCAAGCGACGGCGTGAGCCACAGGATCTTCCCGTCACTCTGCCCGCTTCGCGCCAATTGCACCAGCAGCAGGACGAGCCAGGCCCCCACGAAGGCCACGGCGGCGTGGTGATCGGGGTTTCCCACCCGGCCGTACTTCACGCTCATCGGGATCAGCGAGAACAACAATCCCGCGAAGAGCCCGACCGCCGGTGTCGTCACGCGCAGCGCGATGAAGTAGATCGGTACCACCGTGAGCGCGCCGAAGACACTCGCCGCCCAGGCGCCCACCCGCTCGAACCCCGCCTGGTCCTCCGCGAACACACGCGCGACCGCCCCCACGAGCCAATCGAAGAGCGGAGGCCACGGTACGTTCACCCCGCCCGGGAAGTTCAACAGCGGGTCGCGCAACAGCGCTTCGGGGAAGTTCGAGAAGGTATAGAAGGCGCGACGCATGTGATACGTCGCATCCGCGGGTGCGAAGGCCACGCCCTCTTCGGTGAAGACCTGTTCGAAGCCGAGGGCGCGAACGAAGAGCGCGAAGCACGCGACTCCGAACAGCGCGAGCGCCCGCCCTCTACGCGAGTGCATCGCGCGACTCAGGCACCGGCCCCGAGTCCTCCGCGCAAGAGGGGAAGCGCGCGCTGTGTGCCCATCGTGGTGATCAGGGTCGAGAGCTTCGGTCCCTTCTCCCGGTCGAGGATGAGGTCGTACGCGTAGGGGAAGAAGGTCTTCGGTTCGAGGGAGGTGCCGTCGCAAATCGTCTTCAGGTGCTCGATCAGCTCGGCTTCCTCGATCTCGGGCGAGGCCTCGAGCACGTCTACGAGGCGTCCGATCACGAGCTTCGGGTCGCCATCGAGTTCGCGCTGGGCGGGCTCGTCGCGAATGCGATAGCGGAAGTCGTCGGGTGCGTACTGCTCGATCCAATTCCACACGCATTCGGCGCGGACGCGGAAGCGCTCGCGCTCGGCGTCGCTCGTGATCTCCCCGCGATCCTCGTAGTAGGCGAGGCTCTGCTTCATGTCGCCGTCGTAGACCTGCAGGATCATCGAGAGCCCACGGAAGGGCGGCACGAAGGGCAGGGCGTCGCCGCCCTCGATGCGATGGTGATCCTTGCTGGCGAGCTGAAGCGTGCGGCGAGCCATCCGCCGCTTCTTGTCGTTCTTGCCGCCGTCGTCCGGTTGATGGGCGAGGCGAACGCTGCGGTCGTAGTCCTCGTACAACTTGATCACGTCGAGGTCGAAGGAGATCTGGAACTCGGCCTGCGGTCGCGCCACCGCGAAGATCCAGATCTCCTTCGACCTCGACGTGATCAAGTTGTACGAGGACTACGACCGCAGCGTTCGCCTGGCCCATCAACCGGA
>JANQEL010000060.1 GCA_028278345.1 Myxococcota bacterium
CGCTCGGTCTCTCGGCCAGTGTCGAGGCCATACCGAACCTTTCCGTGTCGCTCGGCTACTCCCACGCGTGGACCGACCACGATGTCGACTTCGGCGCCGACGAGGACGCCAACGGTCGCGACAGCAAGCGCCACAGCGTCAGTCTCTCCGCCCGCTACCGATGGGATGGGAATCGCAGATCCGTCGGCCTCGGGTACGGCTTCTCCCACAACGACGCCGACGGCGACAACTTCGACAGCGACTCACACAGCCTTTCGGCCGAGATCTCCTCGCATCTGATCGCCGCGCTCTGGGGACGCGTCCAGTTCTCCGTGCAGTTCGCGGACTACGACGGGCCGGGCTTCGGGTTCATCGACGAGAACCGCAAGAACCAACAGGTCTTCGGTACCGGCGTTGCGCTGATCTGGGTCTTCACCCAGCGCATCTCGGCGGATGTCTTCTTTCAGCGACAGGACACCGACTCGAACGCAGCGAACTACCGCTCCGATCGCAATCACGTGGGTGGCGGCGTCACCTATCGGTTCTGACGGGGCTGGCCAACGAGACTCGAGGAAACGACCAAGATGAATTCGAAAGCTCCGATTCTGTGGGTGCGCAGGGCGATGGCGGGCTTCGCCCTCCTCGCCTTCGTGACCATCGGATGTGCAACGCAACCGGAGACCCCCTTCGATGATGATGACGACGACCCGTGGCGGCCCGCGCAGGGGGTGGCCCAGGCGCTCTTCGGCTCGGGGCAGAACAACGCGGTCACCCAGGGAAACGCCAGGAAGGCGGAACAAGCGCTCCATAGGATGGAGGAGTTGGAGTGTCCGGTAGATGAAGACCTCCAGCGCGAGGTTCGCGAACAGGCCGAGCCCGTCGCGGATCTGGCGCGCGAGAGCGGGGACATCCTCGCGAACGTCCAGGAGACCATGGGGCACGCCAACGTCGCCGCACGCCTCTCGGGCACTGCCGCTCAGCGTCGAGATCGGAACCGCGATTCCTTCGCATCGGCCCAAAGCCATCTGCACCAGATCTCGCAGGTCCAGAAGTGTCCACCCAACCGCGATTGTTGGACCGACCACGATGATATCCCGCGCCACATGGCGGTCGGGGACGTCTGGACCGCGGCCGAAGACCAGATCAACGCCCTGCGCCTGTTTGCACGAGACATGCTGCGCGCCGTGGAAGACCTTCGGACCGCGATGGAGTCGGAAGAAGCCGCAGCACTGATCGCCGAATGGGGAGATCCCGACGTGGATCTCGACAGCATGCTCGCGGAGGCGCAGAGCGACGCCGAAGCCCTCAACGACGAGTGGCTCCGCCTCGTCGCCATCGAAGTCGACCTCCCCACCGACCGCTCGACCGCCGTCGGCGACATGGGTTCCTCCGAGCGCATTGCCCTCCAGGAGCACGTTGGCTCGTTGGAGGCCGCTGGCACGAGAGCCTATGCGCTCTCCGGCGATCTCACGGACATCTTCGACCAGTTCGAAGCCATGCAGGAACGCATGGGGGACCACATCCGACAGCAGACCGAACGAAGCGCAGCCATCGCCAACGAAACCGGGCGCCGCGCGGCGGAAGCCACGCGCCATGCATGGATGGCGGTCGAAGTCTGCGGTGGTGAGATCCCGGCGGAGCACGAGGCGCTCGTGCGAAACCCCTTCGACGAGTACGATCCCCTCCCGGCCTGGAACAGCACCTTCTGGGACATCTCGTCCCCCGGCGACGTCGACTACGAGCCTCCGCCTTGATGGAGGCGATCGAAGCTCCGCATTCGATCACCGACCGGACTCCGTGGTCTAGGCTCTAAACCAAACCGCGAGCCCGTACGTCGAAGGAGCGCCATGAGTCGTTCTCTACTCTTCACCGCCCGTCTTGCGGCGTCCATCATCCTGCTGACCGGCACCGGCGACGTGCACGCCGCGGGTCCCGACATCGAATGGCCGTCCTACGGAAACGATCCCGGTGGGTCGCGCTACTCGCCCATCGAAGACATCACGCCTCAAAACGTCACGCAGCTCGAGGTAGCGTGGACGTTCAACACGGGTGACGTCGCGGATGGCAGCGAGCCCTTCCGCGAAACCAGTGCCTTCGAACTCACGCCCATCCTGGTCGATGGTCTGCTGTATGCATGCACACCCTTCAACCGCGTGCTGGCTCTCGACCCCGAAACCGGAGAGGAACGCTGGAGTTTCGATCCCGGGGTCGACACCACCGCCGACTACGCGAATCAACTCATCTGTCGCGGCGTCGAGACCTGGCTCGACGTGCAGGCGGAAGAAGGGGCCGTGTGCCGAAGGCGGATCTTCACGGGAACCCTCGATGCGCGATTGATCGCCCTCGACGGCGCGACGGGCAAACCATGCGCGGATTTCGGTGAGGCGGGGCAGGTCGATCTCTCGGGATCCGTGGGAAGCGAGCGATGGCGGGGCGAGTATTCGATCACGTCGCCGCCTGCGATCGCCGGGGATGTCGTCATCGTGGGTTCGGCGGTCGGCGACAATCAACGCACCGATGCACCGAGTGGCGTGGTGCGCGCGTTCGACGTTCGCACGGGTGCGCTGCGATGGGCGTGGGATGCCGCGCCACCCGATGTCGCACCGGGCGGGCGTTCACCGGCGGGTTGGGCGCTCTCGTCACCCAATGTGTGGGCGCCCATCGCGGTGGACGAAGCGCGCGGCCTGGTCTTCGTGCCGACGGGAAATCCCACGCCGGATTACGCCAGTGCCTGGCGTCAGGGGCTCGAGACCTATGGCAGCTCGGTCGTCGCACTGAACGCAAGGACGGGCGAACGCGTCTGGAGCTTCCAGACGGTGCACCAGGATCTCTGGGACTTCGACGTCCCCGCGCAACCGACCCTCTTTCCGTTGCGACGAGGTGGCGTCGAGGTGCCCGCCCTCGTGCAGGCGACGAAGATGGGTCTGCTGTTCACTCTGCATCGCGAAACCGGGGAACCGCTCTTTCCAGTTGAGGAAAGACCCGTTCCGCAGAACCCCGATCCGGGGCTCGTGCTCTCCCCGACGCAGCCCTTTCCGCTGAAACCGCCACCGCTGATCCGACACCAGCTCGCGCCCGAAGACGCCTTCGGGCTTCTCTACTTCGATGCCCAGGCGTGTCGTCGAAGCATCGAGAGTCTTCGCAACGATGGCATCTACACGCCCCCTTCCTTTCAAGGCTCTCTGATGTACCCGGGCAACGCAGGGGGTTCCAACTGGGGTGGTGTCGCGGTCGATCCCGAGCGTCAACTGTTGATCGCGAATTCGAGCGATCTTCCCTGGGTGGTGACCCTGTTACCGCGTGAGCGCTTCGCCGAGGAGAAGGCGGCGAACCCCGGTGTCGAGATCTCGCCGCAGGACGGCGCGAACTTCGCGATGCGACGCGAGATGCTGATGTCTCCGCTCGGTCTTCCCTGCAATCCACCGCCGTGGGGGACGCTTGCGGCGATCGATCTCGAAAACGGCGACATCCGTTGGCAGGTCCCGCTCGGCACGGTGCGCGACCTCGCGCCGATTCCCATCCCGTGGCGCGCGGGCACACCCAACCTCGGCGGGCCACTCGTGACGGGTAGTGGCCTCGTCTTCATCGGCGCCGCCATGGACGACTACATCCGGGCCTTCGACATCATCACCGGCGACGAACTCTGGAAGGCGAGACTCCCGGCGGGTGGCCAGGCCACGCCGATGACCTATCGCGCCGGAGGTCGGCAGTACGTCGTGATTGCGGCAGGAGGCCACGGTCGCGCCAACACCCGGCTCGGCGACGCGATCGTGGCCTACGCGTTGCCGGCGGAGTGAGGAGGTTCTGAAGGCGATCCGATCGCAGGGTCGACCGCTCCCGGATTCGATGCGCGCGGGGTAGAGTTGCCGGACACGCCATGACTTCGGTCGTCCCGTCCACTCCCCACCCCAAGAAAGAAGTACCCCCTGTGTCCAAGCGAAAGTTCGATGACGAAGGACGCGAGGTGTGGGGAGGTTGGGCGCTTTCGATTGCGGGCACGAGCCACGCGGGACGCGTTCGGCTGAGCAACCAGGACGCCTTCGATCGCTTCGATGACCCCGAGCGCGACGAGATCCTGCTCGTGGTCGCGGACGGGATGGGGGGACACCGAGGCGGCGAGACGGCGAGCGCGATGGCCGTCGGCACCCTCGGTGGCATGTGCCGGGAAGGCGAGGGCGACGCGCCCGCGCGTCTCTGCGCAGCGATCGAACGCGCCAATCGCGAGATCTTCGAGCGCGGAAGCAAGTCCAGCATGCTGAAGGGGATGGGAACGACGGTCGTCGCCCTCCTTCTCTCGGCCCGGGGTCCCGCGTTCGTCGCGCACGCGGGTGACAGCCGTCTGTACCGGCTGCGTGCTGGATCGCTCGATGCGCTCACCGACGATCACTCCCTGGCCGGGCAGCTGCTCCGCAACGGCGAGATCACGGAAGAAGAGGCACGCAATCATCCCCGGCGCAGCGTGCTCATCCGATCGGTCGGCGTGCACAAACAGGTCGAGGTCGACGTCGCGCCGGTCGAGATCAGCGTGGCCGACACCTTCCTGCTCTGCTCGGACGGGATCTACGAGATGCTCCGCGATAAGGAGATCGCGGAGATCCTCGGCCGAGCGCCCGATGCACATACGGCCGTCGCCTGGCTCCTCGACGCCGCCAACCAGAATGGCGGCAAGGACAACGCGACCGCGGTGGTGGTGCAGGTCTTCCCGGCCGGGTGATCGTTTGCCCGCTATGAAGCTCCCAGTCGTTCGACCCCTCGTGGGTCGATCGCATGGGCTGCAAGCGCTCCGGAGATCACGACCGCTTCCACGCCCGGACCCGGAAACACGCTCGAACCCGCGAGCACCAGTCCGCGAATCGGTGTCTTCGCCGGCGGCCGCTCTGCGCCGATGGCAGGACCGTAGATCGCTCCATTCTCCACCCATGCAAAGTGCTCGAACGTGCGGGGGGTGCTGTCCTCACGGAAGATGATGCCCTCTTCGAGACCGGGGATGAGTTTGGCAGCCTGTTCGACCAGGGAGTCGCACGCCTTTCGCTTGCGCGCCTCGTAGTCGGGTGCATTGCGGTCCCAGGTGGCGGCCTCCTCGCTGCTCACGAACCCGAGCAGTTCGATTCCGGCGTGGCCGGGCGGAGCGAGCTGCGGGTCCACAAGCGAGGGAATCGAGATTCCGACGCCGATACCGGCTTGCGACGAAACGATCGTGATTGGTTCCAATTGCGGAACGAAATCGATCACGAGCTGGACGGCGAGTCCGGAGGTCGATGTTTCGAGACTTCCGAAGCGTGACGTGAACTCCTCGGGAAGCGAGGCGTCGCGAAGCAGATGGTTCACGGTGCGCGCCAGGTCGGCGTTGCAGATCACGGCCGGCGCCGTGAGTTCGCTTCCATCGGTCAGACGAATGCCGCGAACCCGACCGCCTTCGACGAGGATCCGGTCCACTTCGGCCTTGAAGCGGATCGAGCCGCCCGCTTCGCGAATCGTATCGACGAACGCGTCAGCCAGTCGCTGAGAACCCCCGACCGGATATCGCCCCCCGTAGAAGTAGTAACCGAAGATCGGCGCCATGTTGCCGACCGTCAGATCTTCGGGACGGTCGGTGAGGTAGCCCGTCAGAACCGTGAGCAAGCGCTTGAGTCGCGCATCGCCGAGGAACTTGTCGAGCATCTCGACGAAGCGAACGTTTCGCCACTCGACCATGGTCGGATGCTTCGTGCTGAAGGCCAGCATGTCCTCGACCGTCCGAGGTGGATTCGGGACGCCGAGGGCCCAATCTGCAGTCGCGTACATGCCCTCGTAGACGGCTTTGATCGTTTCGAACAGCCGCCCTACACCCTTCGCGTCGGCGGGAAAGCGATCCCCGAGCTCCCGCGCGAACTCCCGCCAGTCGTCGGGTATGCGAAATCGCTCGCCGTCGACGATGTACTCCTGACTCATCAGGCGCCATTCGATCCGATCGCGCGCCTCGAGCAGGCCAAGCACGTTGTCGATGGTTCCGCCGGAATGCGCACCGCTGATGTCGTGAACACCCGCATCGAACTGCACCCGCGCGCGACCGTCGCGCGTCTGCACCATTCGCTTCCAGGAGTGGCAATAGCCTCCGGGGATCGTGTGCTGTTCGATGACGGTGACCCGGTGCCCGGCTTTGGCGAGTAGTGCAGCCGCCGTCAGCCCACCCGCACCCGAGCCGATCACGATGACGTCGCAGTCCGTTTCCCTGGAGGTCGAGAGTTCGGGCGGTGGCCAGTTCCACGGGTTGGCGGCGTCGATCTCGTTCTGTAGCGCCTCGAGAACATTGCCCGACGCGCCGACCTCGATGCCCTGCTGGGCCAGCCGTCGCTCCGAATACCAGCGACCGATTCGATTCGACCCCAGCCCGAGCGTGGTCAACACCACGCCACTGGCGATGTGCAGCACCGGAGAGCCGAATTGTGCCACCACGGCTGCGACACCAAAGAGAAGCGCCCAGGCCCCGGAGAGGACCTTGTTGGTTTCGAGGAATACGGGGGTGCCCCAGAGTTCTTTCGGTTGCGAGCGGCGCGCGATGACCGAGGTCCAGGGGCGATTCAAGGCGACGCTGATGGCCGCGAAGAGGGCCAGGCCGATGTAGATCCAGCTTGCCGTCGACATTCGAAAACCTCCAGCGCGCTACTCGAGCGCGATCTCCACCACGATGGGCTCATCACTCACGACGAACGAAATGGCCTCGAACGCAGGAGGGCCGAAGCGGCCTCGAGCGTTGTTGCTGAAGCCGTACGGCTCTTTCGGGATGCCGAGGAAGCTTCGATCCAGTTCCTGATTCGCGTTGGTGTCGAGGAACGCCGAGATGCCATACGTGCCGGGTGAAACGCCGGTGAAGACGAGCTCGGCCGCTCCGTTTCGCACGGGAGCGAGCTGTGCGTCGGCTCGTTCGTCCGCTTCGAAGGCTTCGGCGCTGACGAACAGCGCAGCGCGAACTTCGCCGCTTCCTTCTTCGAGGCCGACGAATCGAACCGTGACGTCGCCAGCGGATGCGAGCGACGAGATGGAAACGAGTGTGGATACGAGGAGGATGGATGCCTTCATGGGGTGGTCTCCTTCGATGGGTGGAATGGGTCTTCCGCTCGAGGGCGCTCGAGCGAGGGGGATCAGTCCGACGCCATGGCTCGAAGCTCAGCCAGGACCTCTTCGCACCAGGCGAGTTCGGCCTCTCGTTGGGTTTCGCCGTAGCGAAGGGTCATGAGCCAGTAGCGTTGGTCGAGTGGCGCGTCCTTGGCCGCTTCGAGCTGCGCGCGGATCTGTGCGTAGTGCTCCTGGGTCTCTTTGAGCTCCACTACGAACCGCTCGATCAACTCGATGGTCGTTTCGGGCGGGACACCTGCACTGAAGAAGAGTTTGAGCAGCCGTTCATCGCGAGGCAGCTGGGAAGGCGCCGTCGGGTCTTCGGTCCACTCGCGAAGGGCGGAGCGGCCAGCGTCGGTCAGCGAGTAGATGTTCCGCGGGCGCCCTCCGTCGGACTCGGTCTTCTCGACACTCGCCAGCCCTTCGTCGACCAGCTGCGCGAGCATCGGATAGATGCGCCCGTAGCTCTCGCTCCAGAAATTCGAGATGGAGCCATCGATCAGCTTCCTGACGTCGTATCCCGACATCGGCCCCCACGAGAGAAAACCGAGCAGCGCCACCTTCGTTCGATTCGGTCGTGCCATTCACTCATCATAATATATTTGGGAGATATATCTATAGGATATGATAGAGTGAAATCCGACTTCTCGGGAAGCGCGCAAGGCAGTCCCCTGGTGTCGAGTTTTCTGTGTAAACCCAAGGGTTTACGAACTCGACTCGGGAGCCCGGGCCGCCGCGGATCAGTCCTTGAAGTCGGGCGGTCGGTTCTCTTTGCGGGCTCGCACCGCCTCTTCGAAGTTCTGCGTCGTCATGCGTACGAACAACTGCGTGTGGCTTTCGAGTTCGATCGCCGCGCGCAGACTCGCGGTTTCGAGTCCGGCCCACATCATGCGCTTCGTGAGCGCCGTGCCCTGGGCGCTCCAGGTGTTGATCTGTTTCGCGAGGGCGATTGCTTCGGGCAGGAGGTCGTCGTCGGGAACGACCCTCGAGACGAGCCCGATATCCGCGGCCTCCTTCGCGTCGATGTCGCGCCCGGAGAGCATGAACTCGAAAGCGCGCGAAGAGCCGATGGCGCGCGGCAGCAGGAAGCTCAGGCCGAGTTCGGTCGCAGTGAGCCCGTTGTTGATTCCCGCGGCCCTGAAATAGGCAGACTCCGCTGCGAGGCGAATGTCAGCGCCGAGGGTGAGGCACATCCCGCCTCCGATCGCGGCGCCGTTGATCGCGCAGATGACCGGTTGGGGCATGCGCTGCATTGCGGGAACGAGATCCGACAGGATCGACATCGACCGTGTCGCGATGCGCGTGAGGGTCAGCCCCTCGATGTTCGGCGGGGGTTCGGTGTGCTGGGTGTCGGCACCCGAGCAGAAGCCGCGCCCGGTGCCGGTGAGGATGACGCAGGTGGTCTCGTTGTCGGCGGCCACCTCTTCGAAGGTCTCGTGAAGCGGCACCATCAACTCGAAGGCCATCGAGTTCATGCGCTCGGGGCGGTTCAGGGTGATTACGGAGATGCCCGGTTCGGGCTTCTCGACCTTGATCATCGACATGGCGAATCCCATTTCCTTGTATCCAATCGCACTTCAGCGACTCTGGATATCGCCGAGCGGGATCGAGTTCGACTCGCATCTCGTCGAGGTCGGAGCACTTAGGGCAGGGCTTCGAGGGTTTCCATCAAGCGACCCGACAGGCCGCCGCACACGATCTCGCACAGCTCGACGATGGTGGGGTCGGCGATGCGATAGAGGGCGCGGTTGCCTTCCGAGCGTCGCTCGACCACGCCCTCGCGCCGCAGCACCGAGAGGTGTCGCGAGACGTTGGGCTGTTCGAAGCCCGTGGTGGCCACCAGATCCTGAACGCTGCTCTCCCCCTGCATCAGGGTGTTGAGAATGCGCAGGCGGGTGGGGTCGCTGAGAGCCCGAAAGCGTGCAGCGACGAGGCGGAGGGCCTCGTCGCTGAGGACGGGGTGGGCGCTCGAGGCTCTTCCTTCCTTTTTACGGGCCGGCATGGGGCGATTCTAATCGGGCCCTTTCCATATGTCAATATTCGTGTATGATCATATACGAAACTGTCCAGAGAAAAGGAGCCCGACCATGATCCAGCCGCCGCGAATGACCTCACTTGCCGCTGCGTGCGTCGCACTCGTCGTGCTGAGCTCGGCGGCCTACGCCGAAGTTTCGGGCGGGGCGCGCAGTAGTGTGGAGGAAGGGAAGACGATCACGCTGATCCACCTGAACGATCTGCACGCGAACCTGGTGCCGCATGACGACATGGTGCGCATCGCATCCGACGAGGGTGGGGCCGTGGCGACTCGCGTCGAATCGCGCGGCGGCATCGCCCGCATCGCGACCCTGGTCGATCGGATCCGCCGCGACAACCCGGCCAGCCTGTTGCTCAACGTTGGCGATACCTACCACGGAGGCGTCGAAGCCCTCTATACGCGAGGCAACGCGATCGTTCCGGCGGTGAACGCGCTCGGCGTCGACGTCGGCGTGCCCGGCAACTGGGATTTCGCGTACGGCGCCATCACCACGCGCATGCGATACCAGGAAGAGCCCGCGTTGCCCGCGCGCCTGCTCGAGTGGCTCTTCTTTCCCGGTTCGGTCGAACGCCCGAACTTCCCCAACCTCGCGGCCAACCTTCGCCAGACCATGCCGCCATTCTCGCGCGGCGATCTTCTGCTCCCCGCAACCCTCGTGCTCGAAACGGGCGGCGTGCGGGTCGGCTTCATCGGACTCACCTCGGACATCGTGACCCGCATGGCGAGTCCCTTTGCCTGGGGTTTCGAATTCCTGGAAGGGGAAGACGCCTACCGCGAGTTGATCGACGAGGCGGCGGCCGAGTTGAGGGAACAGGGGGTCGACACCGTGGTGGTGATGAGTGAACTGGGGCTCCATCGCGACCTGCGGCTTGCGAATCTCATCCAGCCCGGTGTCGACGTCTTCTTTTCCGCGCACACCCATGAGCTGACGCGCGAAGCGATGCGCTCCGCCAGCGGTGCGCTCGTTGTCGAGGCTGGCAACGACGGCAATCTCGGCCGTATGGATCTGGTGTTCCGCGACGGCCGACTCGTCGACCATCGCTGGAGCGTGCTCGATGTCGACGCCAGCGTGCCCGAGGATCCGGAAGTCGCCGCGTTGGTTCGAGAGGCGAGGGCGCCTTTCCTCGCCGAAGACATCGACATGGCCTATCCCGCGCCCTGGGTGGAGATGCCCCTCGATCGTCCGATCGATCACGTGATCGGGCACAGCGAGTTCGCGCTGCATCGCAGGGGTGTGCTCCACAATCCCTTCAACAATCTACTCGCCGAAGTGATTCGCCGGGCGGCGGGGACGCCGGTTTCGATGACGCCGGGCTTCCGCTTCGACGCCATCGTTTCGCCGGGCGGCGGGATTACCGTCGAACAGGCCTATCGCTACCTGCCCATCGCACCTTCGCTGGCCATCGGTGAGATCCGCGGCGCCGATCTGCGGGATATCCTCGAAGTCGAACTCACCCGCGTCTTCTCTCCCGATGCCTTCGAGCACAGTGGTGGCTGGCTCGGTGGCTTTGGCGGCCTCGACGTCGAAGTCGATCTCGCGCGGCCGGACGGCGAACGCGTCTTGAGCGTGCGCCTCAGCGGAGCATCGGCGCCGTTGCACGACGACGAGATCGTTCGGGTTGCGAGTTGTGTGCGTCCCTTCGACGACGAGGGCGTGATGTGCAGCAACCCGAACTTCCGCGACATCGAGCGTCTCGAGAACCCCGCAACCGGCCGCGACTGGACGCCTCTCGAAATGTTCGTCGATGCCTTCGAGTCGGGTCGAGCGAATGAGAGCCGGCCCGTCTCGAGTATTCGCGATCGCGGCGAGGTGCCGGCCTGGCCCCGGGCGCGCTTCATGCAGCCCCTGCATTCGCACAACGATGAATCGGCGCCACTCGCCCACGTCGGCCATTGAGCCCACCGCCGAGGAGAGCACCATGACCACCACCACCGCCAGCCAACGCGCCCTCCATCAACAGGGTTACGACTACACGCCCGCCGAGCTGTCGGAGCTCAGTTGGGGGCTGCGCTTCACTCCGGCGCTGTGCATGGCCGGAGCCGCCATCGGCCTCGCCACGGGGCAGGCGTGGATCCACTTCACCCTCGCGATCCTGGGGATCGTCCCCTTCTGGTTCCCGGCGTCGAATCCGCTGGATCGTTTCTACAATCACCTGCTGCGGCCGATGTGGGATGGCGTCGTACTCCCGCCGAACCCGCTCCCCCGGCGCATCGCCTGTTTGATGGGCGGCGCGATGAATATCGGCATCGGCGCCGCGTTCAGCGCCGGCAACCCGACGCTCGCCTATTCGCTCGGTGCGATGCTGCTCGGCTTGCAGGCGATCGTGATCACCACGCACTTCTGCGTGGCGTCCTGGATGTACGAGGGGCTGCTGCGGATGCTCGGTCGCTTCACCGCGCCGATCGATCCAGCACACGCCCGAGAACTCGTCGCAGATGGCGCCGTGCTGATCGACGTGCGCGAACCGGATGAGTTCGCACGCGGGCACCTCGATGGCGCGATCAACCTGCCTCTCGCCTCCTTCACCGAGCGCGCCCAGGAACTGCCCGGTGGCCCCTTCCTCGTCTACTGTCAGAGCGGTCTACGCAGCCAACGGGCGCTGCAACTCGCCAAGCGCGATGATCTGTTCAATCTCGGCGCGATGGATCGGTTGGCGCGGGAGAAATGACGATGGCCCGGCGCACCCTCGGAGATCGCATCGCACACATCGGGATCGATTCGCCGCGCCTGGTGGCGCGCGTGTTCGCGGCTGCATCGATCTTCTTCGTGATGCTGGCCGTGCTCCCCACCGTATGGCCGCAGACCTTCTCGATGCTCCACCCGGTCACGGTCGACACCGACCCCGAGAACATGTTGCGCGAAGACGAGCCCGTGCGCGTCTTCCACGACGCCATGAAGCAGGAGCTCAGCCTCTACGACATGGTGGTGGTGGGCATCGTCGACGAGAGCAGCCCCGATGGAGTCTTCAACCCCGCGGCCCTCGGGCGCGTGCGCGAACTCACGGAATTCGCCGCGGGCCTGCGCTGGCCTTCCGACGAAGATCCCGAACGCGACGAGGGGGTCGTGTCGGTCGACATCATCGCTCCCTCCCTGGTCGACAACATCGAGCAGGCGGGGGAGGGCAGCGTGCGTTTCGAGTG
The DNA here is from genome assembly GCA_028278345.1 of Myxococcota bacterium. Taxonomy (GTDB): domain Bacteria; phylum Myxococcota_A; class UBA9160; order UBA9160; family UBA4427; genus DUBZ01. The sequence continues at coordinate 12,251 of JANQEL010000060.1, forward strand.
GTTGATGCCCGGGGTGCCCGTCGATCGCGAGGCCGCGCTCGCCGTACGCGAACGCGCCGCGCGCATCCCCCTCTTCCAGGGCACGATGGTGGCGGAGAGTGGCCGCGCGCTCGCTCTCTACCTGCCACTCACTTCGAAGGACGCGAGCTATCGCGTCTACCGGGAACTGCTGGAGAAGATCGGGAGCTTCGATGGCCCCGAGTCGTACTACATCACGGGTCTTCCGGTGGCGGAAGACACCTTCGGTGTCGAGATGTTCATCCAGATGGGCATCAGTGCGCCGCTCGCGATGCTCGTGATCTTCCTCCTCATGCTCTACTTCTTCCGCCGCGCGGCCCTGATCGTGGCGCCGATGTTGATCGCCCTCGGCGCGGTCATCATCACGATGGGGCTGCTCATCGCGACCGGCAACACGGTCCACATCATGAGTTCGATGATCCCGATCTTCATCATGCCGATCGCGGTGCTCGACTCGATTCACGTGCTCTCGGAGTTCTTCGACCGCTATCCCGAGACGCGCGACCGCCGGCGCACCCTCGAAGCCGTGATGCAGAGCCTGTTCGTGCCGATGCTCTACACCTCGGTCACTTCGTGTGCGGGGTTCGCGTCGCTCGTGCTGACGCCGATCCCGCCGGTGCAGGTCTTCGGCCTCTTCGTGGCGTTCGGGATCGCGATGGCCTGGCTCCTCACGATCACCTTCGTGCCGGCCTATATCATGATGCTGCCCGAGCGAAGCCTCGAGGGCTTCGGTGCCGAGCGGCACGAAGGCGAGGGCGAGCATGCTTCTCCGCTGGCGCGGGGCCTGCTTCGGTTGGGCCCGGCCGCAGCGCGAAACGCGCGGACGATCGTGTTGGCGACGGTGGCCGCGGGCTTCATTGCCGCCGGAGGCATCTCGCTGATCGAAATCAACGACAATCCGATCCGCTGGTTCACCGAAGACCACGAGATTCGCGTCGCCGACCGCGTACTCAACGAGCACTTCGCCGGGACCTACATGGCGTACCTCGCGCTGCCGACGGCTGAAGACGACGTTTCCGTTGCGCGGTTCGCGCAAGCGTTGGCAGATCGTGTGCGCGAGCACGAGCGCGCTCTCGACGTCGACCTCGCGGCAGCCCCGGGTGTGTTCGCGCAGCTTGCGGACGAAATCGGCCGGGTGGCTGACGACGCCGAGAGTGTCGATGCCCTGCTCGAAGCGGTCGACGGATTCGCAGCCGACGCCTACAACGATGCCGACGACTGGGCCCAGGGGGATGCGTGGGACGCGGCCGTCACGTTCGTGGGTGCCGAGCGCAGCCGCCGCGAAACCTTCAAACAACCCGAAGTGCTGCGCTACGTCGAACGCCTGGCCCGCGATCTCGAGGCCAGTGGGGTCGTGGGGAAGACCAATGCGCTTCCCGACATCGTGAAGACGGTCTATCGAGAACTTCTCCTCGGCACGGACGAGAACTTCCGCATTCCGGATCGCACCGACGCCGTTGCGCAGACGTTGATCACCTATCAGAACAGTCATCGGCCGCAGGATCTCTGGCACTTCGTGACGCCGGATTACCGCACGTCGGCGCTCTGGCTGCAGCTCAAGAGCGGCGACAACCGGGACATGACGCAGGTGGCGGAGCGAGCCGAGCGTTTCTTTGCCGAGAACCCACCGCCGGTTCTCCTCGACCCGCAGTGGTTCGGGCTCACCTACATCAACGTGGTGTGGCAGGAGAAGATGGTGGCGGGCATGGCGAACGCCTTCCTCGGGAGCTTCGTCGTGGTGTTCGCGATCATGTCGCTGCTGTTTCGTTCGCCCTTCTGGGGCGCGCTGTCGATGATCCCCCTCACCATTACGATCGCGTTGATCTACGGCGTGATCGGGATCGTGGGCAAGGATTACGACATGCCGGTGGCGGTGCTCTCTTCGCTGACGCTGGGGCTCGCGATCGACTTCGCGATCCACTTCCTGGCGCGATCGCGCGACCTGCACCGTGCAGGGGAGCCCTTCGCGGCGACGCTGCCCCGCGTGTTCGGCGAACCTGGTCGCGCGATCGCGCGCAACGTGATCGTGATCGCGCTGGGCTTCTCGCCGCTTCTGGTCGCTCCCCTCGTTCCCTATCGCACGGTGGGCATCCTGATGGCGTCGATCCTCGTCGTCTCGGGCATCGCAACCCTCGTCATCCTTCCCGCGCTCATGAAACTGGGCGAGCGCTGGCTCTTTCCCGCCGCGAGGGTGCCGTCCGCCCTGGAGGAAACACCATGATTCGCTCTCATCACCCTGCTCGCATCGTTGCGTCACTCGTGATGTGGCTCGTCCCGCTCACGGCTACGGCGAACGAGCTCAGCGTCAACGAGATCGTCGAGCGTACGAACCGTGTCGCCTACTACCAGGGAGACGACGGCCGCGCGCGCGTGAAGATGACCATCACCGACGCCCAGGAGCGCACACGGCTCCGGCAGTTCACGATCCTGCGGCGCGACGTCGAACGCGGAGACGAGGACACGGCCTCGGGCGATCAGAAGATGTACGTCTACTTCCGCAGACCCTCGGACGTGAACAAGATGTCGTTCCTCGTCTACAAGCACCCGAGGCGCGACGACGACCGCTGGCTCTACCTGCCGGCACTCGATCTGGTGAAGCGCATCGCCGCGGCCGATGAGCGAACGAGCTTCGTGGGGTCGCATTTCTTCTACGAGGATGTGTCGGGGCGTAGCCCGGAAGAAGACGCCCACGAACTCATCGAGAGCACCGCGAACTACTACGTGTTGCGACACACCCCGAAGGCACCCGACGCCGTCGAATTCGCGCACTACGACATGTGGGTTCATCGCTCGAGCTTCATTCCCGTGAAGATGGAGTACGTCGCCCCCGACGGTTCTGTCTACCGCCGCTACGAAGCGCTCGCCGTCGAGACCATCGACGGTCATCCCACGGTGACGAAGGCGCGCATGAGCGATCTGCGAAGCGGGGGTCATACCCTGCTCGAGTACGAGGCAGTGAAGTACGACATGGGGCTGCCGGACGACGTGTTCAGCGAGCGCTATCTGCGAAACCCACCGCGCGAGTACCTGCGGTAGATCGATGGCTGGTGTGATCTTTCGAATACCCGCTGTTCTGGCGCTAGTGATGCTGGTGATCGCTGATCCGGCGGTGGCGCAGGACGAGCCCGCGCTGCCGCCCGGCCTCGGTGGATCCGACGACGAAGTGGCGACACCGGTCGAACCCGAATCGGATTGGCGCGAATCGCTGCCCTTCGACCTCACGGGTTTCGTCGACGCCCGCGCGGGTGTGCGAACCCAGGACGATCCGGATCAGGATCAGGCGAGCCTCGGCGAGCTGCGCGCGCAGTTCGAGGCGGAGAAGGCCTGGCCGGCACTGAACGGGCGACTGACCTTCGATCTGCTCTACGACGAAATCGCGCGTCGGCACCGCCCCAGGCTCGAAACCGGGCAGGGGTGGTTCGATCTTCGGGAAGCCTTCCTCGCGACACGGGTGGGCGACCACGTCGACCTCAAGCTCGGCCGCCAGATCCTCACCTGGGGGACGGGCGATCTCATCTTCATCAACGACCTCTTTCCCAAGGATTTCGTCTCTTTCTTCGCAGGCCGCGACACCAGCTACCTGAAGGCTCCCTCCGATGCTCTGAAGGCCTCGTTCTTCAGTCGCGTCGTCAATCTCGACGTCGTCTATACGCCGCGCTTCGACGCCGATCGCTTCATCGACGGCGAGCGCATCTCCTTCTACTCCGGGGCCGCTGGGGAACGCGTGGGTCATCGCGATCGCGTCTCCACGGCGAAGCCCGACGATTGGTTCGCTGACGACGAGTGGGCCTTTCGCCTCTACGGTCGCGCCGGAGCCTTCGAGCTGAGGGGCTATGCGTATCTCGGCTTCTGGAAGAGCCCCGGCGGTCTCGACGCGGCCACCGGCAAGGCGACTTTTCCGCGCCTTCGCGTCTACGGTGCGAGCGTTCGAGGACCGCTGGCCGGCGGGATCGCGAACCTTGAATTCGGCTACTACGACAGTCGCGACGACCGGGACGGCGACGACCCCCTCGTTCGCAACGGCGAGGTGCGCTTCCTGCTCGGCTACGAGCGCGAACTTCGACAGGATCTCACCGTGGGTCTCCAGTACTACCTGGAAAAACTGCTCGACCACGGCGCCTACCGACGCAGCCTTCCGGACGGAGCGGCTGAGCGCGACGAGCATCGACACACGGTCACCTTGCGCATCACCCAGTTGTTGCTGCAGCAGAACCTCGAGGTTGGGATGTTCGTGTTCTACACGCCCTTGGACGACGACGCCCATCTGCGCCCCGCTGCGAGCTACAAGCTGACCGATCAGTGGCGCGTGGAAGTCGGAGCGAACGTCTTCACCGGCAAGCGCGACCATACCTTCTGGGCACAGTTCGAAGAGAACTCGAACGTCTGGTTCGCGATCCGATACGGGTTCTGAAGCACGCGGCCGCGAAGCCGCGGCGGCGCTAGGTTGCTGGCATGCGCGCCGTCGATTTCATCGCGAAGGTGTTGGGCGGGGCGATGCTCCTGGCATCGCTGCTCGCGGTCTGTGCCTGGTGGGTTGCGACTCCCGACGCGATCGATCCCGCTCCTTCGCGTGTCGGCGAACTCGATGGCGTGGTGCTCGTCGAACCGGGGGTTTCTCGCAGGGAGGCGCAGCGCCTGGTGCTCGATGGTGGCCGCGTGGGAGCGGTGCGTCCCGCGAGAAGTGCAACCTCCGAATTCTCGGGTCTGTTCCTGCTTCCCGGTCTTGCGGACACCCACCTGCACATGCCGATGATGTTCTCGCTGCCGGGCGATCAGGAGTACACCGCTCTGCTGCTGCTGGCTCATGGTGTGACCTCCGCAAGGTTGTTGGGGGGAACGTCGGCGGCCGAGGTCGCGAGCCTGCGTGCGCGGATCGATCGGGGCGAGATCCCCGGCCCGCGCATCTCGACCTGCGGCCTGATCATCGATGGACAGGATCCCGTGATTCCGGGTCAGGCCTCGGTCGCGAATGCGCAGCAGGCGCGCGAGCTCGTCGATCGATTGGCGGACGAGGGAGTCGACTGCATCAAGGCGTACGACAAGTTGTCCCTCGAGTCGGTCGTGGCCCTGCGCGAGGCTGCGCACGCGCGGGGACTTCCCGCGGTGGGACACACACCGCAGGACGTCGCACTCGAGGACGCCCGGCTCGATGACACGCAGCACCTGCGCGGCGTTCATCCGCCTTTCCTGGACGAAGGCCGGGTGTATCCCGAATACCTGCGGCCCTGGCTGCGGATGGACGAGGCGCGCCTGCAGCACGTGATCGAGGTGAGCCGCGAGCACGGCATGGCATATACCCCCACCCTGGTGGCGGTCGAATCGATGCCGCGCGCGCGGGACTGGGCGACATGGAGCGCGAGTGCGACGATGCAGGCGTGGCCATCGCATCTGCGCGAGGCGATCTTCAGCGGTGAAATCGGTTTGAACCCGGGTCGTTTCATGTCGGACGAACAGGCCGAGATGCTCCGCAAGGCGTTCGCGACGATGCAGCGCACGACGCGCGCCCTGCACGACGCCGGAGTTCGCTTGCACACCGGTACGGACGCCAATGCTCCGAACGTCGTGCCCGGCTTCAGCCTGCATCGGGAGCTTTCGCTCTGGGTCGACGCTGGAATTCCTGCAGAAGCCACCCTCGCGGCCGCGACTTTGCGCTCACCGGAAACGTTGGGGCGGGTCGATCCCGATCGTTCGGCCTTCGATCCGGGTCAACCGGCCGACTTCGCGCTGTTTGCAGAAGATCCGACGCGGGACATTGCCGCGCTCTCGAGTCTTGTCGCGGTCGTCGCCGACGGCCGGCTCTACCGGCGCGCGGAACTCGACGCGCGTCTGGCTCGCCATGCCGCGCACTACGAGAGCGCGAGCTACCGCGCATTCGTCGTCGCGCCGCTGCGGCTGCTCGCCGGCGGCGTCACCCTCGCCATGCAGCTTCGCGCGGACGATCGGGATGAGTGACGTACGCCCCGGCTCGGCAAGGGGATCGGAAACGCGAATGTCCTGCGCTTCGTAGACCGCTGCCGCGTAGGTTAAGTTCTCCAGTGCCGCATCGAGGTGCGACGCGAGCACGAAGCGTCGTCTCGCGATCCCACGACCGCCAGGAGCTCCCCATGACCCTCGCCTGCATTTCCGCCGACAGCCACATCACCGAGCCCGCGAATACCTACGTCGACTTCATCGACCCGAAGTACCGCGATCGGGCGCCGCAGATGCGGTACCACGACAAGTTGGGTGACGCCTTCTTCATCGATGGCCTCGAGAAGCCCATTCCCATGGGTCTCGTCGCGGCGGCGGGCAAGCCCGCAGAAGAGATCCGCGTGACGGGCGTGCGCTTCGAGGAGATGCATCCCGGCGGTTGGGATCCGGTCGCCCGCATGGCCGAGCAGGATCGCGACGGTGTCGCGGCCGAGATCATCTACCCGACCGTCGGCATGGTGCTCTGCAACCACCCCGACTTCGACTACAAGAAGGCGTGCTTCGAGGCCTACAACCGCTGGCTCGCGAGTTACTGCGAGCGCCACCCCACGCGCTTGATCGGCCTCGGACAAATTTCGATGCGTTCACCCGAGGACGGCATTGCGGAACTCGAAGCCATCGCGGCGCTCGGCTTGCGCGGAGTCATGATGCCGGGCGACCCGGCCGTCGATGACTACGACAGCCCGGTTTACGACGCGTTCTGGCGGAAGGCCATCGAACTCGAACTCCCCCTCTCGTTCCACATCCTCACCGATCGCAACTACGCGTTCGCCGCGAAACCGCGGGGCCCCGCGATGAACGGCTTCCTCTCGATCGTGCGGGGCTGCCAGGACGTGATGGGCACGCTGGTGCTCGGCGGGGTATTCGAACGCAACCCCGACCTGAAGGTCGTCTGTGCCGAGGCGGATGCGGGTTGGGTGCCGCACTACATGTATCGGATGGATCACGCCTACAAGCGCCATCGATATTGGCTACCCGCGGGCCAGCAGCTCTCGAAACTGCCGAGCGAGTACTTCGCCGAGAACATCTACACGACCTTCCAGGACGATTGGGTGGCCTTCAAGGTCGCCGACCTGATGAACTGGAAGCGGCTGCTCTGGGCGAACGACTTCCCCCACAGCGATTCGACCTGGCCCTGGAGTCAGGAAATGCTCGCAGAACACACGGCGAAACTGAGCGACGAGCAGCGCAGCGCGATCCTGCGCGACAACGTGGTCGAACTCTATGGCCTGAGCGCCTGATCGAACACCACCCCGGGCGGGCGGGTTGCACCCGGCCACGGGCTGTGATTTATTCAACCAAATGGTTGAACATAACGCAAGCCTGAACCAGACCTTCGCGGCCCTCGCCGACCCGACGCGGCGCGCGATCCTGGCTCGACTGCGGCAGGGAAGCTGCACGGTCGGCGCCCTGGCCGAGCCGTTTTCGATGAGCCTGGCCGCGGTGTCGAAGCACTTGCGTGCTCTCGAGCGAGCGGGCCTCGTGGCGCGAGAGGTGGAGGGGAGGGAGCATCACCTCTCCCTCAACGCCGAGCCGCTTCGCGCGGCCGCCGAGTGGACGGCGGACTACCGAGAGTTCTGGGACGAGCGACTCGATGCGCTCGAGGCCATGCTCGAATCACATTCTGAATGGCGGAAGCGCTGATGGCACGTTCCCCTCTGGTCTTCGAACGGATCCTCCCCGCGCCGCCGGAAGTGGTCTTTCATCACTGGAGCGATCCCGCGAGTCTCTCCGTCTGGATGCGACCCGAGCCCTCCATGGATGCGGCGAAGGTCGAAGTCGACTTCCGCGTCGGGGGGCGCTTTCGCATCGTGATGTCGGGTGAGCAGGAGTACGTGCAACACGGCGAGTATCTCGAGATCGATCCAGGCAAGCGCATCGTGTTCAGCTGGATCTCCGAGTGGATGCCCCCGGGCGAGCAGGAGACGCTGGTGAGCGTGTCCCTCTCACCCGTGGGCGACGAAGAAACGCGGCTCTTGTTGGTTCACGAGTCACTTCCCGATTCCGACTCCTACGATGGTCACGAGGGCGGTTGGAATCACATTCTCGACGTCTTCACGGCCCATCTCCATCCCGGACAGGAGGTAGAACAATGAGCAGCACCGAATCGGACTATCGCGAAAAGCGCGAAGCCCTCCACAAGGCGGAGGTCGCCCTGCGCGAACAACGCGAGCGTGTCGCCGAGCTGCGCCGCGAACTCCCGCGCGACACCCCGGTCGAGGACCATGTCTTCGAGGAGCTCGAAAGCGATGCCGTACGCCAAGTGCGGCTCTCCGAGCTCTTCTCCGACGGCACGAAGCCCCTCGTGTTGTTGCACTTCATGTACGGCAAGGCCCAGGAGAACCCGTGCCCCATGTGCACGATGTGGGCGGATGGCTATATCGGCACCGTTCCCCACCTCTCGCGTCGAGTCGACTTCGCGATCCTGGTTGCGGGGGATCTCGGGGAGTTCTCGCGCTACGCGGAGAGCCGCGGATGGAAGGGGGTGCGCATCCTGTCCGCGGCGGATAGCACGATCAAGCGTGACCTCGGCTTCGAAACCGAAGAGGGCGGCCAGATGCCCGGCGTATCGGTCTTCGAGAAGAGCGCCGACGGGCAGCTCACCCACTTCTACTCGGTATGCGCCTTCGGCCCCGACGGAGGGCGCATGATGGATCTGCTCTCCCCTGTCTGGAACTTTTTCGACCTCACGCCGGAAGGCCGAGGCGATTTCATGCCGAGCCTACGATACGCCGACGCATCGGATTGAAAGCCCTCAGCCGCCGCCAGCAGGGCCGACGCTCAACGCTTGTGCTCGGGGCTATGGAAATCCGAATGACAACCGGAGTCCCAGACTTCGGGTTGGTTCCCGTGTGCCGGAATGCCTCCGGCATCCTTCAGCATGCGTGCCAGATGCAGACAGTTCCAGACCAGGAACGTGGTGTTGCGATTGGTGAAGTCGTTCTCGGGGCCGCCCGAGCCCGCGTCCATGTAGGACGGTCCAGGGCCCGCTTCTCCCATCCAGCCCGCGTCGGCCTGAGGCGGCACCGTGTATCCGATGTGGGAAAGTGAGAACAGGATGTTCATCGCACAGTGCTTCACGCCATCCTCGTTCCCCGTGATGAGGCAAGCGCCCACCTTGCCGTAGTCTCGGTATTGCCCCTTGTCGTTGAACTGGTGCGTGTAGCCGTACATGCGCTCGAGCACGCGGTTACACACCGAGCTCTTCTCGCCGAGCCAGACCGATGTGCCCAGGATCAGGATGTCGCAGGCATCGACCTTGGCCTGGATCTGTGGCCAGTCATCCCGGTCCCACTCATCGGTCTGCGACATGTCGATTCCGAGACCGGCGGGAAGCTCGTAGTCCACAGGCCTGAGATACTCGGTCTCGACCCCGTTCGCCTGGAAAATCCTCTCGGCCACGCGAATCAACCCCTCGGTATGAGAGGGCAGCGGCGTTCGGGTCAGGGTGCAGTTCAGGAATAGCACCTTCAGGTCGTCATACCGTGCGGGCGGAGCGGCGCATTGGTCGTTGGTGATTTTCTGGAGTTGGTCGGTCATCGCTGTGTGTGCCTTTCGAAGTGGCCGGAGTCCATGGTGTGAGCGGTCGGTGCGAGCGTGTTTCTTGGGTCGCGTGTTCCAGCACGCAGCGGCCGCCTGCGTGGGACAGATGCGACTGCCGGGCGTTCGGTTACGAAAAAACCGTCGCGGTGAATCCTTTTCGTCGCCCGTGCATCTGTTGTCCGGCCGAACATCGCGCGCACCGGCGCGCAAGGAGATCAATGGAAGGCGGACTCGGAACGCTGGCCGTGATGCCGGGGATCGGATTGCTCATTCTCTCCACGAGCAATCGGTTCATTCATCTCTCGAACATCGTCGCATCGCGGCCGAATGAGCCGGGTGTTCGGAAGCACCTGCAGCATCGCGGTCGGCTGTTGCACCGCTCGCTCGTGGCCCTTTACGTGACCCTGGCCGGGGTCGTTGGCGCTGCGTTCGTTCAACAGATCCCATTCACGGGAACTGCGCTCGCCGTGCAGATCCTCTGGCCGACATCGTTGGCCTGCCTGGCCGCCGCTGCCTTCGGACTGGTGCGCGAGTCTGCCCTGGCGCGCGAGATGCTGCAGTGGGGCTTCGGCCCGGGAGCGAAACCCGCGGGCGCTCCGAAGGAGATTCGATGAGAAGTTCGACCCGCACCGGCCGAAGCAGTCTCCCTCCAGAAGAACCAGGAGAAACGGATGCCCGAATTCCTCGAACTCATCCTCGAGGTCATCACCGTGGCCGTGGATGGCGTCGGTTTGTCGATTCTCGTCGTTACGGCCACGAGATTCGTGGTTCGCTACGCCGTCTTCGAGGTCGAGCGTGTCAGGGGACAGGAGTGCGCCCGCCGCTTTCGCGACATTCGACTCGAACTCGGGAGTCGCATCATCCTCGCGATCGATTTCATGGTCATCTCGGACGTAATCCACTCTTCTTTCGTGCATACCCGCGAGAGCCTGATCAACCTGGGCCTCTTCGTCCTGATCCGGTCGGCACTGGCGTTCTTCATCGGTCTTGATATGAAGGATGTCCGAGAGGAGGCGGAGTGATTCATCTATCGGAGCGCTCGACCCCGGTTCTACGGATCGTCGCCCTCGATGGCGAGGAGGATGGCTCCGGCGAGTTCGGGGGGCATCTCGTCGGGGGTCTCATCCTCTTCGAACACCTTGCGTCCGAGTTCGATCGCCCGGACGTACCCGTCGAAGTGGACGCGGCACATCGGGCACATCGCCAGATGCATCTCGAACTGCTTGCGTTCCCTCTCGGAGAGCCGGCCCTCGTAATAGTCGAAGATGAACGCTTCGACCTGCTCGCACGTCAGCATCCCCGGGACGTTCCTCAACATCCACGAACCGATACGCATCCCCATTGGACCCGGATTTCGATTCCACCAGAATTGCAGGAGGATCGCGAGTAGGCCTCGACGAATCATGATGCGTCCTCCGCGAACAGCGACTCGAGCTGTTCTTTGAGTCGCGTCCGCGCCCGATGCAGGCGCGTCTTCACGGTCCCTTCCGATACATCGAGCATCTCGGCGGCCTCGGCGGTGGAGTGGCCTTCGATGTCGCGCAGAAGCAGGACAGCGCGATACGGCTCGGGAAGTCGGTCGACTGCCCGACGTACGAGGTCGGTGGTTTCGGCGCGTTCGAGGATCTCGTCGGGAGTCAACGCATTCGCGCGGCGGGGCCCCTCACGGAACGCGAATTCGTCGTATGTGGGACCCTGCGGATCGATGGCATCTTCGGGTCGCGAGCGCCTCGAGCGGATGCGCATGAGCGCCGCGTTCGTCGCAATCCTGCGCAACCAGGTCTGCAGCCGGGCGCGTCCCTCGAAACGGTCCGCGGAGCGGTAGACCGAAAGAAACGTCTCCTGCACGCAGTCGCGCGCGTCGGCCTCATCGCGCAAGAAGCGACGTGTAACCCCGAGCACCATCGGGCCGTAGCGCTCTATCAATACCCGATACGCCTTCGGATCGCGCGCGCGGAGCCCCTCCACGAGCTCCTGCTCATCGACATTCGATTCTGCGGGGTTGTCGGGCGCCTTGGGGTGGCTGGTCACCAGCTGGCCTCATCCAATGCGCTTGAGTGCGGTGGTTTCGTCACGGTAGCGCGGACGCTCGAGCCATGTCGCGTTTCCAGGATCGTGTGTAACGGATTCGGATCCCGTGCATCGGTAGGGCGGCAGCGCGCACAATGCGTGCGGAGGACTTCGTGAACCGGCAATTCCTGGGAGTGATCTCCCCTTCAGCGCTCGTCGACGCCCGAAATGCGACCCACCGAGCGGCTCAAGTTCTGGCGGCCGTGGGTGAAACGCACCTCGAACACGAAGCCGATACCAGCCATACGGCGATGGCCTACGACCCGACGTTGGGAGCGCTGGTCAACGCGAGGCCCATCGAAGACGGTCTCCGCGGTGTTCTATGGCTCGACGATCTGGCGATCGGCGTGACACGGCGAGATCATGTGGTCGATCGGATCCCACTTTCCGGTCGCACTCTCGATGATGCGTTCGATTGGATGCAAAGGTCGGTTGCGATTCACTCGGACGGAGAAAGGCGTGGAGCCCTGCGACGTCCTACGTATCCACTCCCTGACCATGGCCTCGAACACGGGGACGCATTCGATTCCTCGGACCCCGGTTCGATCGAGTTGGGGAAGTGGTTCCGCTCCGCCCATTCGGCCCTCGAGTCTCTTCCGAGCCATCCAGATGACGGCCCAATCGTGTGTTGGCCACATCACTTCGACCTGGCGATTCTACGAACGGTCGCGCGCGACGCGAGCGACGTCGCAACGAAGACGATCGGAGTCGGTCTGTCGCCCGGAGACGATCAGATTCCCGAGCCCTACTGGTACGTGAACCACTGGCCGACCACCACGCGGGGCACCGGCTCACTCGAACCATTGCCCGTCGGAGAGTGGCACGATGACGGATTCGTCGCCGCGGTGTTGCGAGGAGGGGAGATCATCGAGGCCAGATCGACGCAGGCCCAGTCCGATGTCGTGGCATCATTTCTCGAGCATGCCATGCGCTCGAGTGAGGAGTTGCTCTCATGAGTCCCGTCCGACCCTCGAGCGAAACCACCTGGAAGAAGGCACTCGACCTCGGCGAACTCGAAGAGGGCCGCGTCAAGTCGGTTACCCTCGATGGACTGACGGTGTGCATGACGCACTGGGAAGGCCGGTACGGCGCCCTCGACGATCGCTGCCCCCACCAGGGTGGCCCACTGGGAGAGGGTTCGATCGAAAACGGTCACCTCCGCTGTCCATGGCATGGTTGGGATTATTGTCCGCTGACGGGCCAACCGCCGGATGGTGGCTATGACGACGGTGTCGCCACCCATCCAGTGCAGGTGCGCGATGACGGCATCTACGTCGAATTGCCCCTTCGCCTGGAGCGAGATCGCACGGTGTCGGACGTCGTCGTCGAGACGCTTGCGAACTGGGATGTCCGCTGGGTGTTCGGAATGGTGGGTCACTCGAATCTGAACGTCGCCGAAGCCATTCGTCTTCAACAAGAAGCGGGTTCGATGCGCTACATCGGGATCCGGCATGAAGGGGCGGCAGCGTTCGCCTGTTCAGCCTATGGCAAACTCACCGGGCGTTCCGCCGCCTGCCTTGCGATCGCCGGGCCGGGGGCCACGAATCTGCTCACGGGCCTGTGGGATGCGCATGTCGACCGTTCCCCGGTGATCGCTCTGACAGGTCAAGTCGCCACGCAGGTCCTGGGCACCGGTAACTTCCAGGAACTCGATCTCAAGGCCGCATACGGTCAAGTCGCCGCGTTCGCGCAACCCGTATTGGCAGACTCGCCACACGCCGAGCTCGCAGGAAGAGCTGTCAAGACGGCCGTCCTCGAGCGAACCGTTTCGCAGTTGATCTTCCCCGACGAAGTCGCGGGACACGCCAGCGAATCACCTGCGGGTTCGCCCGTTGGCCGCGTCGCTTCACTCGAGTCACCACCTCCGGAATCCGAACTCGAACGCGCCGCAGCCGCGCTGAGAGAGGCTCGGCGTCCCGTGATCATCGTGGGGCATGGCGCGCGATTCGACATGCCCCGCGTCATCGCATTGGCGGAGGAACTCGGAGCACCGGTTCTCACGACCTTCAAGGCGAAAGGCTTGATTTCCGATCACCATCCCCTCGGCTGCGGCGTACTCGGTAGGAGTGGTACACCCATCGCGAGTTGGTTCATGAACGAATCCGATCTGCTTCTGGTGCTCGGCGCGAGCTTCTCGAATCACACGGGCATCACACCCAAGAAGCGGACGATTCAGATCGATCGCGATCCCATGGCCCTCGCGAAGTTTCATTCCGTGGACATGCCGATCGTCGGGGACCTCGGCGTGGCGACGGCCCAGCTGCTCGATCGGGTGTCGGGCCAACGCGCTTCAATCGGTCAGGTCGACGAGGTCGCAGCGCGATGGTCGATCTGGCGAAAAGAGAAGGAGCGCCGTCGAGAGGACGACCGGGGTCGGGGAATCAATTCAGCGGCGCTCTTCGAGGCGCTGACCCGCTGTGTCCCACGTGACGCCATCATGCCCGTCGATGTTGGCAACAACACCTATTCGTTCGGACGCTACTTCGAGTGCGCGGAGCAAGCCGTCCTCATGTCCGGCTACCTCGGCTCGATCGGGTTCGCGTTTCCAGCCGCGCTCGGAGCCTGGTGTGCGACGCAGGAGCAGGGCACTCCGTTCAGTGGTCGTTCGGTCGTCTCGATCTCGGGGGACGGTGGCTTCGGTCAGTATCCCTTCGAACTGACGACTGCGGTGAAGTACGGAATGAATCTCACCCACGTTCTCCTTCACAATGGTGAACTCGGAAAGATCTCGAAGGAGCAACGATTCGGGCAATGGCCCGTCTGGGAGACCTCTCTCCACAACCCCGACTTCTCGCAGTACGCCGAGCTGTGCGGTGCCAAGGGAGTGCGAATCGAGTCTCTTGGGAATCTCGAAGCCGGCCTCAACGAGGGCCTGGAGCATGAGGGCCCTGCGCTCGTCGAGGTCATCTGCGACGCGAATCTCGTGTGAGCGACTCGGCCATCTCGGCCCCGTACCGAACTAGAACTTCAGCTCGGCCTGCATCCAGACTCGCCAGATGTCGGCCAGTGTGTCCTCTTCGCTCTCGAAGATCGCAGCCTTGGTCAGCAGGGTGAGGTGTTGATTGATCGGCTTCTTGAGCAGCATGTCGTACTCGTTGCCGAGTTCCTTGCTGTCGTGATCCGAGCGGAAGTTGTGCCAGGTGAAGGCGCCGCTGAGTCCGCACGGGAGCTTCGGTGCCACGGTGACGAAGAGGTCGCGTAGCCCCTCCGGTCCGCCGTTGGTCGCGGGACCGGCGGCAAAGACGTCGGCCCAGCCGTTGAACTTGTGCGCGGTCGCTAGCGGCGTCAGGAATTGCTGTTCGCCGTCGTCGCTGCCGAGCATCTCCCAGCCCACGCCAATGGATCCGAGATCGCTCTGGGCGAGCTTGGCCTGCGCCATCACGTAGTGGGCGCCGTAGCTCTTGCCCGCCGCGGCGGTCTCGTAGTCGGCGAAATCCGACTGATACGCGTAACTGCCTTCGTAGATCACCTTCCAAGTCTCGTCGAACGCGTGGTCGCCGGTGAGCCGCAGCCCGTAGCTCGCGGAGGAGAGCGCGTCGGCGTCGACGACGTCCAGCAGGTAGACGAAGGCGGCGACGTTCGCGAAGTCGAGCCCCGAGTAGCTGCCGTGAATGAGGTGGGCGTTCGTCTTCAGGTCGCCGAACGCTGCGGGTTCGGCCTGATCGCTTTCGCCGAAGATGCGCCGCACGTACCGAACATAGCCGTAGGCTGCGTTCGTGTTCTCTACGCCGAGCCCACTCGAAACCAGGGCCGCATCGTACGTCTGTTCGTTCTGGCGCCACCCGACGTTGCCGACGAAGCGGTCGTCGTCGAGCTTGACGCGCTGTCGGCCCACGATGAACGTCGAATCGACTAGATCTTCGTTGCTGTAGGTCAGGGCGGCGCGGTTGACCTCGGTGTTGGTCGGATCCGCGATGGGGGTCTGACCCGTCGCGGGTTCGGTCACCTTGAAGTACTGCCGCGTTGCGACCGCGGCGGTGTTCTCGGCTTCGATGAACACCGATGCGCCGTGCCAGGGTTTCGTGCCGTATCCGAGGCGCGTGCGCAGGGTGTAGGCCTCGGATTGCTTCAACTTCGCAGCGCCATCCGGCGCGGCATCCGCGATCTCGATGCGCGCGCGCATGTCGAGGCTGGGCTTTCCATTCGTGATCGCGTGCCAGATCGTGCCCTCGTCGTCGTGATCCGCGGCCGTGGCGAGGCTCGCGACCGGGGCTGTGCAGAATACGAACAGGGTCGCGGCAACGGCTCGATGGAAACTCATGATGATTCATTCCCCCTTGAGGCCGACCGGCTGGATCGGTGCGGCCATGCGGACCACGCGAAAAGCCTGCGGGGTCGCGATGATGGTGTCGCTCCAGAGTTCGTCTTGGTAGCGGTATCGGACCTGCACTCCTCGGACCTTACGATCGAGGAGCTGAGCCAGGGCCTCGGCCGCCGTCACGGAAGCGACTTCCGCTCGGCGGTCGGGTGCCCCCTTGCAGCGGACGTCTTCGATCTCGGCCGCGGCTTCGATATCGAGAAACAGCCTGCGGAGATCGTCTTCGTCGAGTTCGGCTTCCCGCAGCTCGGGGAGTTCGATCTCCTGCGGTCCCGCGGTCGAGAGGTCGAGTGCCCTCGTCGTGGGTCGATCGGTATTGGGCAGGATCAGGATCGCGTTCTGTGGGGCTGGGCAGACGTGCTGGCAGAAGCCGCAGCCGGTGCAGAGGCGCTCGTTCACCTCGGGCAGGTTGTCGACGAAGTGGATCGCACCGGGTACCGGGCAGCGCTCGATGCAGACGCTGCACGTCGTCGAAAGCCGGTTGAGACAATCCATCTGCGAAACCCGCGCCGTGCCGAGCGCTGCGGGTGCTTCGTCGCGCAGTGCTCCGGTTTCACATGCGGCGATGCACGGCATGTCTTCGCACATGCGACACGGCGAGCGCGCGGGATCGATCATTGGAGTGCCCGTGGCTTCGCGCATGCGTTCGGGCGCTTCGAAGATCACGTCGTGGGGACACGCCTCGGCGCAGTCGCCGCAGCGCGTGCATGCTTCGAGGAAGTCGACTCCGGCGACGGCACCCGGTGGGCGCAACAACGCCAAAGCTTCTGCGCCGTGGCCCCGCCTGGGCGTCGCGCCCATCTGCGGGTCGAGCCACGAGATCACATCGGGAAGCGATTGCCCCGGCTTCGTGACTTCGCCCTCGTACCCCTTCGGCCGCCGCCCCAGGCGTCCGCGCAGGAGATCGCGCCGGCTGATTTCGTCCTTCGCCATCGTCAGCCCGCCATCGTCAGCCCGCCATCGTCAGCGGCTCGCGCGAAGCCCGAGCGCACCCTCCGACGGGTGGCACTGCAGGCAGCTGCGTCGATCGGGGTGTGGCGTTCGCAAGGCTGCGCGTCCTTCGGGGCCGTGACAGGATTCGCAGTTCTCGCGCATCCAGGTCGGGTGCGGAACGGAGGGCGGTGCGCCCATGTACGCCTCGGCCCCACTCGTCGGCGAGCGAAGTCCCCTCCAATCCAGCGCCGCTGAAGCAGCGGGGTTCGGGGTGAGCACGGTGAACAGGGCCGAGTCGGTCACATGGCACTGCGTGCAGCTCGCATACTCGGCGTGGGGTACGCGACTCGCGCTGCGCCGGCCGAGGGTGAAGCCGTCGGCATGGCAGGCCAGGCATTCGGCGGCTCCACTCGCTCGAACCGGATGGGGAATCACGGGAGGCGCCCCGTCGAAGGCTCGACGCGCAGCGCGATCGAGCACCGCCTCCTCGGCGGGAACGTCTTCGCGCTCGTCACGCAGCGCGGTCTCGCTCGCGATCTCCTTCGATGTCGCCCAACCCGACGCATCGACTCCGCCCTCCCACGGCCGACGCTCGAGTTCGGCGTGGCTTCGAGCAGGCGGAATCTTGCCGGGTTCCGGGCGCTCGCGTAGCGGCGGCTGTTCGGCGCGATAGGTACGGGGTGCCGTACCCGTCGCGAAGCCGATCGCAACCACGGCCGCTACCGCCGCAATCACCATGAAGACCGCACGCGCCGGTGCCTTGCGAAGCGGATCAGGCATGGCCGCTCGCGCCGATGCGCTTCACCCGGGCCGCGCACTTCTTGAAGTCGGGCTGCTTCGAGAACGGATCGTGGGCATCGAGGGTGAGGTCGTTGATGAGGCGCCCCTCGTCGAAGAAGGGCACGAAGACGGTTCCGCGCGGAGGTGAGCCACGGCCGTCGATCCAAACGGGCAGCTCGATGTCGCCGCGTCGCGTTTCGATCCGCACCACCTCTCCGTCCTGGATCGACAGGGCTCGCGCATCGTCGCGATGCATCTCGACGTACGCGTTCGGCATGGCGCGTCGCAGGGGCTCGACGCGCATCGTCATGCTTGCGGTGTGCCAGTGCTCGAGCACGCGGCCGGTGCACAGCCACAGCGGGTAGTCCTCGTCGGGCGCCTCCGGAGGCGCTTCGTAGGGCCGGAACCAGATCTGTGCGCGGCCGTCCTTCGTCGGTGAATGGTAGAAGTCGTACTCCTCGCCCTTGGCAACGTAGGGATCGTCGAAGCCCGAGAAGCGGAACCGCGTCTCGCGCCAGGTGCCGTCTTCCTGCTCGACGACTGGCCAGCGCAGGCCCCGCGCCTTCACGTAGACGTCGTAGGGGGCGAGATCCTTGTGCTTGAGCGTGGAGAATTGGCGGTACTCCTCGAAGAGCACGCGGTCGACGTTGATGTCGCGCCAGCGCGACCACTGCCACACCGGTACCTCGCCGCCATTCTTTCCGGGGAAGCGGAAGAGGAAGCCGCCGTCCTTGTCCTTCATCGGCTCGAAGCCGCGGTCGAAGAGCCGTCGCGCGACGGCGATCGTCTGCCACACGTCGTCGCGCGCCTGACCGGGCGGGTCCACCATCTTGAACCACTGTTGGGTGCGGCGCTCGGAGTTGCCGAACATGCCGTTCTTCTCGACCCACATGGCCGAGGGCAGCACCAGGTCGGCGTCGCGGGTGGTCGGTGTCGGATAGACATCGGAGACGATCAGGAATTTGTCCTCGTCGGCGACGCCGGGATCGAAGAGCTTGTGGCGATTCGGCAGCGTCTGTCCCGGGTTGGTGACCTGCACCCAGATGGTGGAGATGTCGCCGCCCTCTGCTGCGGGCTTGCACCACTGCTCCCACATCTTCACGGTGTGGTAGCCCGGCTTCTTGTTGATGCGGCCTTCCGGCAGGTTCCAGATCTCCTCGGCTTCCTTGCGGTGGGGGTCCTTTGCCACCAGACGTCCGCCGGGAAGCAGGTGCGCGAGGGTGCCGACTTCGCGCGCGGTGCCGCACGCCGAGGGTTGCCCGGTGAGGCTCGTGGGCGCGTCGCCCGGTTGACCGAAATGACCGGACAGCAGATGGATCCCGTGGACGAGGGTGTTCATCGCGGTGCCGCGTGTGTGCTGATTCATCCCCATGCACCAAAGGCTCGTGATGCGGATGTCGCGACGACCGAAGAGATCGCCGAGCATGCGGATGTCCTTCGCCGGGACTCCGGAAATCTCCTCGACCCGCGCCGGGGTGTACTCGGCGATGGCCTGCTTGAACTCTTCGAAGCTGATCGTCTTGCCGTGCAGGCCGGGCGGATCGCTATCCGCCTTGAACGCGCAGTGCTGCTCGACGAATTCCCTGTCCCAGGTGCCATTGGCGATCAGCAGGTGGAGGATGCCGTTCGCGACGGCGAGGTCGGTGTGCGGCTTGAACTCGAGGTAGTGCTGCGCGTGGGCGGTCGAACGCGTGCGGCGCGTCGAGATGTCGATGATCTGGATCTTCTCGCCGCGCGAGCGTCGGTCGATCACGCGGGAGAAGAGCACTGGGTGCATCTCGGCCGGGTTGTTCCCCCAGTTGATCAGGACGTCGCAGTGATCGAGGTCGTCGTAGCAACCGGCGGGTTCGTCGACGCCATAGGTCGCGAGGAAACCCGTCACCGCCGACGCCATGCAGAGCCGAGCGTTGGGATCGATGTGGTTGTTCGCGAGCCCGCCCTTGATGAACTTCTGGGCCGCGTAGCCTTCGGGGATCGTCCATTGGCCACTGCCGTAGATCGCGAAGCCCTTTGGATCCGCTTCGACGCGGTCGGCCACGATGTCGAGGGCCTCGTCCCAGGAGATTGGAACCTGCTTGCCATTCTTCTTGAGCAGGGGTTGGGTGAGGCGATCCTTTCCGTAGAGGGCGAGGCCGACGTGGTAGCCCTTCACGCAGAGCAGGCCTCGATTCACGTCCGCTTCGGGATCTCCCGCGATCGCGACGACGCGCCCCTCTTTGGTGCCCACCTGCACGTGGCAACCGGTTCCGCAGAAGCGACAAGGGGCCTTGTCCCACGAGACGTCAGCGCGGGGCGACGGGGAGGGCGGGTTGGACGCGCGGGCGTCGCCGGGCTTCAGGCCGTGGGCCGCCGCAGTAGCCGCCGCCATGGCGCTCAACTTCACGAAATTGCGTCGATCGATTTCCATCACGTTTCCTCGCGAGCGTCCGCGGTTGCGGGACGCTCGAGCAGATCTTCGAAGTCGGCGTAGACCACATCGACATCGGCGATGCCGGGTACGCGTCGCAGGCCGTCGATGCGCGCTTCGGCTTCCTGCTTTCCGGGTGATTCGAGAACGACAGGCCAGCGGTGATCGGCGGGATCGCCGAGTTCGAGATCCGCCGCGTTGCCGAGCCGCGCTTCGACCCCCTTGCGGGTACTCGTCGCCTGGTCTTCGAGTACCAGGACCATTCCCAGGATCGGCATCAGGTGTCCCTCCCGTTGCCGAGGCTCATGCGACCCGTGAGCGCACGACTCGCGACCTTCACGCTGATCGTGAACAGGCCCAGGCCCATCGCCCAGATCCCCGCCGTCACCTTCCACTCGGTCAGGCTCGGCACGTATTCCACGATCTCGTGCATCGTGCTGGGCACGAAGCCGGGGACGATCATCCCCATGCCCTTTTCGATCCACACGCCGGTGAAGGTCATCATGCAGGCCAACACGACCCAGTTCTGGTTCGCACGCGTGATCGGGCTCAACAAGAGTATCGCGGCCGCGACGTTGAGTGTGATCGCAGTCCAGATCCACGGCACCAGCGCGGCCTTCCCGTCGATCCCGAAGTAGAGGTAGTGGGCCGCGGCGGCGTGGGAGCCCCCGGTGTACATCTGGGTGAAGACCTCGGCGCCGAGCAGGAAGAGATTGATCCAGATCGTGACGCGCAGGATCGAGGTCAGGCGGTCGATCGCGCCCTGGGGCACGTCGAGCTTCATGATCCGGCGGATCACACCGAGCGCGATGATTAGGAAGGCCGGTCCGGTGACGAACGCCGAGGCGATGAAGCGCGGTGCAATGATCGCGTCGTTCCAGAAGGGTCGCGAACCCAGGCCCTGATAGAGGAAGGCCGTCACCGTGTGGATCGAGATGGCCCAGACCACGGAGACGAAGACGAAGGGGATGTACCAGCGCGGGTTCAGCGGCTTGCCGATGTAGCGCGAATAGACCATGTAACCGGTGATGTGCAGATTCAGCAGCAGGTAGCCGTTGAGCACGAGCACGTCCCAGGTCAGCATCGACATCGGCCAGTGGAAGCGGCCGATGAACGGGATCATGTGCCACAGCCGCTCGGGTCGGCCCATGTCGACGATCACGAAGGCGAGGCAGACCGCGATCGCCGAGATGGCGAGCAGTTCGCCGAAGATCACCACCTCGTGCATGTCCTGGTCGTCGTAGAGATAGGCGGGGATCACCATCATCACGCCGCCAGCCGCGAGGCCCACGCCGAAGGTGAAGTTCGCGATGTAGAGCCCCCACGAGACGTGGTCCGTCATGTTCGTGAGGACCATCCCATCGGCCATCTGGTTGGCCCAGCCGTTCAGGCCCACCAGGGCGATCGCGGTGAGGATGGTCATCCAGGCGTAGAACGCGGGGCCGCTATCGAAGGAGACCTTCACGCACTCCCACAGGAAACGCGGATAGGTGACGAGGTGGGAGTCGTCGTCGGGTGCGCTCGGGCGCGGAAGATGCGATTCGACGGCCATCGTTGCCTCAGTCGAAGAAGTAGAAGAAGCGCGGTCGGGTCGCGAGTTCTTCCTTCAGTACGAACACGCGCTTGTTGTCGAGTACCCAGCGGATCGGCGAATCCGGATCGAGCAGGTTGCCGAACACACGTGCGCCGGTGGGGCAGGCCTCGGCGCAAGCGGGGAGCTTTCCCTTGCGCGTGCGGTGGAGGCAGAAGTGGCACTTCTCCATCACTCCCTGCGGCCGCACGCGATTCGAGAGGTAACCCTGGTCGGGATTGATCTCTTCGGCGTCGATCTCGGGCTTCGTCCAGTTGAAGCGTCTTGCGTGGTAGGGGCACGCGGCCTCGCAGTAGCGGCAGCCGATGCACCAGTCGTAGTCGACCACGACGATACCGTCCTCTTCCTTCCACGTGGCCTCGACCGGGCACACGGAGACACAGGGTGCCGAGTCGCACTGCTGACACTGGACCGGCATGTAGTACTTGCCCGGTGCGGGCACCGCGTGGTCGTAAGTGGTGTTTGCGTGCTCGAAGTCGAAGCTCCCCTGGTCCATCTCGAATACGCGGATGTAGCTCTGGTTGCTGGCCCGATCGTGGTTGTTCTCCACATGGCAGGCTTCCGCGCACTTGCGGCAGCCGTTGCAGACCGAGAGGTTGAGGGCGTAGCCGAACTGCACGCCGGGGATGGGCTTGTCGTCGGAGACCGAGACGTGCGCACCGCGCTCTTCGAGGGTGTCGCGCTCGACGCGACGGAGCACCTGCTCGATCTCGCCGGGGGAGAGTTCGCGATAGTGGCGCTGCAGGAACTCGTCGAGGCTGATGTCGGCGGTGAAGCGCTTGATCGGCTCCATCGCCTTGGCGAAGGCGGCGGCTCCGAGGGTGGCGCCGATCCCCGCGATGGCGGTACGCCGGGTGATGTCACTCATGGTTTGGGCCTTCCTCCGTCGTCTGCTTGCTCGGAAGTGGCATGAAGCGGTCGTTCGGCGGCGGTGCGGGCATCACGAGAGGATACGCGGGTGCGTGCGCACGGTGGCACGCCACGCAGCTGTTCCGGATCCACGGCCCCTTGCTGCGATCCCAGTAGCCGCGTCCCCCGCCATGACTTCCCTTGTTGAAGTCGCGCAGTTTCGGACCGTGGCACTGACCGCAGAGTTCGAGCACGTCTCCCATCGCCACGCTCTCACCGTGAGCGAGGCGAAGCCTCGTGAGGTCTTCGGGATCGTGGCAGCTCTCGCATCGGAGCTTGCCGTGCTCGATTTCGATGCCCGCGTGGAAGTCGTCGGGCACTTCGTTCTTGCGCGCGAGTGCTCCCTCATCGCCCGGTGCGTGACAGGTGACGCAGGCGATCCCTACCGAGGCTCCCTCGGCATCGCGCAGCCCCGTGTCGACAGTCCCGAGCGAAGGCGGGTTGCGGATTTCGACGGGGTGCAGTGGAGGCTGGACGCCGGGCGACCCGTCGTCGGCAAGAGAAGTGGCCGCGAGCCCAGCGATCGCAAGCGTCATCCAGGATCGTCGCAACATCTCGCTGAAATCTTCCCCCTCCGCATCGTCGCGGAAACGCATACTGCCACATCTACGCGCAAACTTGGGAAGAATTCGGTGTGATCTACACGGCACAGTCGATGGCGCTGCTGAACCACTCGCGTCGCATGTGTCGCAGGCCGTGCACGAGCTCGTCGAGTTCTGTGTGACTCGATGACTCGATCAGAACTGCTGCTCGGCGCCGACGGTGAGGGCGAAGCCGCCTTCAGTCAACGGCCAACCGAAATCGATGCGACCGATCGGTTCGTTCGGCGCGCGCGTGAACCCGAGCCGTAGCCCGAAGCCGGCGCTGGTTGCGAGTTCGTCGAGGTCGATCGACGAACCGCGTGCATACGCACGTCCGGTATCGAGGAAGACGACGGAACCGAAGCGAACGGCCAGGATCTCGATGGGCGAGTGGACTCGGGCCTCGGCGTTGATCAAGAGCGACTTGTTGCCGTTGAAGCGACGCGCGGGGAAACCGCGAAGCCCTGAGTTGCCACCCAGGGAAAACTGCCGAGACGATTCGAGCTTCCAGGCGCGTGCGAAGCGCACGTTGAACGCGAAGGTCTGCCACTCGAAGCCATTGAGGTAGTACTCGCCTCGGGCGAAGACCACGGTGTTGCGGTCGACTTCGCTCCTCACGCCACTCGAGAAGAAGAGATACTGATGGTGGCTCGGCGACACCGCGTGGCGATAGGACCCACTCAGTTTCCAGCGTTTCTCTCCTTCCGGAACGGGAAAGCCGGCGCGCCCCACGCGACCGCCTATGTTGAAGCCGAGTTCGAGATCCTCGGTGATCGTCATCTTGCGAATGCGCTCCGCCTCGACCCAGCGCTCCTCCCGCAGGAAGAGTCCGGCGGATGAGGTGAGGGTGTACTCGTCGTCCCGCGGCACGAGGGGGTCGCCGCTGATCACTCCCGTTTCGTATTCCTGATAGGCGAACCGCATCTCGGCCGTGAGCTTGTTGAACCTCTTTCCCATCGCGCGTGCGACGAACGCCTGCGCGTTCTGACGCGTTTCGCGCAGGCGCCCGGCCTCGTCGCCGTCTTCGAAGGTGCGGACCTTCTCTTCGCGCCACCCGCCGGATGCGCCCCAGGCCCACTTCGTGTCGGGTGAATAGAAGGGGCGAACGATCGAGAGGTGGATCGAATCGACCAGGGGACTGGTTCGACCGCTCGAGCTCGCAATCCACCGCGAACCCCAAACCTGCGGATCCTTGTAGCCCGCTGCGAAGCCCGTCCCCTCGTCGGTCTTGTGGGTGCCCTCGAACCAGATCTCCTTGCCGAAGCCCGCGAGGTTCGTCTCCCGACCGGTCAGGCCGACGTTCGTGATCCCACCCCCACTCTCGAAGAGGATGCCGGGCACGATCGTCCACGCGTCGCGCGTGGTGACCTCGACATCGACGATTCCGTCTTCGACGGGAACGACCTCGACGCGCGCTTCGTTGATGAACTCGAGCCCGCGCAGGGCGCGCTCGGTCGCGTCGACCAGTTCGCGGTCGAGTACCTCCCCCTCGCTGAACAACAGCTCGCGCCGAACGACGTGCTGCCGGGTCGTGATGTGCAGATCGTTCGCGATTGCGAAGATCCGGATCCGCTCCGCTTCTTCGTCCGTGAAGACGGTCTCGCGAACGAAGCGGATCTCGCGAATGCGCGGTGCCTCCTCCGCGCTCGCAACTGTTGCGAACCCTCCGACGAACGAAGACGCCAGGAGCAGGGTGGCCAATCCACGACCGATCGGTCCCTGTACCCGATGAACGACGAGGGGCCGCCTATCCTCGATTCTCCGCATCCGACCCCCATCCGGTGCACTGGACCAGACCGACGGTTACGAGATCGTCACGTTCGCCCTCGAACGAGAGCGTGTGATGGTCGTATTCGGGGATGGACGGCGGATTCCGCCATCACTTCAAGGCGTCGCTTGGTTCTCATTAGAGGAGGGACGGATCTTGTAGCGCATGGGGAGCTTCTTCAGGCCGACGACGAAGGCCGAGTGGATCTGTTCGGCCTCTCCCGCGAGTTCCATGTACTCGACGCGGTCGGCGAGTTCGGCGAGCAGGGCGCGCTGGGAGCGGCGGGCGAGGTTGGCTCCGAGGCAGAAGTGTTCGCCGATACCGAAGCCGAGGTGGCGGTTCGGGTTGCGACCGATGCGGAACTCGAAGGGGGCTTCGAAGACCTCCTCGTCGCGATTCGCCGAGGCGTAGAACATCACGAGCCAATCGCCGGCCCGCAGCTTCTGCCCTCGCAGTTCGTAGTCCTGCATCACCCGGCGCTTCATGTGGTTGACGGGGGTGGTCCAGCGGACGACCTCCTCCACCGCCGAGTCGAGGAGCGTTCGATCCTTCTTCAGCTTCTCGAACTGATCCGGGTTCTCGGCGAAGGCCTTCATGCCGCCCACGAGGGAGTTCTTGGTGGTGTCGTGTCCCGCGGTAAAGGTGATGAGGAAGTAGCCGAGGGTCTCCATCATCGGCATCGATTCGCCATCGATCTGCGCGTTGGCGAGCAGGCTCGCGAGATCGTCGCGCGGGTTCGAGCGGCGATCCTGGATGACCTTGTCGAAGAGCTGGTAGAGCTCCATGCCGAGGGCAGCGAGGGATGCGTTGCGATCTTCGCCTTCGCGTTGCAGGTCGGGGTCGTCCGAGGCAAAGAGCTCGTTGGTGAGGCGCAGGATGTCCGGTTCGCTCTCGCGCGGAACACCCAGCATGGTGGAGAGGATGCGCAGTGGATGCGCCGCAGCGACGTCGTTGGCGAAGTCGCATTCGCCTTCTCGGGTCTCGCCGGCAAGGCGGTCGACGATCTCACGAGCGCTCGTTTCGATGACTTCGTCCATGGCCTTGATGGCGCGCGGAGTGAAGACCGGGCTCGTTACAGCGCGGTAGCTGCGGTGTTCCGGCGGGTCCATCTCGATGAGCACGCGCATGGCGCCGAAGCCCTGGTTCTGTTGGCGGATCGCCTCGTCCTGGGCCTTCGCGATCATCGCGATGCCGGTCGCCGAAGAGAAGATCTCCGGCTGCTTCGAGATCTCGCAGATGTCGGCGTGGCGGGTGATCGCCCAGAAGGGGTCGAAACCCTTGGGCGTGCAGTAGTGCACGGGGGCCTCGGCGCGCATCTGCGTCCAGAGTTCGTGGGGAACGCCTTTGTCCGCGTAGGCGTGCGAGCTGACGAGATCGAGGCCGTCGGTGTTCACCGTTGTGCCCTCCGTGTTTCTGACTTCAGGATTCATCCACTTCGGGATCGCGGGTGTCGCGATCGGAGCGGTAGCGATTGCCAAAGGTCTCCTCGCGCCACTCGAGGGCGGCCTTCAGGCCGTCGCGATGGGAACGCTCGAGGAATTCGTCTCCACCGCGGCCGTCTTTCGATCGTCGCGCATAGAGACCTCCTTCGCGGAAGCTCGAGAGCGCGAGCAGGTCGACACTCGAGGCGATACCCGTCCGCATGCCCATCACCTCGAACTGCCGATTGATGCTGCGCTTGGTCAACATGATGAGATCGGTCGGCGTCAGCGCGATCTGACGCGCGAGTTCTTCGGTGCGTTCTTCGAGGCGTTCGGGGGGGACCGTTTCGGAAGCCCAATGGGCCTCGTGCGCTTCCCTTCCACTCATGGGCTCGCAGGTGAACATGTAGTGCTTGGCGCGGGTCATGCCGATCAACCACGGGATGTACTGCAGGTTGCCCGGCGACCAGTTGCGCCCCACGGGCCAACCGATCTGTGCGTCGTCGGCCACGACCCGCAGATCGCAGAAGCCCGCGAGTTCGGTTGCGCCGGCGAGACAGGCCCCGTGGATCTGAGCGATCACCGGCTTCTGGAGATCGAAGAGCGTCCAATAGACCCGCGCGTGTTCGAGGTCGTAGGATTGCCAGAGCCGATCGCGCTCGGGGTGGATGTAGCCCCCGGACGGCATGTTGCGTTGGCGTTCGCCCTTCTTCACGGGCGTGATGTCGTAGCCGGCCGAGAAGCTCGGGCCCTGGCCCTTGATGATGATGACGCGAACCTCTTCGTCGAGTTCGAGCAGCTTGGCCGCCATCTCGATCTGCAGGAGCCGCTCGTAGCCCAGGGGGTTCCGCTTTTCGGGCGTGTTGAGGATGATGCGCCCGACGGCCCCGTCGCGCTCGATCTCGACGAGGTCGAACTCCGGCTCTTCGACGGTTTCGCGCCGGTAGGGGGGCGACCACTTCACCATGCGGTGCCCGCGCGGCTTTCCTTCCTTGGGGTCGGATGACATGCGAGGTCCTCGTCCGCTCTTCTTTCTTCTATATACCTACTTGATCAGGGGATCGCGGGGCAGGCCGAGGATGCGTTCGGCGATCTGGTTGCGATTGATCTCGGAGGTGCCGCCGCCGATCGTGGCTCCCATGGTGGCCATGAGCCAGGTGCCGATGCGGCGCTCGTCGCCTTCTCTCAGCGCGGCGGCCGGCCCGATCATGCGCGCGGCCAGCGCGCCCTTGCGCTGTCCGAGTTCGGCACCGAGGAGCTTCTTGACGTTGCCCTCGGCCCCGGGTTCTACGCCTTCGACGGCGCGAATCACCCCGCGCAGGTTCATCAGCACGATCGAGTCGGACTCGGCGAGCAGCGCCCCAGCCTCGCGGATCGTGCCCGAATCATCTGGCGCGTACTTCGCGACGAGTTCGAGCAGATCGGGGCCGCCCGGCATGCCCCCGTCGGTCCCGCCGCCGATCGACACGCGCTCGTTGCCCAGGGTGTTGCGTGCGATCGTCCAACCCTGATCGATGGGGCCGACCACGTCCTCATCGGGTACGAAGACATCGTCGAAGAAGACCTCGTTGAAGTGCGAGTGCCCGGTGATCTGCCGCAGCGGACGCACCTCGACCCCCTTCGCCTCGAGATCGATGATCATCATGGTGATCCCCGCGTGCTTCGCGGCGTCGGTGTTCGTACGCACGGTCGCGAACCCGTGGGTGCTGAACTGCGCGTTGCTCGTCCACACCTTCTGGCCCGTGACGCGCCAACCGCCGTCGACCCTGATGCCCCGCGTCTGTACTGCAGCGGCGTCGGAACCCGCCGACGGTTCGCTGAAGAGCTGACAGAATTCGATGTCGCCTTCGAGGCTGGGACGCACGAAGCGTTCGACCTGCTCGGGGCTTCCGTGTTGAGAGATCGTGAGGGTGTTCCAACCGCTGATGCTCAGGTCCGGTCGTCGGGCGCTCTTGAACTCCTCTTCGATCACGAGCTGTTCGATCGGACCGGCGTCGCGGCCCCACGGCTTCGGCCAGTGGGGAACGAGGTAGCCGCTATCGCTGAGCGCCTTGCGTTGTTCTTCCCTCGGGAGCTCGTTGTACGAAGCGACGAAGTCGCGCACCTCGCCGCGATACTGCTCGGCCTCGCTCGGCAGGGCCACCGTTCTCTTCGTGCCTACCCCTGCGCTCATCAGCCGCACGACGTCCTCCTGCGCGCGAGTCACCGGACCGATCAACGACTCGAGTGCGATGGCGCGCCGCAGGTAGAGGTGGGCGTCGTGCTCCCAGGTGTACCCGATGCCGCCGTGCACCTGGATGTTCTGTTTGGCGCAGAAGGAGAAGGCGGGGAGG
Source organism: Myxococcota bacterium (assembly GCA_028278345.1). Lineage (GTDB taxonomy): Bacteria > Myxococcota_A > UBA9160 > UBA9160 > UBA4427 > DUBZ01. Next base: position 40,893 of record JANQEL010000060.1, read on the forward strand.
GCGAGACTCGTTGCGATGGCGGCGGCGAGGTTCGCTTCGTCGGGTTCGAGATCCTCTCGCGCCGCTCCCCATGCTCCTGCCGTGGCTTGTTCGGTGGCAACGAGCATGTTCGCGCAGTGATGTTTGACGGGCCCGAAGGTGCCGATGGGGCGTCCGAATTGAACGCGCTCCTTCGCGTACTCGGTCGCCATCTCGGTGCAGGCGCGGGCACCGCCGGCCGCTTCGGCGGCGGCGAGGGTGCGTGCGATGCGTTCGAGGGCTGTGCGCGCGCCGGGGAGTCGGTGCGAATCCGGTACCTCGACATCGCTGCAACGAACCTCGGCGGCGCGGCGACTCAGATCGAGATTCTTGAGCGGGTCGATCGAAACGCCGGACTGGTCGGCTGAAAGGATCGCGACATCGTCTTCGACACAGACCGCGATCACCCCGGCGAGTTCGGCGCCGAGCACCGCTCCGGCCGATCCCGTGAGCCGTCCATCCAACGTCCACGCAAGATCACCGCCGAGCCCCATCGCTCCGACGAGTGTGCCTTCGGCCAGTCCCGGAAGGAACTCCTTTCGAGCGGTGTCGCTTCCGCATTGCGCGATCGAGCCCGCCGCAATCGCACTCGGTAGGAAGGGGCCGGGTGCAGCCGCGAAACCCATGGCTTCGGCGACCACCGAGAGTTCCAGGAGCCCGAAGCCCTGACCGCCGTGGGCTTCGTCGATGTGAAGACCCATCCAACCGAGCTCCGCCATCTCCTTCCAGAAGTCGGGCAGACGGTCGCCCGGGGCTTCGAGTTGCGCGCGCGCCGCATCGCGGGCCGCGTTGGAGTCGAGGAAGGAGGTCGCGACCCGGGCGAGCTCCTGGTGTTCTTCGGCGAGGGCGATCGACATTCTTCTCTCGAGACCTCCAGACGGTTGCCTGCGCTGGCTTCGCGAAACTATGATACTAGTTGCGGCGCCACCCACCACGGTCGTGTCGTGTCCTGGTGAATCGAGGAGCCCTCCCGCCGATGAGCCGATCGCGAACCCGAGAACGCGCCGCCATCCGGATCGCTCGCAAGATCGTCGAGCAGATTCGCCGTCGACGGCTTCGGCCCCGTACGCAGCTCGCCTCCGAGCACGTGATGGTGGAAGAGTTCGGCGTATCGCGAGCAACCGTTCGCGAGGCGCTGCGTTTCCTGGAACTCCAGGGCGCGTTGCAGATCAAGGCGGGCCCCGGCGGCGGTCCTGTCGTCAACACGCCGGGCGCCGAGCACCTCGCGAGTGTGCTCTCGCTCCACCTGCAGTTCGCCGACGCGTCTTTCTCCTCCGTGGTCGAAGCGCGCCGTTCGATCTATCCGGTGCTGGCCGCGGAGGCCGTGGCGAACGCGCACGAGGAAGACATCGCGATGCTTCGCGAATGCGTCGCGAGGCTTCGCGAAGGGCAGAGCGACCCCGATCTCTTTCGCGATGAGGCGCGACGCTTCATGAGTCTGATCGCCAGCGCGTCGGGCAATCGCGTGCTGGCACTCCTGGTCGGCGCGCTGCATCGCATGTCGGGTGAGAAGAGCGCCGCGTGGACCGAACGCCAACGGCGTCTGGCGATTCGCGCCTACGAAAGCGTGATTCGCGCCATCCAAGAGGGCGATGCAGAAGGGGCCCGCCGCGTGATGGCCGAGTCGATGGCGGCGGCACAGCGGAGCGCCGAACGCATGGCGCCCGACGATTTCAAGCGACCGATCTCCTGGATGGCGACGGATGGATGATCGAGACGAAGTGAGGATGAGAGCACGATGACGAATCCAGAGGAAGCGACGAACGAGGCGCCAGTGCTCTTCGACCTGACCGGCGGCGTGGTCACCCTGACCCTCAACCGCCCCCAGGCGCGCAACGCGCTCACCACCGAGAGCTTTCTCGAGATCGAACGGATGCTGCTCGAGATCGAAGCCGATGACGCCGCCCGTGTGGTCGTCATCACCGGCGCGGGCAGGGGTTTCTCCGCGGGAGCGGACTTGAAGCCGGTATCGAAGGAGGAGGCTCGTCGAACGGAAGCGGTTTCCTTTCCCGGGGACGTCGGTGGGAACATCCTCGACCGCGCCAATCGCTGCATGATTCGCTTGCGCGCCCTCGCGAAGCCCGTGATCGGGAGCATCAACGGCGATGCCGTCGGCATCGGTTGCAGCCTCGCCCTGGCGACCGACCTGCGCATCGCATCGGAGGCCGCGCGCTTCGGTGTCGTCTTCTCCCGGATCGGCCTCGGCCCGGACGGAGGCGCCTCGGCCCTGCTGCGCGAGCTCGTCGGCAGTGCGAAGGCCCTCGAGCTGTTGTTCACCGGCGACATCGTCGGCGCCGACGAGGCGCTGCGCCTGGGCCTGGTGAATCGCGTCGCCGCCGCGGACGAACTTGCGGACGCGACGGGCGGCCTGGCCGAGCGGCTCGCGGCGGGTCCGCCTCTCGCCTACGGGGCCGCCAAGGCGGCCGTCTACGAGAGCGCCCACCTCTCCTTCGAGAACCTGCTCGACTTCGAGGCGCGCAACCAGCGCGTCGTCGGTCGTTCGAAAGACGTGAAGGAGGGCATCCACGCCTTCCTCGAGCGTCGCGAGCCCGAATTCCGCGGCCGCTAGCGCCGCAAAGCATGGAGTCCCCATGGAGACATACGACGGTCCGCTCTTCGATTGTGACAACCACTACTACGAGGCCGAAGACGCCTTCATGCGATACGTGCCGCGGCGCATGCAGAAGCGCTGCGTCGAGTGGGTGGAGATGAACGGCAAGCGTCGTCATCTCGTCGCCGGCAAGCTGAACCATGCGGTTGGCAACCCGACCTTCAATCCGATCTCGAAGCCCGGTGTGCTGCGCGGGTACTACCGCGGAAACCCGGACGGCAAGAAGTTCACCGATCTCATTCGCTCATCCCTCGAACCGATGCCGCCCGAGTACATGGACCGAGACGCGCGAGTGGCCCGCGTCGAAGAACAGGGGCTCGCGGGAACCTGGCTCTTCCCGACCGCGGGTGTGTTGTACGAACAACCGATGTCGCACGATATCAAGGCGCTGTGCGTGATGACCGAGGGCTTCAATCGCTGGCTCGATGACGATTGGGGGCTCACCTACAAGGGCAAGCTCTTCGCCGCGCCGTACCTCACCCTCGCCGATGTCGACTGGGCCTGCAGTGAACTCGAATGGGCCCTCGAGCGCGACGCGCGCGTGATCGTGATGCGCCCCTCGCCCGTGAAGACGAAGGATGGCTGGCGTTCGCACTGCGACGAACGCTTCGATCCCTTCTGGGCCCGCGTGAACGAAGCCGGCATCACGGTCGTTGCCCACGTCGGGAGCACGGGCTACACGGCGAACGGCTACGGGGGCAACGCCGCTCTCGATGCGTTGGGGGGCGGGCTCAAACCGAGTGTCGCGAGCCTGATTCCCGAGCGCGCGATCAACGACTACCTGCTCACCTTCGCCTTCGACAAGATGTTCGAGCGCTTCACGAACCTGCGAATCGCCTCGGTGGAGAATGGCTCGGGCTTCCTGCGCGATCTCTTCGTGAAGCTCGAGCAGTCCAAGGTGCGCATGCCCTGGTACTACGACGAGGATCCCTGCGAGCTCTTCCGAGAGCACATCTGGATCAACCCGTTCTGGGAAGACGAGCTGACCGAGGTGATCGAACACATGGGGGCCGCCCGCGTGATCTACGGCTCCGACTGGCCCCACATGGAAGGCATGGAGCACCCCCGCGACATCCTCAAAGAAGTCGACGGCGTCTCTCTCGCCGACCAGGCGAAGGTGCTCTACGAGAACACTGCGGGGTTGAACGAACGACGACCCGCTTGAGCGGCGAGGGGATTCCCATGAAGATCGCGTTGTTCGTCCTGCTCGTGCTGGTCGTCGTAGCGCTGGGTGCCGCGACCTGGCAGCACCTGCGCTACCTCGGCGTGCGACGCGATGCCGCCCAGGACCGCCAGCCCTTGATCTACGGGAAGGACACGTTCCACGTGATCCTGTTTCTGCGTACCGAGGACGACTCGGATGACGCCGTGCTCGCAGCGCTTCGGGCGTTCAAGCAGGCGACGGAATCCATCGACGGGCTCAGCTGGATCTATGCGGGCAAGGTGGCGGCCAACGGCGGCTCCTCCCAGCAGCTCGGAGAGATCGGCTGGACTGCATGCCTGCTCCTGCAGTTCGACTCCCGGGCCGACTACGAGAAGGCGGCTTCGGATGCGTTGGGGGCGGCGCTCGCGGCCTTCCCGGAAGTCCACGCGCACGGATTCGATCGTCCCGTCGCCCCCAACCTGCTTCTGCCGCAAGGGTTGGGCGCCCGCCGCCTGCTTGCGATCCTGCGTCGTGAGCCCTCGAACTTCCCGTTCGTTCCGCGCGAGGGTGACTTCACCATGCCCGAGGTCGTGCAACTGGCGGAGCGCATGTTGGAAGGCGAAAGGCTCAACACCGAAGCAGCAGTCATCTTCAATCTGATCGCCGCGGGCACGCCGGAGCAGCAGAAGAACGATGCCGCCTACGTCGGGCGGATGATGGCCTCGATGGCCGAAGGCGGCTATGGGCCCATCCACATGGGCCGCGCCGTCCGGGTCGCAGGGAACGCCGAGTTCGACAACGTCGCAATCGTCTTCTACCCGGGCGTGCGCTTCTTCAGCGAGATGATCCAGAGCGACTTCTTCCAGGGCATCATCGGCGACAAACAACTCGGCGACAACCAGTCGACCATCACGGTCCCGGTGCTCGATCGACTCTGATGGGCCGGGGTTCAGCCCCCCGCGACCGCCGGTGCGATGTCGACCACCTGGCCGGGTTCGATCACGGTGTCCTCACCGCCGGGCAGATGCCTCGCGCTGCGGCCGTCGAGGAAGACATGCGCGCGGCGCGACAGCGTTCCGTCGTCGAGCAGCGTTTCCGCGAGGTCGGGCCAGCGCGTCACCATCTCGTCGATCAGCTTGCGCACCGTCGCGCCCGGAGGCATCTCGACCTCGACCGACTTCCCGCCGACGATCGGGCGGAGCGTCGCGTAGACGCGAACGAGCATGGCCTTCGAACCTCGCGAAACCCGCGCTAGGGGATCTGCAGCGCTGCGCGCTTGTCGTCGCTGACGACACCGTCCTTCCAACCGCGCACTGCATAGTACTCCTCGAGCATCTGGTCGAGCTCGCAGACGTGGCCCTTCGAGCCCGCGGCGTCCGACGGTTCTTCGAGGAAGCGCGCGGGGAGGGTGTCGGAACCGGCGCCGAAGCCCGCCATGTTGTTGTAGAGACGCTCGAGGTTGTAGATGCGCTCGCCCGTCTCCATCACGTCCTCGGCGCTGACCGGCCGACCGACCGCGACCGAGTACTGCTTCGCGTACTCGTCGGCGCCTTCGGCAAACGAACTGAACTTGCACAGGTCCATGCTGTCGCCGAAGGCGAGCAGATCCTGGAAGGTCTTCATCAGTTCGCCCTTGCCCTTCCAGGCGAGGGGGTCGGCCTCGATCGGCACCACACCGAGTTCGGCCGCGGCGACGTAGCCGCGCAGGTGGCAGGCGCCGCGATTGCTCGTCGCGTAGCCGAGCCCCATTCCCTTCATGCCGCGCGGGTCGTAGGCGGGCACCGCCTGGCCCTTCACCGTCATGGCGATCTCGGGATGGCCGAGGCGTTCGGCGGCGAGGGCCGGGCCTTCGGCGAGGAGGTCTCCATCGCCTTCGCGCACCGCGATGGCATCCGTCATGGCGACCATGCCCTGGGTGTCGCCCCAGGCCAGGCCTGCCCCTTCGACCCAGCCGCGCTCGGTGGCTTCCATGTACATCGAGAGGGCGTTGCCGAGTTCGATCGGGTCGAGGCCGAGGTCGTTGCACTGGTCGATCAACTTCGCGATCGAGCCGAGGTCGTCGTTCAAGCAGTTCGACCCGAGAGACCAGGCCGGCTCGTACTCGACACTCTCCATCTTCAGGCCCTTCCACGGGCCTTCCTTTACCTCGACTTCCTTCTTGCATGCGACGGGGCATGCGTGACACGTGGGATTGCTCGTGAGGATGGTGTCGACCACGGTCTCGCCACTGATCGCCTCGGCGCGATCACCGAACGACGTGCTCTGGCTGTTCTTCGTGCCGAGTGCGCCGATCGTGTTCGTGATGTTCGTGATCACGTTGGTGCCGTAGACCGAGAGCCCGCCCTTCTTGGGGCTCGTGATGTTGGCTTCGTCGCGAATGCGCTCGAGCGCCTCGTTGCGCGCTTCGCGCCATGCGTCGGGGTCGCCCACCTCGCTCTTCTTGCGAGCGGCCTTGATCACCATCGCCTTCAGGTTCTTGACCCCACCGACGGCGCCCGTGCCTCCGCGCCCGAAGGCGCGATCGTCTTCGTTCACCCAGGCGGCGAAGCGGCTGCGATTCTCGCCCGCCGGCCCGATGGCGTTGACCGAGACGTCCTTTCCTCCGTGGCGTTCGCGCAGGATCTCGATCGTCTCGTGAATGCCCTTGCCCCAGAGGTCCGAGGCGTCGTGGAAGGTGATGCTGCCATCTTCGATCAGCACGTAGGTCGGCTGCGCCGCCGCGCCTTCGAAGATCACGCCGTCGAAACCCGCCCAGCGCAGGCGAGCCGCGGTCCAGCCACCCTGGTGGCTATCGGTGACGGTGCCCGTGAGCGGCGACTTCGTCACGCAGGCCCAGCGGCCACTCATGCTCACTTCACTGCCGCTGATCGGACCATTCAAGAAGCACAGCGGATTCTCGGCCGAGAGCGGGTCGATCTCGGGACCCGCTTCGAATACGTACCGGACGCCGAGCCCACGACCTCCGACGTATTTCTGCAGCCACTCCTCGGGCGCGGGTTGCATCCGGACGCTCTGGGATGCGAGGTCGACGTGGGCAATCGCTTCACCGAATCGGTCGAGTTGCATGGGGGCTTCTCCCTGGCCTGGGGTTCGACGCTCCCCCAATCGTACACCGCACCGCGCAGTGGATGGAAGCCTGCGAATTCGCCCCGCTCCCAGCGCGATCAGCCCTCTCTCATGTCGAGCAGGATCTTGCCGCGTTTCCCCGGCCGCAGTTGCCGTTCGAAGGCGGCGTCTGCGTCGGCGAGGGGGTGGATGCTGTCGATCGTCTCACTGAAGGCCCCATCGGCGACGAGGCCGCGAAGCCGCTCCATTCGGGCTTCGTCCGTGTCGTGTTCCAACAGGAAGCCCCACTTCTTCGAAGAGAAGAGACTGCGGGCCCAACCCGCCACGTCGCGATGGGGCATGGTGGTGATGTAGTGGCCGCGTTTCTTCAGGAAGGGCCCCGCCTTCGAGAACGAAAGCGAGGGTGCCGTGTCGAAGACGACATCGAAGGAGGCGCCTGCTTCGGGCAGTTCCTCCTTGTCGTAGGCGAGGGCGTGGGTCGCTCCCTGGGAGCGCGCGAAGTCGAGCTGCGATGAATGGCAGATCGCCGTGACTTCTGCGCCGATGTATCTCGCGAGCTGTACCGCCGTGATTCCCACGCTTCCCGTAGCGCCGGTGATCAAGACCTTCGCTCCGCGCTTCAGGTGCACGATGCGTTCCAGGGCGTTGATCGACGTCAGGGCACCGCCGAGAATCGACGTCGCCGCTTCGAGGGATGTGTCTTCCGGCACCACAGCGAGGTTGTGCTCGGGGGTGGCGACGACCTGCGCGTGATACCACGGGCCCTTGTAGATGTTCGTGTAGCCGAAGACGCGATCGCCGGGTCGGATCCGCTCGCCTCCGGTTTTGGCGACGCCCGCCATCTCGATCCCCGACACCATCGGTGAATTCTTCAGCGCGCGGGCGACCGTGCGCTGGTGCTCGCCGTTCGAGATCTCGAGATCGATGTAGTTCAAGCCCGCGTAGTGAACGCGAACGAGGATCTCGCCGGGCTTCGGCTCCGGGGGAGGCACGTCGACGAGGGTGCGTTTCGGCGCTTCGCCGCGTGATTCGGGGGTTGTGAAGGAGATGGCTTTCATCGGGCACCTCTCGTGGGCGCGAGATTCCGTGGCCGGCGCGGCGCTTCACCGAGTGTGTCGATTCCTGAAGTTGCCATTGACAACTTAGCTTCCCCGTGACAAGTTGCCAGCGACAACATTCTTGGCCCCGAGGTCCCGCCCGGTGTCGCGGCCCCAGGGAGATCGACGACGTGCCCTACCACCACGGAAATCTGCGGGCCGAGCTCCTCGAACGTGCGGCCGAGGTCGTCGCGGAGTCGGGCGTCGAGGCCTTGTCGCTGCGATCGCTCGCGCGGGATCTCGGCGTTTCGCACAACGCGCCGCGCAAGCACTTCGCCTCGCGCGCCGCACTGCTCACTGCGCTGGCCACCGAGGGTTGCCACCGGGCCCTGGCCGCGATGGAGAAGAGCGCCGAGGCGGCAGGACGCGATCCCGTCGACCGCCTCCGCGCGCGCGGGCGCGCGTACGTGCGGTTCGCATTCGAACAACCCGCCTTCTTTCGGGCGTCGAACCATCCCGAAGTGCAGCGCGCGTCCGACGAGGAGCTCTATGCCGCCTTCGGCGCATGGTGCAACGAGCTGCGCAAGAACGCCGAAGCCGCGCAAGCGGACGGGTGGATGCCGGACATCGATCCCGACACGCTCGTCGCGATCGTCGTTGCCGGTGCGGTCGGGGTGGCGACTGTGCTCTGCGACGAAGGTTGGCGCGAGGTCCTCGCTGTCGACGACATCGACGCCGTGGCCGATGCCATGTTCGAACGCCTGATTCAATCGCGCAGGTGATGAACCGGCGCGTTCCGACCCAACCCCGAAGACGGAGAGAGAGAAGGGAGCACACCATGGAGATCCTGCAGGCCGAGGGCGACCTCATCGACGAGCACGCGGGCGACATCGCGCGACTCGTCTGGTCCACGGGCCCGAGTTCATACGAGTTCTATTTCGAAACGTTCGACTTCTTCGATGAGATCGTGCGCGAATCCTGGGCGACCCCCGGGACCCTGTTCGCGGCGGACGGGGCGCGCCTCGCCCTCGAAGGCGACGAACTACTCGGGATCGAGATCGGCTTTCACGCTCCGGAGTTCCTGGAGAGGAGGAAGGCCATGGCTCCGTGCTGGCAGGTGTTGATGGAGCGGGGAAGTCTCGCTCCGGATCGACTCCCCGCGCTTCTCGAGCGTGCGGAGCAGGCGAGTTGGCTCAATCCCGTCACGAGGCCGGGGCGGTACTACATCCACGCGATCGCGGTGAAGCCCGAGCACCGGGGCAAGCAGATCGGGGTCGCGCTCATCGAAGATGCCATGCGCCGGGGTCGCGAACAGGATCTTCGCTTTCTCGAACTCGACGTCCTCTCGGACAACCCGGCCGTACGTTTCTACGAATCGATGGGCCTCGAGCTCTACGCCGAAACGCGCGCACCCGTACCGGAGAAGTTCGGCGTACCTCCCGAGTATCGAATGGGTCGCGCCCTCTGATCGCGATCTTCAGTCGATCGGTCGATCCCAGTCGTCCGGGTGTTCGAGTTCGGGATCGGGCTCGCCAGCTTCGCCGGTCTGACGGACGAGCATGGATTTCGCGAACCCGTCGAGGCCGGTCGTGCGCGTCGTGAGCGCGCGTCGGGCGACGCGCGTCATGAGCGCCGCCTTCAGCTCGCGCAGCCATTGATCTCGTTCGTTGCGCGTCGTCATCGCGTTAGCCCAACGTCGTCGAGGACATGCCCTCGGGCGGATCGCACGGGACGAGCCTTCCGGGGTAGCCCTTGAAGTGGGGGATGCCCTGCTCGTGGTCGAGCAGTTCATCGGTGTCGATCGTGAGCACCGCATCCGACGAGACGAAGGCCCCGGCGAGGTCGACGCTGCCGCGCGTTTCCGGGTACCACCAGCCGTGGGGGACGCGAACGTGTCCGGGTCGCATGCCATCCTGGACGCTGACCTTGGCATGGACGTGGCCGTGCTCGGTCTCGAGTCGCGCCCACGCTCCGTCTTCGAGCCCATCGCGCGCCGCATCGACCGGATGCACGAAGAACTCCGGAGCCGGTGAACGTCGACGCAACACGCCGATGTTGCGTTGGCCCGTCTGGAAGAAGGGATCCTCCCGAACGCCGGAGAAGACGAGGTACGGGTATTCCGCAGTCGGCGCAGGTGCGGGCCGGTGGTAGGGCAGCGGATCGAAACCGAGATCGGCGAGGATCGACGACGCGAGTTCGACCTTGCCCGACGGCGTTGCGAACCCCTTCTTGCGGTACTTGCGGAACTCCGGCACCGGCATGTCCATGAACTTGCTGGCGCGGAACTCATCGAAGGTGCTTCCCGAGGGCTCGAGGCGGTAGTCGATCAACTCTTCGACGGTCTGCCACGGAAAGTGTTCGGCGAGATCCATCCGGTGGGCGAGATCCGTCCAGAAGCGGAACGTCGAACTCGCTTCTTCCGGCGCGTCGGCGACCTGCTCGTTGAGCGAGAGGCGTGCCGCCCACGCCCAGCCGTCGGCGAGGTGGTTGCGCTCGCTGAAGACGTCGCCCGGGAGAACGTAGTCGGCGAGCATCGCGGTCGGCGTCATGAAGATCTCGTGAGCCACGATGAGATCCTGATTCATCATGGCGCGATAGATCTGGTGCTGGTTCGGGTAGGAGAGCAGCGCGTTGTTGCCCAGCACGAAGAACGCCTTGATGGGGTATGGATCGCCGTCCGCCATGGCGCGGAAGACCTCGCTCGGGTTGGCCATGTGGCAACCCATCACCTGGTCGACCCAGGGTTCGCCCCAGACGCGTTCGAGGTGGGGCTTCAACATCTCGGCCGTGCGATAGGTGTAGACGGGGTGCTTTTCGTAGCCGAGTTGCTTGGCGCGCTGCGACGCCGGGATCGCGTCGTGCAGATGGAGTTCCGCCTCGGTGCGGTACGAGGGGTTCGGTCCACTCAGCATTTCGCCACCGACGACATCGAGATTACCCGTGATGGCGCGCAGGATCGATTGCAGGCGAATGCCCGAAGTCGAGTCGAGCTGTTGGTCGGTGATCGGCGTCCACGGAATCACCGCGCCATCTGCGTTGGCATACATGCGCGCGGCTTCGGCGATCTGTTCGGCAGAGACGCCCGTGATCTCGGCGACCCGCTCGAGGGGGTATTCGTCGACGCGTTCGCAGAGTTCCTTGAAGCCCACGCAGTGGTCGCGCACGAAGTCCTTGTCGTAGAGGCCCTCGTCGATGATGACCTTCGTCCAGCCGAGGAGCAGCGCTGCGTCGGTGCCCGCGCGGATCTGCAGGTGGATCGTTGCGCGCTCCGCCTGTTCGGAGACGCGCGGATCGACGACGATCGTCTTCGCGCCGCGCTTGCGCGCGCCCTCGATCTGGTTGTAGATCGGCGTCCACGAGTGTTTGCGCGGGTTGTGGCCGAGCAACACGACGCAATTGGTGCTGCCGATGTCGGGGAAGGGCATCCAGCCGTAGGTCAGTCGATTCACCGCGGCGGTATTGCCCGCGCAGAGCGACACCCCGGAGATCCAGTTCGGGGCGCCGAGCAGGTTCATGAAGCGGCGATCGAGCCCTTGGGTCACCTGGGTGTTCCAACCCGAGGTCGATACCGCGAACGCTTCCGGGCCGTGCCGATCGATCACGCCGCGAAGCCGCTCGGCGATTTCGTCCATGGCCTGCTCGTACGAGATCTCCTCCCAGCGATCTTCGCCCCGCGCGCCCACGCGCTTGAGCGGCACGCGCAGCCGATCGGCGTGGTTGTGGATGTGCGGTGCGGCCGTGCCCTTGTAACAGATGTTCTTCGCGAGGGCAGGGGAGTCGTGGGCCTGGACGCGCTCGACGCGGCCGTCTCTCGCGGTCGTGCGAAACTGGCAGCCGATGTCACAGATCGAGCAGATCGAATAGCCGCTGCGCGCGTTGGATTCGTGCGGGGTCGTCACCTGGAGTCTCCTTCGTGCCCGATGCGGGCGTCGTGTTCGTCGGCGAGCCGGAGTAGTTGTTCGAGAACGCGCTCTTCGTGGTCGAGGGGTCCCTTGTTCGTGGCGCGCCCGAGTGCGAGGCCGAGCATCGTCTCGCGTGCCAGCAGGAAGAACGACTGCGCGGCCTCGTCGCTGAGCAGGTCGGGGCGTTGTTCCGGATGGACGAGCTTCGCGAAGCGTTCGATCACCGGTCCGAGAGCCGCGCCGAGTTCGTCGTCGTTCGCCGCCGCGAGCCAGGCCTCGATCACGACCTTGAAGTCGATGCCGATCATCGTCTGCCAGGCGTGGGTCACGAGATCGGTCACGGACGTAGGTCTGGGTTGCGATTGGGCAACGCTTGCAAGCGCCGCATAGCGATGGTCGAGGGCCGCCGCGAAGAGTGCGGGCAGGCCGTCGAAGTGGTGGACGAACGCGCCGCGGGTCAGCCCCGCGCGCGCGCAGACCGCGACGGAGGTGACGCCCGCCCAGCCGTGTTCGACGAGCAATTCGAGGGTCGCCTGCACGAGGGCCTCGTGGGTCGCCGCCGATCTCTCTGCCTGGGTTCGTCTGGCCATCTGCCGACCTTAACAGATAAATTCATCGATGTATGTATTTTTTGTTCTCGGGCCCCTGAGATGCGCCTGGAGCGGCCGGAGGGCGGAATCGTTGGCATCTTCGGGGGTAGAGGAGAACGATGACCCAACGATTTCACTTCGGACGGCTCTTCGACCACGTGCACATCAAGGTGCGAGATCTGGGGGCGTCGAAAACGTTCTACTGCGCGGTCCTCGAGCCGCTGGGGATCGAGGTGGAAGATCGAGGCTCCTATCTACAGGCGGACGAGCTCTCGGTATCCGAGGGCGAACCGCTGACGACGGGTTTGCACCTTGCGTTTCAGGCGCGCGATCGCGATGCGGTGCACGCGTTCTACGAGGCTGGACTCGCATCCGGCGGGAAGGATTACGGTGCGCCCGGACCGCGTCCGTACAAACCCGGCTATTACGCGGCATTCGTACTTGATCCGGACGGGAACAATGTCGAAGCCGTGATGGACGGCACGCCCAGCCGCTCCGCCGATTCGGTCGTCATGGAGTGGGACAGCTAGCCACGCTCCCGAAGCGGGTGCAGGCACCCGCCTCGCTATGCTCTTCGCGCTGACCTCCCCCGGAATCCGAAGCTCGCTCCCCCCGCGAGACCCAAGGGGATCGAGAGAACCGCATGCTGAGACGAACCAGGTTGCAGCGCCTCGAGCGCAAGATGGCCGAGGCCGAAAACTACGACGACTGGGCTTCGCTTGCCGCAGAGCACGACGAAGCCACGGGCATGGATCGCTGGAAGTCGCGCGACCACACGCGTCTCTACGACTACGACGCGATTCGCGAGCGCCTCGATCGCCTGCGCGCGCTGCGGGTACGCGGTGACGATGTCGGGCTGCTCTACGCGCTGAACGAAGGCATCCACGGAAACATGGGCGGGATGGGCAGCGCGAAGCTGCAGGGCCGCGCCATGCTCGGGACGAAGAAGCTGATCGAGAGCTATGTCGACGAGATCGTCGACGCCCTCGAGTACATCGCCGACCTCGAGTCCGACGAGATCAGCGAAGCCGAGAAGATCGACTTCTTCTACCGCGCCAACCACTGCTACGGCCGCACGGCGTTGATGCTCTCGGGGGGTGGCACCCTCGGCATGTATCACCTCGGCGTGGTGAAGGCCCTGTACGAGAAGGGGCTGCTGCCGCGCGTGATCTCCGGCGCGAGCGCAGGTTCGGTGGTCGCCGGCACGATCGGCACCCGCACCGACGAGGAACTCGAGGTGTTCTTCGACATCGAGTCGCTCACCTCCGAAACCCACGAAGACGCCCACATCATGCAGAGCATGCTGGGCGACTCGAGTTCGACGATCGAAGTCGGCAGTATCCGCGAGATCGTCGAGCACCTGATCCCCGACCTGACCTTCCAGCAGGCCTTCGAGAAGACGGGCCGGCAGATCAGCATCTCGGTGGCACCCGCGGAACTCCACCAGACGTCGCGGCTGCTCAACTCGATCACCTCACCGAACGTCTACGTGCGTTCGGCCGTGATGGCCTCGTGCGCGGTGCCCGGTGTGTATCCGCCCGTGGTGCTCATGGCGAAGAACGTGCACGGCGAACCGCAGCCCTATCTGCCTTCGCGCAAGTGGGTCGACGGTTCGATCAGCGACGATCTGCCCGCGACGCGCCTCGCGCGTCTCTACGGCACGAATCACACCATCGTGAGTCTCGTGAACCCGATCGTGCTGCCCTTCGTGAAGCGCGTCGGGGAGCAGAGTCGCCTGGTGTCGAGCGTTGCGCGCCTCGGTCTCGAGATCACGCGCGAGGTGCTCGACTACCAGCGCCACCAGCTGATGAACTATCCCCAGTACATCACGCTCAACTCGATGGTGGCCGGTCTCCACGGTCTTGTGGGGCAGACCTACTCCGGCGACATCAACATCCGCGCCGGTTTCCATTGGATCAACCCGCTTCGCTATCTGAGCTTCCTCAGCGAAGAGGAGATGATGACCCTGATCCGCGACGGCGAGCGCAGCACCTGGCCCCGCATTCGCGCGATCGAGGTGGCGAGCAAGATCAGTCGCACCCTCGATCACATCCTCGAACGCTACGAGGTCTCGGGCCCGATCCCGCGCGCGGCACGCCGACGCCCGAAAGCGGGTGCACGCAAGCCGGACGTGCGAGCCGCCTGAAAGACCGGGCTGCGCACCCAGCGCGCGAATCGCGATCGTGTGCGATCACTCCGCGGCGTAGAGTGCCTCGATCTCGCCTGCGTACTTCTCGGCAATCGGCTTGCGCTTGAGCTTCGAAGTGGGCGTCAGCTCGACGCCACCCGGCTGCCAATCGGTCGGCAGGATCGTGAAGCGCTTGATCTGCTCGACGCGCGCCATGCGGCCGTTGGCGGTTTCGACCGCGGCAGCCACCGCCGCCTGAACGCCATCGTCGTTGGCCAGGGCCGCCGCTGAGGCGTCCACCAGACCGTGCTGCTTTGCATAGGCCGCCGAGTTGTCTGGGTCGAGGACGAGCAGCGCCACGTTGTACTTGCGCCCATCGCCGATGGTCACGGCCTGGCCGATCAGGGGACTCGCCGCCTTGAGCTTCTGCTCGATGTTCGCCGGCGACATATTCTTGCCCGCGGCGTTGATGATCAGCTCCTTCTTGCGATCGACGATCTTCAGGTAGCCGTCGGAGTCGATCTCGGCGATGTCACCCGTGGCGAGCCATCCATCCTTGTCGATCGTTTCCGCGGTCTTCTCGGGTTGCCCGCGATAGCCGCGCATCACGATCGGGCCGCGGCACAGGAGTTCGCCATCCTCGGCGAGCTTCAGCTCGGTCTCCGGAACCGCGATGCCCACCGAACCGATGCGAACCGCATCGCGCGGATTGATCGTCGCAACCCCCGTCAGCTCCGACATGCCCCAGACCTCCTGCACGGGGATGCCCAGCGCGAGGAAGAACTCGAGCACCTCCGTGGGTACCGGTGCGGCACCGCAGACCGACGAATAGACCTGATCCATGCCGATCTTCTCGAGTGCACCACGGCGTGCATCCTCGGGTAGGGCGCTCGGATCGGTCACGCCGGCCGCTTCGAGACCGGCCATGAGTTTCTCCCAGATCCGCGGCACGCCACCGAAGAAGGTGGGGCGAACGTCGAGCAGCGCCGGGACGAGCCCGGCCGGGTTTTCGAGGGTGGTGACCTCCATGCCGTAGGCGGCAGAGAAGTAGTGGAAGAGCAGCCGGTCGGCGATGTGGGCGGAGGGCAGGTAGGAGACGCCGCGATCATCGGGGCCGAGGGGAAGCAGGCCGGTGAGCGCGCGGAGTTCGGCAAGCAGGTTGCCGTGGGTGAGTTCCACGCCCTTCGGCGGCCCCGTGGTGCCCGATGTATAGATCAGGGTGGCGACGTCGCCGTCGTCGACTGCCCCCCACGCAGCTTCGAAGTCGAAGTCGTCGCGCCCGCGCGCTTCGAGATCCGAAAGCGAGAGCGTCCCATCGGGCGAGCCATCGATGCAGACCACGTGCTCGACGTTCGTCTGCCCGCGGGCTTCGAGGATGCGGGGTACGAACTGCTCCTCGCAGACGACGACCCTGTTCTCGGCGTTTCCGAACAGGTAGGCGATCTGCTCCGGTGCCGATGTGTTGTAGATCGAGAAGGGGGTGGCGCCGAGATGCAGGGCCGCCATGTCGACGAGGTGGAACTCGGGTCGGTTGACCATCATCAACCCGACCGTGTCACCCCGGGCAACGCCGAGTTCGGCCAGGCCGCGTGCGATGCGTTCGACCCCGTCCCTGTATTCCGACCATTTCAGCGTCGTGCTGCCGCCCGGCGTTCGCACCGCCGTCCTTTCGGCCAGCGCGTTGGCGGAGTTCTGGAAGGCCTCGCAGAGGCTGGCGACCTGGAGGTCGGGGGGCGCGGTGGGGGGCATGCGGATCTCCTTGGTTCGTCGATGGGAGATCGCTGGTTGCGAAGCCGTCGCCCAGCGATCTCCCACGATCATAGATCCCGCGTCCCAAGGGGCCAAAGGAGTGTCTCCCCGGAGCTGGATTCGAATCCAGTCCCAGGGGGCCCGCCTAGATCGATTCGAAGTCGCCGTGTCGCCCGAGCCCGGCCGAGAAGCGTCCCGCCCCGTGCGTGCCTTCCTGTCGGATGGCCTCCTTGCCGTTGGCCCATTCGAGTTTCAGTGCGTCGTGCACGGGCATCCCATGGGTCTCGATGATCGATCGACGATCCGCGACCACGGCTTGTTGCGGAAAGCGCGCGATCTCCCGCGCGATGGATTCGGCGAACGCTCGCGCCGAGCCATCGGGGACGACGTGTTCGCACAGGCCGAGGCGCAGACACTCTTCCGCGGGCACCTTGCGCCCGGTCAACGCGATCTCGAGGGCTCGCCCCTGGCCCACCAGACGTGGCAGCCGAACCGTTCCTCCATCCATCAATGTGATGCCCCAACGTCGGCAGTAGACACCCAGGTAGGCGCTCTCCCCCATTACGCGGAAGTCACACCACAGTGCGAGTTCCATGCCGCCGGCGACCGCGGGCCCCTCGATGGCGCCGATGACCGGTTTTCTGAGTTCCGTGCGAGACGGTCCAAGAGCGCCCCGCGGCGCGGGCGCCGCGCCGACCGGGAAGTCGAGCTCGTCCATTTCGGCGGCGTTGGTTTCGGCCAGGGACGCGGCGTACTTCAAGTCCCAACCCGCGCAGAAGCAGCGGTCGCTTCCTGTGAAGACGCCGACCCGCGCGTCCGAGGCCTCGAATTCCTCGAAGGCCGCGACCAGAGCGTCGGCGCTCTCGGGGTCGACGGCGTTCCGGGCCTCGGGGCGGTCGTTGATGATGGTCCAGACGTGTTCCTTCTTGTCGATGTGGACGGCCATGCCGTTTTCTCCTTTCGTCTCTATGGTTGGTAACACTGTTATCAGTTGCTGAAAAAAACGCAGGGCTCAGCGGAAGCGCTCTACGAGCCCGCGCTCGACGGTGGCCCAGAGGGTCTGGGCGTCGGTTCCGATCGAAGTGGTGCGGCGGCTTCGCTCGAGCAGCAGGATGCCGACGAGGGTCGCGAAGAGCGCGTCGCGCTCGGCCCGGGCCCAGGCCTCGATCTCGGCAGGGTCGTCGAGACCGGCCGGCGGAATGCGCATGAAGCACACCTTGAACACGTCGAGGGTTCGCACGAGCAGGGCGTTCAGGTGCTCGTCGCGCTCCTTCCCGAGTCCCTTCACCGTGCCCGAACCGTGGAGATACAGCCCGAGGTCGCTCTCTGCGGGCCTTTCGAGGTAATACTCGAACCAGGCGCGGGCCGCGCCGCACAGCGATGCCAGCGGTTCGACTTCGCTCGCGCTGGTTTCCGCCACCGCGGAGAACAAGCGCTGCAGGCTCCCTTCCAGTAGCTGCGCGTAGATGTGCTCCTTGCCGTCGAAGAGCGGGTAGATGGCGCCGGTGGTGCAGCCTGCTTCGAGCGCGATCGCACGCATGCTCGCATCGGCGAGGCCCCTGCTCTCGAACACGCGCAGGGCGGCCTGCAGGATCGCCTGTCGGCGATCTTCGGAGGTTCGAGTCTGTTCCGATGATCTCGGCATGATGTCGATGTCGGATGTAACAGTGTTATCGACCTTGCGCAAGCCCTGGAGGGCGATCGGAATCGAGACCCGATGCCGTGGACGCAAACTTGCCATTGACAAGATTGGGCCGAACCGCAATCTTGCCGCTGACAAGATCATCGGAGGAGCTGCGTGGCCTACCACCACGGCAATCTGAGAGAAGCGCTGCTCGAGCGAGCGGCCGACGTGATCGCGGAGCACGGGATCGAGGCGTTGAGCCTTCGCGGCCTGGCGCGCGATCTCGGCGTATCGCACGCCGCGCCGCGCGCGCACTTCTCCGATCGCAAGGCATTGCTGTCGGCCCTCGCCGTCGAAGGCTTCCGACTCTGTGTCGATGCGATGAAGGAGGGAGCGGACGCCGCCGGCCCCGATCCCGTGGCGCGCTATCGCGCACTCGGCCGCTCCTACGTTGCGTTCGCCCGGGCGAATCCTTCCTGCTTCCGCGCCATCACCCATCCGGAAGTGCAGGCCCATGGTGATCGCGTACTCGCCGGCGCGCGCGCGGCGTACTACGAGACGCTTCGCAAGGGCGTCGAGGCCGCGCAGGCCGCGGGTTGGCATCCCGAGGTCGATACCGAAACGCTTCTGGCCTTCAGCTGTGCCGCGACCATGGGCGCGGCGCAACTCGTCAACGACGGAAGTTTCGATTCGATCTTCGAGGTCGAAGACGCCGAGAGCTTCATGGATCGCCTCTTCGATCTCGTGGTGTTGCGCAGCGAGACGACGGCGCTTCCCGACCTCGATCCAGCTGCACAGAACCGCGAAGCCGACACCAGCGAAAGGAATGCATCATGAGATTCACCCGTTCCAACGCCGCGTCGAGAGCGGCGGGCCCCATTTTGTTCGGAGTGGCCTTCCTCGCTCCGTTGATCGCGCAATCTCTCGAAGCCGTGGGTTGGCCTGCACGTTTCGGCCTCGTGCCCATCCACTTCGGGTTGGGGCTCGGGCTCAGCCTCGGCGTCGTCGCCGCGCTGCGGGGGCGATGGATATGAGTGCCGCCGCCGTGACGCCCGATTCGACGGAACCCGATGCGCGCACCCAACGGGCCTGGCGCCGCGAAGAAGCTGCGATCGCGAAGAAGTACCTCGGTCGCGTTCCCTGGGAGATGGTCGCCTGGGGGCTCGGCAACTTCGTCTTCTGGCTCTCCCTCTGGCCCCTGACGTTGAGCGGCGTGCTTCCGCTCTGGCTTGCATTCCCGCTTGCGACGTTCTCGGCCGCGATCTGTTATCTGCCTTCGCACGAGGCGCAGCACTCGATCATCGCCGAAGAAGGGCATCGACTGCGCTGGCTCAATGAACTCGTCGGGCACGTCTCGACGATTCCAATGCTGTTCCCGTATCGCATCGCCTGGATCACCCACAAGCAACACCACGCCCACGCGAACGATCCCGAACTCGATCCCGATCACCACAACAAGGGCGACACCTGGTGGCAGGCCGCCTGGAACGGCATCCAGGCCCGCCAATTCGGCGCGGGTAGTGGCTATCGGAACGCGCTCGCCCGGAGTGACGATCCGAATCTCGGCAAGGCCATGCGCGAGGGCATGCTGCTCAATTTCACCTACCTGGCCGTGCTGACGGGCTGCGCGTGGTCGGGATACGCGATCGAGGCTGCACTCTTGTGGTGGCTGCCGCGGCACATTGCGACCACCTACCTCCAGCTCTTTCTCAGCTGGGCGCCGCATCATCCCATGGAGGAGACGGGGCGCTACCGCGATACGCGCGCCTGGAAGTCGCCGCTCGGCACCGTCCTGTCGATGGGAATGGAGTACCACATCATTCATCATCTCTTCCCGCGGATCCCGCTGATGCAGACCGGCCCGGCGTACCGTGAGATGCGACCGCTGCTCGAAGCACGCGGGTGTCGCAACGATCGGCCGGATTGATCACCGGCCCACCCCCGAACCCCCAGGGAGAACGAGATGAAGGCTGAGGAATACGTCGCACACGACGCCACGGCGTTGGCGGAGAAGGTTCGCTCTCGCGAGGTGAAGCGCAGCGAGGTCTTGGCGGCTGCGATCGAAGTTGCAGAGCGCCGCAATCCAGAGATCAATGCGATCTGCCACGCGCCGTACGAAGAGGTGATGGAACAGGTCGAGGCGCGCGACGACGCGCCCGCCAGCGATGCGCCCTTCGACGGTGTTCCGTTCCTGCTGAAGGATCTCGGTGCCGAGTATGAAGGTTGGCCGATGCGCCTCGGCAGCCGCGCACTGGCCGAAAACGTCTGCAGCTATACCGACACGCTCACACAGCGCTATGTCGATTCCGGGGTCAGCATCTTCGGCCGTACCACGACGCCGGAGTTCGGCCTGATCGCCGTCACCGAATCGGAACTCTACGGCGATACCCGCAACCCGTGGGATCTCGGGCATACACCCGGTGCTTCTTCGGGCGGTGCGGCGGCGTCGGTCGCGGCGGGGATCGTCCCCTTCGCACACGCCAACGATGGGGGCGGCTCGATTCGCATTCCCGCTTCGTGTTGCGGTCTCGTCGGCATGAAGCCTTCTCGCGGTCGCACGCCCTCGGGCCCGGTGGCGGGCGAACTCGTCTCGGGCTTCGGCTATCAGCACGTCGTCGCTCGCACGGTACGCGATTGCGCGGGCATGTTGGATGCCACTGCGGGGCCCGAGGTCGGTGACATCTATGCCGCTCCCCCGGCATCGGGCTCCCTCGCTGCAGAAGTGGGTCGGGATCCCGGCACGCTTCGCGTGGCGTTCTGGACGAAGTACTGGCAGAACGACGAACCCACCGATCCCGAATGCGTCGAAGCGGTGCAGGGCGCCGCCAAGCTGCTCACGGGCCTGGGCCATCAGGTCGAAGAGAAGCGACCGGATGTCGACTTCGATGCACTCGGCAAGGCTTTCGGTGTGCAGTGGGGCGCACTGGCCGCCGCCGGCGTCGAGACGGTGCGTCGGGCGATTCCCGACCTCGACGAGGAACGCCTGCTGGAGCCTTTCACGCGCGAACTCGCCGAGGCGGGCCGGAAGCGTTCGGCCCTCGACCTGACAGTCGCGCGCGATCTCCTCTTCGCGAACGCGCGAGACATGGGGCGCTTCCACGAGACCTACGACGTTCTCGTCACGACCGTGTTGGGCACGCCGCCACTTCGCATCGGAGAGTGGAGCCGCGAATCGGCCCGCTTCCTCGACGACGATTCACGCGCGAACCGATTCATGTTGACGACTCCCCTCGCCAACGCGAGCGGGCAGCCCGCCATCACCTTGCCCCTGCACATGACCCAGGATGGCCTGCCCGTCGGCGTGATGTTCACGGCCGCGTACGGACGCGAGGACCTGCTGTATCGGCTCGCCGGCCAGATCGAGCAGGCCGCACCCTGGATCCAGCGTCGCCCCGCCGTCTTCGGCTGATCGCCTGACAGAACGCGCCCGCAAACGAAGAGGACAACCCCTTGGATGCCATCGAGCTGTTGACCACCACGAAGGGGGTGCGACGTCGTATCGACTTCGACCGGCCCGTTCCGTACGAGACCCTCGAAGAGTGCGTCAGGATTGCCGTGCATGCGCCACTCGGAGGCGAGGAGTGGAAGCCGCACTTCCTCATCGTCGACGATCCGTCGCTGAAGGAGCAGATCGGCGCCCTCTACAACGAGATCAACGCGCCCTACATCGACGACATCGAAGGCAAGGCATTGGCGGCCGCCGACGAATCCTCCCGCGCTCGCATCCGCAAGGTTCACGACACCTACCGGTGGCACGGCGACCGGATGGCCGAGATGCCGGCCCTCGTGATCGTCGGCGTGCGGGGTCGCTACGAAGACCAGGGCCAACTCATGCAGGCTTCGGCCTATGGATCGATCCTGCCGGCAGCGTGGTCCTTCATGCTGGCGGCGCGGACGCAGGGTCTCGGCGCCACCTGGACGACGCTCCACCTCGCGAACGCCGACCGCGTCGCCGAACTGTTGAAGCTGCCCGAAGACTTCACCCAGGCCGTGATGCTGGCGGTTGACTACTACAAGGGCGACACCTTCAAGCCAGCGACACGGCAGCCCGCCGCCGACTACATCCATCGGAACGGTTGGGCCCGGTAGCAGGTCGCTGACAGGACGGTCTGCGGGCCCGTGGCGCATCACGTGCGTATGCACTAGTGTGCCCACATGTATCGAGACTGCAGCGCATTCAAGATTCGTCGTCTCTCCCGGCAGGTCACCCAGCTCTACGATCAGGCCCTTCGCAAGGAGGGGCTGAAGTCGACCCAGGTCCACCTGCTCACGCTGATCCGTGAAGAGGGACCGCTCACCGTCGGCCGGTTGGCCGAGCTGATCGGGGCGGACCGCACTTCCGTGACTCGGGCAGTGCAGGCGACCGTCGCAGAGGGCTGGGTCGAAGTCGGACCGGGGCCCGACGGGCGTTCCAAGTCGGTCGACCTCACCGCCGAGGGACGCGAACTGCTCGAGCGCGTGGAGCCCCTTCGCGCCAGGCAGGAGGCGGCCTTCCGGCGCGCCCTCGAAGGCGTGACCTCGAAGCGCTTCGTCGACGACCTGGTGCGCGCCGCGGATCGGCTCCAGGAGCTGGTCGAGCAAGGCGAACAGCACTGAAACCCCATCGCGCTGCGCCCAGCGCCGCACGAGCAAGGAGATCCCCATGGAACTGTTGACTTCCCCGACTCCGAACGGCTGGAAGGTGACGATCATGGTCGAGGAACTGCGCGAAGCCGGTTACGACCTGGCGGACCTGACGCTGACCACGGTCGACATCATGAAGGGCGACCAGTTCACCGAAGCCTTCACCGCGGTGAACCCGAACCAGAAGATCCCGGCGCTGGTCGACGGCGATCGCAACGTGATCGAGAGCTGCGCGATCCTGCAGTACCTGGCCGAGAAGTTTCCGTCTCCGCTACTTCCCGAAGGCGAAGCGAAGTGGGACGTCCTGCCGTGGGTCTATTGGCAGGCGGCAAACGTGGGGCCAATCTTCGGCAACAAGCTCGCCTACACGCGCTACATGGATGACGTGCCCGACGAGGCCAAGGCGCATCCCCTCGAGCGCTTCGGGAAGGAAGCACGCCGGCTCACCCACGTACTCGACAAGAAGCTCGAAGGAAACGACTACGTCTGCGGAGATGACTTCACGATCGCGGACATTGCGCTGTATCCCTGGTTGCGCGGTTGGAAGTGGAGCAAGGTCGACATCACCGATCGACCGAACGTGATGGCCTGGGTCGATCGCGTGCGCGAACGACCGGGCGTGGGGCGCGGTCTGGCCTATGGCGTTCCCGAAGACGAGATCGATCGCTGGAGTACCGAACGCCGCGATAGTTACCGAAAGGGCGGGGCCACGATCGCGTCGAACGAGCGCCTTCGCTCCGATCTCTAGACCGATCTCCGTACGAAGGAACGAAGAAGCATGGAAGTCTCGTTGGATGTGATCGATCGCGTGGCGAAGGTTCGCCTCGACGACGGAAAGAAGAACGCCATCACCCGAACCGCTCTCGCCGATCTCGAGCAGGCCATCGACGAGGCCGAAGCCAAGAGCGACGCATTGGTACTCGTCGGGCGGCCGGGCTCGTTCTGCGCCGGGTTCGACCTGGCGACCATGATCGGAGACGATCAACGCGCAGCCGCCGCACTCGGCCGAGGCGGGGGAGGGCTGGCACGGCACCTCTGGGGCTACCCGAAGCCCGTCGTCGCCGCGTGTACGGGGCACGCGTTTACGATCGGCGCCTTGTGGTTGCTCGCATCGGACACCCGGATCGGCGAGGAAGGTCCGTTCAAGATCTCGATGACCGAGACGAAGTTGGGCGTGCCCCTGACCGACTGGGCCTTCGAACTGCTCGAAGCGCGCATCGCGAAGCCCCACTACGTTGCGGTCGTTGCGCAGTCGAAGGTCTACGATCCGCAGGGTGCGGTGGCGGCGGGCTTCCTCGACGAGGTCGTGCCGAGGGGTGAGTCGGAAGCCGCGGCCATGGCCGCCGCCGGGGAACTCACGAAGCTGCCGGCGAGTGCGTATGCCGCCAACAAACTCGCTGGTCGCGGCCCGGGTCTCGAACGCATGGCGCGCGATCTCGGCGCCTGAACCAACAAGCCCAAGGAGAACAGCTCGTGTCGATTTCTCTCTATGACCTCACCGTAGGCAGCTACGTCCGGACGGTTGGCGCACTCGGTGGCATCCTCCAGAAGGGCGCCGAACACTTCGCCAAGGAGGGAATCGATCCCGCAGAAGTCGTGGCGACGCGGCTCTACCCCGATATGGCGAACTTCCACTTCCAGGTGACGAGTGTCCGACATCACTCGCTGGCTGCCATCGAGGGCATGAAGGCGGGCGAGTTCCGACCCCCGAAGTACGAAGACTGCGACTATGCCGCGCTCCAGGCGATGACGGCCGAGGCCCTCGCAGCACTGAAGGCGCAGTCGCGCGACGAGATCGATGCCCTCGCCGGTGGCAAGGTCGTCTTCAAGATCGGCGGCAACGAGATCCCGTTCACGACGGAGGGCTTCGCGCTGTCGTTCTCCCTGCCGAATTTCTACTTCCACGCCACGACGGCGTACGACATGCTGCGCATGAAGGGCGTCCCGCTCGGCAAGCTCGACTTCCTCGGCGGCATCAACTCCGACGGCTAGCGCTGCACCCCGCCGGGTTCGTATGGCCGGCACTTGCACTGCGAGGCCATGTCGAGTCCGCTATGCGCTCAGCCGAGGAACGCCTCGACGTGCTTCGCCAGCAGGACCACGTTGCACACCAGCATCAGCGCGAACACGCCGAGTGGCAGATGCCGATGCCAGCGATGCGGTAGGAAGAAGAACCATCCCCCGACCGACGCGAGGGCGATCGCGCCGATCTCTGGATAGAAGTAGCGCCCATGCGCCCACTGTGACGCCATGGTGTTCTTGAGGATGATCACGGTGGCGATGGCGAGCATCGACCAGATCATCGACCAACCCAGGGGGCTGCCGAGCAGTTCTCCCGGCATGCGCCCCGTCTTCTCCTGGTAGCGCACCGCCAGGAACAGCGTGGCGACCAACGCGATCAGCACCACGTTCGCGGCCCAGCTATTCGCGAGGACGCCGAGGCCCGCCGCAGCCAGCAGCGCTCCGAAGACGAGCGCGCGATGCGCCGAGACGATGCCCCTCGTCGCGAGGGCGACGAAGCTCAGCGCCCCCCCGACCATCGAGAGCAGCGGCACCAGGCCTCCGGTCAACCAGTCGAAGCCCGCGGCCACCTGCCAGAACTTGCGAAACAGCGGATAGATCGCGTGATCGAAGAGGCTGTCCTTTTCGAGTCGCACGTGGGTCGCGCGCGCGAGTGCACTGCGCCAGAGATCCTGCACCGCGAAGGAGGTCGAAGTCACCATCCAGATCCCGATCGCGAGCAGGCCCACCACGGCCACCGTGGCCAGGATGATCTGCCAGCGTCGCGAGAGGAACTTGCCCAGGAGCAGCACGCGAAGCCCCACCGCCGCGGCCATCGGAAGCAAAGTCAGTTTGATGAAGACGGTGAAGGCGGCCCCCGCCCCGAGTGCCGCCGCGACCCACCGCGCCTGCGGACGTTCGACGCAGATACGACCCAGTAGATAGAAGAGGATCGCGCCCGAGAGGTTCGCGAGGACGTCGTTCGAGATCAGCATGTTGCGGTGGATGAACGCCGGCAGCAGCGCAGCCAGGCACAGTGCCGTCACGGCCACGTCATCCCGATTCGGCACGAACGCACGCACACCGATGTAGACGAAGTACAGGGTGAAGAGCCCGATGCACACGTTCAACCAGCGCAACAGATGTGGCCCGACCAGGAAGCGGTAGTTCGGGCTCTTCCAATCGAGATTGAAGTCGCTCCCATAGGGCTCGGCTTCGGGGTGTCGCGGCAGTACCCACGTTCGGTCGCGGGCCTCGAGCATCTTCAGCGGCACGCTTGCGAGCCGGTAGTAGGCACCCGGCTGGTGGGCCTGCTCGTTGATGTATCGCGGGATGGGTTCGTCGGTCCGCGAGTGGTGGCGTGCGTTGAGGTAGTGGGAGATCTCGTCGGTGACCTGCCACATGGGAAAGATCAGCGAGTAGGCCGTCCCGAAGGCGAAGTAGAGCACGAAGATCGCCGCGATCAGCCCGCGATACGACCTCGCACCCGCTGCGCCCTGCTGCGCTCCTGCGACACCCTCTGACACGTCGCTCCCCGGTTCATGATCGGCCCCTGATTCAAGCTGGGGATTGATCAGAGGAAGAGAAGACTCTCCAACAGGATCCACGCGACATAGCTGACGACACCGATCACGCCGAGCACGACGATCACTCCCAGCCGCCAGCGCCAACGCGCTCTACGTGGGGGGATCGCTGTGGCCGGCTCCCTCGCCGGTTCCTGCGCTCGGGTTTCTTCCTGCATCACGCGCGCGATCGGATCCCGTAAGGAAGCGCAGGGCCTCGTTGAAGCGCACCGCGGGGCCCGGACGCCACTCGGGCGCGTTGGACGAGATGAAGCCGACACTTCCGGTGCGCGTCAGAGCGCCATGTGTCCATCGAAAATCTCCGTGGGCGAGCCAGGAAACCCAGGCCAACCCCGTGGCTCCGAACGCGTATCCCGATTCGAGCGAGCATAGCAACGAGGCCGGATTCTCGACGGCATCGAAGCTGCGGTAGAGCCGGTAGAGGGCGTCGGGGGTATCGGTTTTCCATGTCGCATCGAACCAGGCCGAGTCGCTGAAGAAGTCGGGGTCCGCATCGGGTGCTGCGCTCTGCAGCTCATCGAGGACCGGCTCGAGATCCAGTGGATCGATGCCGGTCCACGTGTAGGCGAAGCGGGCTTCCTCACCACCCCGGGCTTTGCGGCGAATCGTCCCTTCTCCTTGACGTCCATACACGTGCACGGTCTCGTCTTCGCGGGATACGCAGAACCGGGTGCCTTCGACTCCAGCAAGGCGCTGGGCCACCTCGTGCCGCCGGGAATCTGCCGTGTAGACCTCGTAGGCCGTCACCATCCCCACGCGAATGATCGCGACATCGTCGTCTTCCTGGATCGAGTCGCCGAAGGTGAAACCGGCATCGCTGAGCGTCGCTTCGACGGCGGGCCAGACGTTTTCGACCACCTCTCCCCCCGCGACACCATGATCGGAGAGCATCACCAGGGTGAAGGGCAGTCGTCCGTTCGCATCGGCCCGTCTGGACAAGAGCCCGTCGAGGCGCTGCAAGAAGAGCAACAACGCATCGGGGCCCGCGGTGTGCGCGATCGCGTCGGTCGAGACGACGTAGGCGAAGAAGATCTCCCGATCCGATCGTTCGAAGACGTCGAGGGCATCACGCGCTTCGCGGAACCCCGCGTCTTCGGGCCACATGTAGGCCCGCGCTTTGTCCATCACGCTCGAGAGTCGCCAATGGAAAAAGTAGTGCCATGGCGATTGCGCGATGGGACGATCGGAGGTGAGCCAGTCGGAGGTGAACCCAGTGACCTGCGACGTGTTTCGATCGTAGTACTTGCCGTAGTAACCGAGGGGGCGATCGACGCCGAAAGGTTCGAGTATCCCGGTCCAGGCCGAATAGGAAACCGCGGGAAAACTACTCACGAGCCCGGCGGGCGTGCCGAGACGCGCGATCACCGAATCCGGCCCGGCCTCCTCGATGTAGCGCTCGACGATGTAGAGCGGGATCGAATCCATCGCGAGGACCAGCACGCGCGGTCGCTCGCCGGCCCGCGCCGATGTCGCTGCAAGGCACACGAGCGCAGCCAACCCGAGCAAGATGCCGACCGAAGGGTTCTCCGATGGGTGGCTACGCAACGGCTCCACTCCGCCACGGTAGCCGCTGGCGATTGGCGGGGTCCATCGCAATGGCCACGAGCAACGGAACGCCGACCGCCCAGGCTCTCACGTAGCGGACGTTGGGGAAGTACTCGGCAGTGTTCGCAAGCACGCTGAGGAAGACGAAGAGCCCTACCGCCGATACGGCGAGGATCGCGCAGCCCACGGCGAAGCGTCCCCAACCGACACCGGTGAAGGCCGCGAACCAGAGGGCGGCGAACAGGCCGAGTTGGTAGCCGGGCAGCATCCCGAGGGCATTCTGGGGATCCTTGCCGGCGAAGAGCGTCGTATCGGCGGCGGTGAAGGGGCCGCGTACCACGTTCGCAGCGGCGTGGATCGCGTCGGTGTAGACCGAGCCGACGACCATCAGCCCGATCAGGGCGGCGCCGAGGGCGATGACTCCGCGTTGCCAGGAGGTCGAGGCTTCGCCGTGTCGCCAGAACGCCGTCAGGATCACCACGGGGACCACCACCGCGAACTGCAGGAAGGAGTGTGAGACGATGTCGGCAGCAGGCATCAGCGATGGCGGAACCGTCATCACCAGAAGCCGGGTGATGCTCATGGTCAGGAAGATGGGGATCAGGGCCACCATCCACACGCCCCGGCGCGCCCAGCTGGTGCGAAGGCTCAACACGATCGCCACGCCGACGGGGATGAGCGGCGTCATGATGCAGTCCTGCGTCACGAGGTACGAATTGCCGTTCATCGTGATCGCCGTACCCGCGGCCGTCTCGAACTCGATCGACTCGACGCCCATGAAGTTCCCGATCGCCACCGCAGCGGACGCCACAGCGCGCGCCGCTTCCAGAACCCACTCGCTATTGAGATGGATCGGAGAGAGCGCGACGAAGACCGCAACGCACACACCCAGCAGCACCAGGAAGCGCGGCGTGAGCTGCACCGGTCCGAGTTCGCCGCGCGGAGCGTGATGGGCCTCGATGTGGAAGTCGCGTCGCACGAAGCCGATCCAACCGAGCAGGTATACCAGCACGACGACCATCAGCACCGCGGGCCAGACGTAGACGTGGACGACTTCGAACCACTCCTTCTCGGTCCACAAATGCCAGAGGGTTCCGATGCGCGCGGTGTTGACCGTGACGATCAGCGCCAGGCCGCCGATGCATCCGAGGATGCGGGCGCGAACCGAAACGGGGTAGGCGATGATTGCGCCGAGACACATGGCGATCACGTCCGAACCGCTGCACGAGAGATCGACGATCGTATTCTCGGCGGGAGTCCAACCCAGCTTCTCGGCCATCGAGGCCTGGGCCAGGGTGAACGGCAGGAGCAGGTTCTTCTCGACCCAACCCAGCCGCATCAAGCCCAGGAACGTGAGGCTCAGCCCCACCGCCCAGATCAGGAATCGCCCGGGCGATTGAGACGAATCCGTCTCGACCTCGTCCGGTGGTGTCGGCGAGGCGGGGTCATGCACGGCGGTCGTCGAACTCAAGAGGTGGCTTGCCTCGGCTTGCCCGACCCATCTCCCGAGTTACCACGGCCCTTGCCCTGCTGCTTCTGCTGCTTGTTGAGCGTGTAGTACGTCGTCGCCGCGATCAGCAGCCCCAGGATGATCAGACCCGGCAGCGGAAGCGTCGGCACGTCGACCGGACGTCCCTCGGCGATCAGCGTCGCCGTCGACGGGCAGATGCGACCCGGATCGTGGAGGCACGGTGCATCGCCGGGCCCGTCGTACTTGAACGCTGCGCCGTCGGCGTCGGCCGAGCTGGGCGAGACGGGGGCCGTCAGGCTGGTCGCGCCCAGGGCGAAGATCGTGAAGAGGAGCAGGAAGCTCGACGCCCGCGCGAGCATTCCGATCCGCGAAACCTTGGCGATCGAATTCTTGCTGGCCTTCATAGGGCTTGCCCCTGCGTAGAGTCGTTTGTGTCCAGAAGTACCTGAGTTCAATAGCAAATCCCGGGCCAAGCCGCGGTCGACGCGAGCCCGTCCAGCCGGCCTGCGCGCTGCGATGAACTCTGCAGAGTGGACTTTCGACACCCCAAATCGGGGAAATTGTTTCCCTCCGACCCCGGTCTCGCGGCCGAGAGAGGCAGTAGGCGGCAGTGGTCCCGCCTCAGTGAGGCGCAGCCGACCGGCAGGGCACCCTTCGAATCCCGCCACGTGGGCGCCGGTCTTTCGGGTCGAGGGTCAGCCTCCCCTCTCGATGCCCTTCACCACCATCGTCGCGAGCCCGTGCATGTCGAGTTCGTCGGCGACGCGCCAGCCTCGACTCAGCAGGTAGATGACGGCGGCCGAGCCCTTGCCCAGGTAGACCTCGTGGGCGTACTCGAACCACGTATCGTCGAAGAGGATCGCACATGGATCCGCAGCATATCGATCCACCAGGATGCTCTGTTCCAGATGCGCGATGGAGGAGTTGACGTTGCACAGCTCCTCTCCCGCCTGCCCGTACTCCGCGACCATCTCGACCAGGAACTTCGGCTTGTTCTCGTTTCGAAAGCGGGCCGGGTTCCACATCCAATCGAAGTTGTCGAGGTACGCGGCGGAGATCCGTTGGCCCGTCGCTTCGAAGTCGTGCGCGAGGAAATCCTCGCCCTTGCGATCGACGTAGACGAAGTCGTCGCGTCCCTGGCCGAGGTCAGCGACTTCCGGGTGCTTGGGATCGCACGCGTAGAAGGTCTGCCCCGTTTCGCGCGCGATCTCGTAGAGCGCCGGCGTCGAGTCGGAGCCGCACCCGATTTCGACGAGAGCGTTCCCGGGCTTGAAGTAACGCCTGTAGCGGCCCAGCACCCCATGGGCTTGTGCTCCCATGCTCTGCCTCCGGCTTCATCATACCAGCGACCGCGGTGTCGATGTGATCGTGGAAAAGTCGGATTTGCTAATAGTGGCGCCCTGATGGGCCGCCCACCTTTCCGAAGCCAGAGCGCGCGATGAGCCTGGCTGTCCGCCTCTACTTGCTTGCCTTCCTGTCGGGCGCGGCGGCGCTCGCCTACGAGGTGAGTTGGACGAAGTGGCTGTCGCTGAGCTTCGGGAGCAGCACCCTCGGTGCGAGTACCGCCGTGGCCGGCTTCATGGGTGGCATGGGGATCGGCGCCTGGGCGTATCACCGCGTGCAGGGCAGGGTGGCGAGCCCTCTGCGGCTCTATGCGCTGCTCGAGTTCGGCATCGCGCTCACGGCGGTGGGGCTCACCTTCCTGCTCGAGCGTCTTCCGCCGATCTTTGCGGCGCTGCTCTCCGCTTTGCCCGAGGCTGGTGGCGCCGTGGTCGTTGTACGAATCATCGGTGCACTCAGCATCCTGATCGTGCCGACGGCACTCATGGGTGCGACCTATCCGGCGCTCTGCAGTGTGGTCATCGAGAGCCGCGATACGGTCGACCGTCATCTTGGTTCGCTCTATGGATGGAATACGATCGGCGCGGCCATTGGTGGGCTCACCGCAGGGATTGCCCTGATTCCCACGCTCGGCCTGAACGGTTCGATTGCCGTCGGCGTCGTGCTGAACGTGGGCGTGGGGATCGCGGCATGGGTCCTCGCATCCAGTCGTAGCGTTGCGGATGCCGCTGCGGGGCCGGCGGATGTCGGAAGTGCGGGCGCCGAAGACGAGCCACTCGCGAGTCGACTGCCCCACCGAGTCACCGGCGTGATCCTCTTCACGTCGGGCTTCGCGACCCTGGCCTACGAGATCGTCTGGTTTCGCGCCTATCGACCGGTTGCGGGCAACAGCACCTTCGCCTTCACGATCGTGCTCGTGACCTTCCTGCTCGGACTCGGCTTCGGCGCCCTCGGGCTTCGCAGGGTGGTTGCGCGAGGCCAGCCGGAGCGGGCGTTGGCTCTGGTGCAGTTCGGAATCGCGATCACCGCGGCGCTCTGCATGTTGATCCTCCATCAGGTGCTCGCGACGCCCACCGGGCAGGGGCTCTTGATCATGGCGCCGGGCGTACGCGCGATGGAGTGGCCCGTTCGACTCGCGATGCACGGGGGCCTCGCCCTCGCGATGATGTTGCCGGCGACCCTCTTGATGGGCCTCTCCTTTCCCCTCGCGAGCCGGATGTACCTGGGCGATGTCACTCGCGTCGGGCAACGCGTTGGCGGCGCGGTTCTCTTCGCGAACCTCGGCAGTATCCTCGGCTCGATCGGGGCGGCGACCGTGTTGCTGCCGTGGCTCGGCACCATGGGGAGCACCCGACTGCTCGTCTGCGTGAACGTCGTGCTCGCGCTGGCCGCGGCGTACCATGCCGTGGGTTCGTCTGCCCAGAGGCTTCGCTGGGTCGCCCCTTCGCTCGCCGCGGTCGTCGTGTTGGCCGTGCTCATCCCTCCGAGCCTGCCCGACCATCGCAATCCACTGGGCACCCTGGAGTCGCGGATCGTGTTCGAGGAGGAGGGCGAGCTGGCGACGGTTCGCGTGGCCGAGGGCGTGGAGAACCCGGCGTTCCGCGGCATGAGCATCGACGGGACGACGATCGGGGTGTCCGAGGGTTGGAGCTTCCCCATCTACAGCAAGCAGTTGATGCTCGCGCACCTACCGATGTGGCTCGAGCCGCGCACGAAGAGCGTGCTGCAGATCGGTCTCGGTTCGGCATCGACCCTCGACACGCTGACCCGATACCCCGGGCTCGAACGGATCGAATCGGTCGAGATCAACGCGGCCGTGGTGCGAGGCGCCGAGTTCTTCGAGCAGGCGCGCGCGTTCGAAGACCCGCGCGTCACGGTTCACGTCGAGGACGCGATCCACTTCCTGCTGAGCTCCGACCGGCGTTGGGATCTCATCATCGCCGACGGCAAACAGAACGCCGACTTCTCCGGCAACGCGAAGATGCTCAGCCGGGAGTTGTACGAGCTCGCCCTCAGTCGCTTGACCGAGCGCGGGATGTTCGTGCAGTGGGTGGCGACGACGACGCTGCCCGATGACTTCGCGACGGTGGGGCGAACGGCTGCTTCGGTCTTTCCCCATCTCAACGTCTTCTACGAGATTCCCGTCTCGACGATCTTCGTGGGCTCGAGCGAACCCCTGCACGGCCGGCGGCGCATGCCGGCGGAGGACGTGCCTGCCGCGGCGCTTTCGAGTCTCGAGGAGATCCTCTTCCCCCGGCTCGACCTGCTGCGATATGGATGGATGACCGATCGCGATGGCCTGATGGAGACGATCGGGCCGGGCCCGATCAACACGTGGTCGAACTCCGTGCTCGAGTTCGCTCCCTACCGCGCGTCGGCGGCAGATTGGAGCTACTCGCAGGACGCAGCGAACATCGGCATGTTGCTCGGCGCCCGCGAGATCGCCTACCTGCGCGCGCCGGAAGGCTTCGTCGCCACCGACCCGGCGCTTCGCGAAGCGCATCTCCTCGTCTGGGTGGCGCAGGTGTACTGGCACCTGGGCCAGGGTGACGAGCTCGAGACGACCCTCGATCGATTGGAACAGCTCGCCCCGGAAGACCCGATCGTGGGCCGCGCACTCCTACGACTTCGACCGGCGACGGGCTAGCCGCAGGGTCAGTCGGACTTCGCGAGTTGCTCGATGGCCGGCATCAGGTCGAGGGCGGAGATCACGCCGACGACGCGGTCTCCCTCGAGCACCCAGACTCGGTGGATCTGGTTCTGGTGCAGACATTGGGCCACTTCGACCAGCGGCGCGTCGGTGGGTACGCCGACGAGAGCCTTCGTCATGACGTCGGCCACGGTGCGTTCCGCCATCCGATCGCGGATATCGAACATGGATTCCGGAGAATCGCCTTCCGAAGCCTCCAGGATGTCGCGCAGGTAGTCGGGAATCTCGCGCGCCGCCTCCTGTTCATCGGCTTCTGCGCGCAGCAGATCGCTGGTCGAGATCACGCCCACGAAGTCGCCCGACTGATCGACGACGGGAGCACCGTGGATGTCCTCCTCGACGAACAGGCGAAGCGCGTCGAGCAGGCTTGCCTCGGGGCTCACCGAAACCACGGATTGGGTCATGAAGTCACGTGCGGTCTGCAAGATCTCTCTCCCTGATGCTTCGAAACCACGACCTTGCGCGACACCACACCTGCGTGGTTCGCGGCCGCGTCCAACGCCATTCTACTGAGCTTACGATCGTGGAGAGCAAGGATGATGCCAGTACGGCGAGGCTCTCTGGTCCACGGTGGTGCGACAATCGAACCCGCGATGAGGCATCATGGGGTCGGGTGGGTCGCTGCGCACCACCAACTTGAATCCGGTGGGGATCCGCTAGCCTCGCCAGCTGG
This sequence comes from Myxococcota bacterium, assembly GCA_028278345.1. Lineage (GTDB taxonomy): Bacteria > Myxococcota_A > UBA9160 > UBA9160 > UBA4427 > DUBZ01. The sequence continues at coordinate 74,709 of JANQEL010000060.1, forward strand.
CTCGCGCCGCATCGACCGGTAGAGGAACCCCCGCACTCAGCATGGACGACGACGTTTCCCCGGAGCAGGCGCCGTGCCGGATCGACGCGAGGCTCCGCGTCGCGTACGGGCTCGGACAGGTCGCCGAATCGATCAAGACCTACAGCTTCAGCCTGTTCATCCTCTTCTACTACAACTCGATCCTGGGTCTGGCGGGGAGCGCGACGGGGTTCGCGATCGGAATCGCGTTGCTCTTCGACGCGGTGAGCGATCCCCTCGTCGGATCGGTGTCGGACAACTGGAAGTCGCGGTGGGGGCGGCGCCATCCCTTCATGCTGGTTTCGGCGGTGCCGCTCGGGCTCTGCTTTGCCGGGCTCTTTGCGCCACCCGCGACCTTCGGTCCAACCGGACAGCTCGTGTGGTTGACGGTCTTCGCGATCGCGACGCGCACGGCGATGACCGTCTTCCACGTGCCGCATCAGGCCCTCGGCGCAGAACTCACGACCGACTATGCGGAGCGCACGCGCATCGTCGCCTTCCGCCTGGGGTTCGGCTACCTCGGCGTGTTCGTGATGGCGGGGCTCGGCTTCGGTTATTTCCTCGCCGACGCGCGCGGGGGCCGGATGAACGCCGAGGCCTACGCGCCCTTCGGGTTGACCCTCGCGGCCCTCATGATCGCCGCCGGTCTCGTGAGTGTCTGGGGGACCTGGCGCACGATCCCGACGTTGCCGCCCGCTGCGACACGCACGGCTTCGAACGTCGTCGCGGTGTTCGGGCGCATGCTCGAGGAGGGGAGGGAGGCACTGCGGAACCGCTCGTTTCGCGGCCTCGCCGGCGGCACGCTCTTGATGTTCGTGATGGTGGGGACGGAGTCGGCGCTCTCGCTCTACATGTACGAGTTCTTCTGGGGCCTCACGTCGGGCGAGATGCTCGCGCTGATGCTGATCTACCCGGTCGGGCTGGTGATGGGCTCGGTCCTCACACGACGCCTCCACGAGCGTTGGGACAAGGGGCCGACGCTTCTGGTGGGGATTGCCGGCTACTCGGCCTGCCAGTTGTTTCCCGTCTTCGGGCGCCTGTTCGATTCGATGCCGGCGAACGGCACGAGCGAGCTGATCGCAGTGCTGCTGGCCTTTCGCCTGGTGCAGGGGGCCTTCGTGCAACAGGCCCTCGTGAGCTTCGCTTCGATGCTCGCGGACATCGCGGACCAGCACGAGCTCGACTCCGGTCGCCGCGCAGAGGGGATCTTCTTCAGCCTGGTTTCGTTCGCGGGCAAGGCCGCGTCGGGGGCCGGTAGCTTCGTGGCCGGCGTGACCCTCGACGTGATCCAATGGCCCGCGGGCGCTGCCCAGGCCGGTGCGATCGAGGTGCCGGCCGAGACGATCCGGTCGCTCGGGATCGTCTATGGGCCGGTCGTCGCGGCTTTCGCGGTCGCCGCGATGTTCTCCTATCGCCTCTACGACTTGAATCGCGAGCGCCACCGCGAGATCCTTCGAGCACTCGAGTCGCGCCGTCAGGAGTCGGCGAGCACATGAGTCCGGGACGCTGCACCCGGAACAAGGTGGACGATGAGGGATCGCGTTCTCGGTCACGGATGGCATTTCGCGCCGGGAACGTCCTCGAACTCCACGCGCAGGCCCCGGCTCTTCGATTGGACCGACGATCCGAGCAGCGCGACGGTCGACGTCACCGTCTTCATGGGAGTGGGGATCCCCGGCGATCTGCGCGCGCCCGGGCGCAAGATCGCCTGGGTGATCGAGTCGCCTGCGATTTCGGAGTGGCAGGGAACGACGACCTTCATCGAGCGGAACCTCGAAGAGGTGATGGACAGCTATGAAGTCGTACTGACCAGCGATCGCGAGTTCTGCGGCCTTCACCCCCGCATCCGCTACCACCCGGCCGGCAGCAACCTTCCCTGGATTCCCGAAGAGCAGTACGGGCTCCATCCAAAGCACCGGTTGTGCGGGATGTTCGCGTCGGCCAAGACGATGGTCGAAGGGCACCACCGAAGGCAGCGCGTGGCAGAGCGCCTGCAGGGGAAACTCGATCTCTTCGGTGGCGCCTGCGGTAGCCCGCGGTTGGGAACCGGCGTCCATCCCGACAAGCGCTCGGGCTTGCTGCCCTACATGTTCCACGTCGTGATGGAGAACGCGAAGGTTCCCTTCTACTACACGGAGAAGATCACGGATTGCTTCGCGACCGGGACCGTGCCCATCTATTGGGGATCCGACTGCATCGGAGAGCTCTTCGATACCGATGGCATCATCCCCTTCGATGGAGAGAGTTTCGATCTCGATACGCTCAGTGAAGAGCTCTACCACGAGATGCTTCCGGCCGTTCGCAACAACCTCGATCGGGTGCGCGAACTCGAATCGGCCGACGACCTGCTTTATCGGCTCTATCTCCGTCCGGGGACGAGCCAGGAGCGTCTCGCGAAGCAGCGAGGCGACCGCGTACCGTGGGCAACCTGGGATCCGGAGCGGGTGCTCGCCGCGCGACCTCGAAGCGCGATGGACCCGGAAGCGCGTCTGGGAGTCGTGAATTCGAAACCCAAGCAGACGATCCTGCGCAGCGCCGACGTCCCAGAAGCCCTGCGCACGATCCGACCGATCACTTCGCGACTCGAAGAGGCTCGCTCGGCTCGCGAAGAGCAGTGGTGCGTTCCCTTTGCGCAATTGGATCGTGCGGTTCTGCTGCACCTCGGGGATGCCTTCGTGGGAGACGGCGTCGTCTTCGACGCCGATCGCTACTACTCGCTGAATCGCTGGTGGCTCGGTGACCAGTGGCATCACTACGACGAAACGAACGAGGTGCGCCACGTGGATGCCGCGGCTTCGGTCGCGGCCTGGGGTGGTGAGGCCTTCCAGCACTTCGTGCTCGACGCGCTCCCCGCCCTGGCCTCGATGCTCGAGCTGCTCGAGCACCCCGAGCTTTCGCACGTGAAGATCGTCAGCCACGACGAGCCCGACAGCGCCGCGCAGTGGTTCTGGGAGCGGTTGGGGCTGCGCGATCGCATCGTCGCCAAGCCGAGGAACACGAAGAGTCGCTTCGTGGTGCACGCGGATCTCGTGCTGTTCGCCCAGTTCGAGCCGAACGCTCAACAGCTCGGCCTCTACCCTCGCCACACGCTGAGACCGATCCAGCACCGCCTCGGAACCCTCGAGCCCGCGCCGCGGGATCGGGTGGTGTACCTGCGCCGTCGGCTCACCCGGATGCTGGTCGACGAAGACGAGCTACTCGATCGCTTGCGGCAGCGCCTCTCGGGAACGGGCCTCGGCCTCGACATCCTGGAAGGGGCCGACCATCCCGGGGACGGCGAAGCGCTGATGCGAAGGGCGCGCATCATCCTCGGTCCCCACGGCGGGGCCTTCGCGAACATGATCTTCGCCCAGCCCGGTACCCACGTGGTCGAGTTCCTTCCGTTCTTCCGGCTTCTCGAGGAGCCACCGGGCAATCGACCACTCGTTTACTACGGACTCGCCCAGGCGGCGGGACATCACTACTGGTCCGTGACGCCGCGAGAGTTCGGCCACCACCAACCCCGCATGTCCGTATCCAGCGACGAGGTGCTTTCGGTCGTCGATCGGATCCTGGCAGGCGGCGAAGCGATCCGATGACGAAGAAGATCTTCGCAACCGGTCTCTCTCGAACGGGCACCAAGTCGCTTTGGAATGCCCTCGAAGTGCTCGGCTACCGCGCGCTTCACTATCCGGGCTACGCCTTCGTCGATGGAGCGATCGAAATCGATGCGAAGGCGCTCGACGAATACGACGCGTTGCTCGATACCCCGATCGCCCTGGCCTTCGAAGACCTCGATGCCGCCCATCCCGGTTCGAAGTTCATCCACACCGTGCGCGACATCGACGCATGGTTGGAATCGTGTCGCGCATTCTTCTTCGAAGGCGCATTCCAGAAGCCGCGCGTGATCGAACTCTGCCGGCGGCTCTACGGCACCCATGTCTTCGATGAAGACACCTTTCGTCGCGCCTATGCGCGGCACGACTCTCGCGTGCGCGAGCATTTCGCTGGTAGGGAAGACGACCTGCTCGTGCTCGATGTCTGTGCAGGGGAGGGATGGGGAAAGGTCTGTCCCTTCCTCGACAGGCCGATCATCGACCGCGCCTTTCCCCGGCGCTGAGCGCCTGGGCTAGGTGAGGGGCCTTGTTGGCGTGGGGAAAGGGCTCGTCGGGGACGTCGTCCACGCCGACGAAGGAACACAGGCGGCTCCACGGATCGCGCTCGGTTTCCCAGCAGATTTCGAGTAGATCCTCCGGTCGGTCCCGGAAGTAGGCGCGCACATTGCGATTGTGCTCTTCGTACCTCCGCTCGAACCACTCGCGCGGTGGTGGCGCCCCCTCCTGTTCGATCCACTTCTCCATGATGCCGAGCCGATCCCACTGCGCGAGTTGGGCGTCGACCAGCTGCTCGGTGCTCGTGCGCACGGTGAGCACGAACAAGCTGCCCGGATACCAGGCGTCGAGTTCGCGATAGAGGAAGAGCCAGGGCGCATCGGCGAAGGCGTCGAAGCGTTCGGCCCGCTCGCGGATCTCGTCAGCCATGGGTTCGAACTTCTTCGTGTCCAGGTCGAAGTAGGGCGCCAGCCGCTCGAACTGGCTCCAGAACCAATGGTGGGGCCGAAAGCCAAGGCGCTCGAGGGCGACGCCGAGGGTGGTCGTCCCCGTCTTGAACATCCCGACACCGAAGACCTTGCGTCGTGCACCCTGCGTCACGATGGGAAGCTAGCAGCTCGCCTCGCGACGATTCGTGCACATCCATTGCGCTTTGGGCTCGGGCGAAGGAAGCTCGCAGGCGATGGTGGGATCGGGTCGCACGGGACACCCCTCGACGTTGAGTGAGAAGCAGTTGCGCGCCGCGCGGGCGAACAACCTGAACGTCGACGAAGGGCACCTGGGCGGATACGTCCGGGCGAGCGAGGAGCCCGCGGCGTCCGGCCTCGGAATCACCCATGGCGACCCGGCGACCTACAGCCCTTCACTCTGGCGCTACTGCGTCGAAGAACTCGGCATTCGTTCGATGCTCGACGTGGGCTGCGGCGAGGGTCATGCTGCGGCCTGCTTTCGCGATCTCGGTTGTCGCATCAAAGGAATCGACGGCAGTCGCCAGGCGAAACGCGACAGCGTGATCGGGGACGCCCAGGTGGTGCACGACTTCTGCAACGGCGCCTGGCTCGAGAGCCAACGCTACGACCTCGTCTGGTGCTGCGAGTTCGTCGAGCACGTCGAAGCGCGTTTCTCGTCGAATTTCCTCGAGACGTTCGGCCTGGCCGAGAAGTTCCTGATGATGACCTATGCCGGCCCGGGTCAACCGGGTTGGCATCACGTCAACTGCCAGCCCGCCCGCTACTGGATCGATCGGATCGAACGCCTCGGCTTCCGCTACGACGAAGCGCTGACCGAGATCACGCGCGAACGCGCGGAACCCGGCCACTACCAGCGCCGAGGCCTCGCCTTCGTCCGTCCCGGCTAGCTGCTACCGCCGCCGCGCGCGGGCGACCACGCCGATGGTGGTGATCGCCGCAAGCCGCAGCGCCAGCGAACCGGGCTCGGGCACCGGGATGATGGACTGCTGGGCACTCGCACCCAGCAGATCGACGTCGACCTGGGTAACCGAGAGGTCGGCATCGATGTCGAGGTTCGCGCCTTCGCTGGGAAGGAAGACCGTATCGACCGCGTTCAAGGTGGTGACATCGGTGGTGACGAAGTTCAGCGTCACGTCGTGGCTCCCGCCGGAAGGTTCGACGGTGCCCGAAGCCGCGGCGGTGACGAAGAGTGAGTTCATCGCGCTTTCGGTCCCCATCATGAGATCCGGGGTGCCGCCCTGCTCATCCACGCTCCAATCGACGCTTCGATCCACGGCCAGCGTCAGATCGACGGGGCCGAACGAGTAGACGTTTGGCGCGGTCTCGGTCGTATCGGCGAACGGAATGCCCGCGGTCGTGTCGAGCACGAGGACGATGTCTCGCGTTCGCGCGTCGACATCTCCGGTGAGCGCGATGAGGGGAACGCTCACCGCGGTGCTCGACTGCAGCGCGCCGCCGGAAAGCGTGCCGGAGCGGAAGTAGATGCGACCGGGGCCGCCCTCGCGGCTCGGCCCGAAGGCGGCGATGAACGAACCCGACATCGGCCCCGTATCTCGCGAGGTGTCGATGTCGCTGTTCACGTCGGCGATGATCGAGAGTTCGACATCGGCCTCGGTGTCGACGGTCAGATCGCTCGAGGGCGAATCGATCGTGTAGGTGATGTGGGGCAGCAGATCGGCGAAGGCCACACCAGTGAAAACAGCGTTCGCAAGAGCGCAAACCGCGATCGCGAGGATTGAGAACCGACCCGGCGAATGTCGCGCGTTCATGGCTACTTCCCGTCTCGAATGAGCCGACCCGCGGGTCGCCGGAAGAGCTCCGATCGCCCGCTTCATGGGGACTTATCGCGCGGCGAAGGAGGGACCTGAGAGCGAACTCCCGTGTGATCGATCGCCGATTCAGGGGTGCGAGATCGGGTGCGGGGTTCTACAGGCGGACGCCGGCGCTAGACTGCGCCGAACCATTCACTCGACGTGGAATTCCCCCAGCTTGGCCTTCTACCAGTTGGTTCATCACGACAAGAAGTTCATCGCGCTTTTCAGTCCGAAATGCGCATGTACGACGCTCAAGTGGTGGTTCGCGGCCTCGCTCGAGCCGCAGCGGATCGAGGACGAGCAGGAGCTCAACGTCCACCGGCTCTCGGTGCCCGCGATCGCGGACTACCCGCACTACTGGAAGTTGTTCTTCGTGCGCAGTCCGTACGACCGGCTGGTGAGCTTCTATGCATCGTTCATCGTCGACTACGTCGAGCTCTGGGGCTTCGCCGACGCCGACAAGAAGGTCGGGCTCGAGGGCAAGACTTTCTCACAGTTCGTCCGCATCCTCGACGAGCTCGTGCGAGAGGGAACGCGCCTGCAACACCATCTCGAGCCCCAGCTCCACGGGCTCGACTCGGTAGCCGTCGACCGGGTGGTGCGCGTCGACGACCTCGATCGCGAGCTCCCGGAGATCAGTCGCGAACTCGGCTTCGACTACACCCCCGAGCACCGCAACGCGAATCGGTATCAGGGCGACATCACCGAACCCGTGGCCGATCGGCGACCGGCG
>JANQEL010000089.1 GCA_028278345.1 Myxococcota bacterium
CGAGATGATCCACGTCTGGCTGATCGACCACCCCGAAGGTCCATTCACCACGAGCATGATGATCGAACCCGCGCTGTTCCATCACCTGGTGGAGCAGCGCAATCGCGAGATGCCCGAGACGCGGGTGGAGGCGGACGGCTCGGCGAGCCAACCGGATTTGAATCCCGTTGTGGTGCCTACTCGATCGGTTTCCCATCCGCGTCGATGAATTCGATCGGGCCGAGATCGAGGGCGCGAACCGACTCTTCGATCTGGGCTCGATCGCCGACGACGATCCAGGTGAGGGCATCCGGTCGCAGTGCGTGCTTCGCGGCCTCGGCGACGGCGTCCTCTCCGACACCGTTGATCGAACCCGCGTAGTCGTTCCAGTATCCATCGTCGAAGCCGAAGCGCACGATGTCGCCGATCGACGAAGCGATCGCACCGCCGGTTTCCCAGCGTCCCGGAAGAGAAAGCGTGCGCAGACCCTTCGCGCGATTGATCTCGTCGGCGGTCGGCGGTCGCGAGTCCTGGACGTCCTTCAACTCCCTGATCATCTCGACCATCGAGTCGGCGGTCTTGTCGGTCTGGACGGCGGCGAAGACGAGGAAGGGGCGTTGGCCGCGGGCACGGACGAAGGTGCTGTGAGCGCCGTAGCTCCAGGCCTTGTCTTCGCGCAGGTTGCGGTTGAGGCGTGAATTGAAACCGTTGCCGAGCACCTCGTTCATCACCTCGATCGCCGATTCACGCGGATTGCTGCGCGGGGGTGCGAGGTGGCCGGCGAAGACCATGGATTGAATGGCGTCGGGGCGGTCGATCATGAATACGCGCGACGACGTGCGCGGGGCCACGGGGTCGATGTTCTTCTTCGCGACCTCGCCCGCATTCCATCCCGAGAAGAGTCGTTCGAGCTTCGGCACGATCTCTTCGCGCGTCGTGTCCCCGACCACCACGAGAGTGGCCGCGCCGGGTACGAACCAGCGCTCGTGAAACGCCACGAGATCCTCTCGTTCGATGCTCTCGACCGAGGCCTTCGTTCCGGAGCCCGTGAACGGGAGCCCGTAGGCGTGATCGCTTCCGTAGAGCAGACCCGGAAAGACACGCAATGCGATCTGGAAGGGGGTCACGCGCTCGTGTTCGATCGCGGCGAGTTGAATCGCACGGCGGCGGTCGAGCTCGTCTTCGGAAAAGGCCGGATTCAGGATCACGTCAGCATAGAGTTCGAGGGCGGGTTCGAGGGTGTCCTCGAGAGTGGAGAGCCTGACGACCGACAGATCGAGATTGGATCCGGTCGAGATCTCTGCACCGAGGTCGGCGAGGGCATCGTCGATCTCGAGAGCGCTTCGCGTGTGCGTGCCCTGGGGCAGCATGTCGAGGGCGAGGTCGGCGGTTCCCGCCTTGTCGAGGGGGTCGGCCGAGTAGCCCGCGTCGACGAGCAGCCTGAATGAAACCGTCGGCACCGCCGTGCGCGGTACGACGATGATCTCGAGCCCGTTCGCGAGGCGTGTGCGATCGAGCTCGGGAAAGGAGACTGCGGGAGCCGGCCCCACTTCCGGCAACCGCGATCGATCCGCCTGGTCCTCTCCGGCTGCCAACTCCGGCTGCGGATGCACTTCGAGGGCAAAGACACCGTCGTGCACCCAGCGTTGGAGCGCGCCGCGAATGTCCTTCGCGCTGGCCTCGGCGAACGTGCGGAAGCTCTCGACGTAGGCGTCGGGCGAACCGAAGAAGACCTCGCTCTGCGCCAGCACATCCGACTTCCCGCCGAAGCCCCCCACCGATTCGATCCCGCGCACGAAGGAGGCGCGAATCTGGGTCTGCGTTCGTTCGACTTCCTTTCGGGTCGGGCCCTCGGCGACGAAGCGGGCGAGCTCCTCATCGAGCACGCGTTCGACCGCCGCGAGGTCGCTGCCGGGAGATGCGGTCGCCGAGACCACGAAGAGGCTCCCCAGCTGCCGCTCCCAGGTGAACGCATCGACCTCGGTGGCGATCTGGTCGTCGTAGACCAGGCGCTTGTAGAGCCGAGACGATTTTCCATCCGCCAGGATGCTGCTCGCCATGTCGAGCAGGTCGGTCTCGCGCTGGCCGGTTTCCGGGATGTTCCAGGTCTTCACGATCATCGCCTGGGGAACGCGATCGAAGGTACGCAGGCGCGACTCTTCGTGGCGTTCGGCGATCCAGCGCTTCCGACGCACGATCGTCGGCCCGGGCGCGATCCCGCCGAAGTAGTGCTCGACCTTCTTCCGCACCTCGTCGGGGTCGACGTCGCCCGCCACGCTCACCACGGCGTTGGCCGCGCCGTAGAACTCCTCGAACCACTTCTTCACGTCGTCGAGGCTCGCGGCGTCGAGATCCTCCATCGAACCGATCGTCGGCCAACGGTACGGGTGGCCTTCGGGGTAGACGTTCTCGCCGATCAGATCGAAGACCTTCCCGTAGGGCGCGTTGTCGCGCTCGCGCTTCTCGTTCTGGACGACTCCGCGCTGTTCGTCGAGGCGCTCCTGATTGATCGCGCCGAGCAGGTGCCCCATGCGATCCGATTCCATCCACAGCGCCATGTCGAGGGCGTTCGTGGGGACGGTCTGGAAGTAGTTCGTGCGATCGGAGTTGGTAGTTCCGTTCTGTCCCGTGGCCCCCACGCGATCGAAGGGCAGGGTGAACTCCTCGTTGTAGTGCTCGCTGCCCTCGAACATCAGGTGTTCGAAGAGATGCGCGAAGCCCGTCTTGCCCGCGCGCTCGTTCTTCGAGCCGACGTGGTACCAGACGTTGACCGCAGCGATGGGGGCTTTGGGGTCGCGGTGCACGATCAGGCGCAGGCCGTTGTCGAGCACGTACTTCTCGAACGGAATGCGCAGGGCGTCGAGCTCGGCGTCGGTGCTGCGAGCCGGAGTCGGCGTCGCACACCCGAGGGCCCCGTGCAGGAGACAACACAGAATGGTGAGGGTGAGGGAGGGGCGAACGAGCAGGGTCATGGGGCGAGCGATCTCCATCCTGGGCTTGGGTCGAGCGTTGAAAGCGGGCGTGGGTACTCGAAGGGGGGCCAGGGGGCGCTTCGCGGCGCGCGGATTGTAATGGCGCTTGGCGCCCTCTTCAAAAGCTGAAACGCCCCGGTTTCCGCGGGAGTTCCCATGGCGCTGCCCATTCGTGTCAAGCCGGCCCGTCCCGCGGTCGATAGTGGGGGCGACCGGTGTGCGTTCGCGTCGCGCGAGCGGTGGAGGGGCACTTGGCAGGGCGAATGAAACTCGGCGAGATCGCGCAGCGCGCGGGTCTGATCGACGAGATGCAGCTGAACGCCGCCCTCGGCGAGCAGAAGAAGTGGGGCGGTCGGCTCGGCCTCGTGCTCATCCGCATGGGCTACGTGACGGAAAACGATCTCGTGCAGGCCCTGGCGGGCCAGCTCGACCTGCCCGTCGCCACCCTCGACGGCAAGAAGATCCCGCAGAGCGTGCTCGATCTCGTTCCCTATGAGTACGCCGATGATCACACCTGCCTGCCCCTCTTTCTCAAGAACGAAGAGGGGGTCGACACCCTCTACATCGCAATGGACGACCCCAGCAACCTCGCGGTGCTCGACGATCTCGCTTTTCGCACGGGCATGCGGGTGAAGCCCGTCGTGGTGGCCACCTCCGAGATCTGCGAGGCGATCGATCGTTTCTATCGCAACCTCGATCCGTCGAGCCGCCCCCAGGCCCGACCGACCCTCGAGCTGAGTGAAGACACCCGCGAGGAAGAAATCCTGGGCGTGGCTTCACGCGACACCAACCCCTTCGAGGGCGACGGCGCCGAATCAACGGCCGCCGGAAACGACACGCCCCCGCCCGCCAGGAGCGACGAGCCCTCGACGCGTCTCGTCCTCCACGCATTGGCGCAGATCATGATCGAGAAGGGCGTGATGACCCGCGACGAGTTCCAGCGGCGCATCGAGCTGCTACGCGCCTGCGACGAAGGCGACCTGCCCGAAGACTGAGCTTCTCGTCGCCCGTCCGCCCTCTGGCGCTTCGATTCCGGTTGACACCCACTGGAGGCGAAGCGACTCTGCCCCGCCTCTCATCCACTGGAGACCCTGCATGCGCCTGGAATTCAAGCTCGAACTCGACGACATCGAGGTGCCGCGTTTTTCGGTCGAAGCTGTCGAGGGCATCGGCAAGATCTTCACCCTCGCGACCCTCGTGCTGAACGTCCTCGAGAATCGAAAGAGCGTTGAGATCGTCTTTCACGGGCTGAACCCCGAGGATCCGGGCCGCAAGATCGAGGGCTTCAAGGAGATCATGGAAAGCTCGCCGACCGCCAGGGCCGTCGAGTACGAAGGCGGCGAGAACTCGCGCGTCCCCGGTTCGTCGAGCTACTTCCAGTGGCTCACGATTCGTCGAGCAGGCGGCTGATCTCGCATCCCTCGCCGCGCCAGCGTTGGCGTCGCGCGAGGCTGGCCCGGACGATCTCCCTCAGCGCGCGTGCGTTGCCGCGGTCGAAGGGCAGGGCGAGCACGTAGCGATCGAACAGGTCGCAGCGCGCGTCCGCGGGCAGCACCTCGTCGGCAATGCTCCCATTGAGTTCGGCCAGCATCTTGATGCGGTGTCGATCGTAGAGGCATTCGAGGAAGCGGACGCTTTCGAGATCGATCAACGTGGGCTCGCCATCCACCAGATGGATGTGCAGCGCCTGCAGGTCGCCGTGCACCACTTCGGCTCGGTGGAGCGTGCGCAGCAGGCTGAGTAGCCGCCGCGGGAATCCGACTTCCCGAGCCTGTTCGGGCGACAGGTCGGCGGCACAGGGCGCATTGCCCAGGTCTTCGAGCACGACCCACGATTCGACGGGAACGCCGTGTTCGCGACGCTCGACGAAGGCGTAGGGGGTGGCGGCCCCGATGCCGCGAAGGCGCAGGCCGTGACCGGCGAGCCAGGCGCGTTGCGCTGGTGATCCGCGGAACACATCGGCCAGGCGTTTGCGCGTGCTCGTCTTCACGACTTCCTTCACGATCGCCCGGCGGCCTGCGACCTCGACGCGCGTGACGTTCGAGCGGTGGTCGCACTTGAGACGCGCTTCGCCTCCCGCGGCGACGACTTCGCGGTGCGCTTCGAGCATCGCCGCGACCTCGCCGTCGCGGATGTCTGCGAGGCGCATGCCGCGTCCTTCCTCGATTCGGAGTTTCGCGACCCCCTCCCCGTCACGCAGCAGGCGCCGCGTGCGGTCGTGATAGAACTCGACGGCGCGCCGGTGACTCGTGCGTCCGACTTCGCGCAACAGCTCGCGCTCGGCGGCCACCCGGAAGGTCCCGAGACCGAGCGCCGCAATGCGGAAGCGGAGCCGGGCCGCCACCGTCACGCCCGCGTGGTGGAGGGAGAAGTCGAGGGATGCGATGTCGAGGATGCGGTCGCTCGTGTGCCTCATCGGCTGCGCGCGCTGCAGGTCGACGAACCACATCTCCTTTTCCGAGACCAGCACATTGCCCACGTGGAGATCGCGATGGCTGTAGCCCGCGCTGTGCAGGTGGTGGACGAGTTCTCCCACCTCGCGCATGCGCCTTCGCTTCTCGAAGGGGTAGCCCTGGAGGCGTTCTTCCAGGGGCACGGCGTCGGGCAGGAAGCGAGTCACGATCCAGGCGGTGCCGTCGCGCAGCCGCGCGAAGGCGAGGGGCTCGGGAATCGGCACGCCGGCATTCGTGAGATCTTCGTAGTTCGTCCACTCGAGGGCGGCCGACGAGCGACCGCAGAGGATGCGGAGGATCTCGATCCAGCGGCGGCTCTTGCGCGAATGGCGCGACGGCGGCAGGAATTCCTTGACGACGACCGATTGACCGAGAGAGGCGCTCGGCACGCGCAGGCTGCGGCGATGTTTCGACCCCGCGAGGAGTTCCACCTCCGGGTTCTGGGCCGGGTCGGGGGTCTCCATGGCCTGTTCGATCTCGGCTCGAAGCTCCGGGGTTCCTCCCGTCCAGCGCAGCGCCTTCATGCGGCGACCTCGGCGTAGAGGTTGCGCAGCCTGTCGACGTGCATGGGCCAGTCGTGTTCCTTCGCCATCGCGTGGGCGCGCAGGGCCAGGGCTTCGCGCGCGTGTGCATCGGCGAGTTCGTCCATCGCTTCGGCGTACGCCGCGGGATCGTCGGCGCGATCGATCACGCGTCCGCAATCTTCGAAGAGTTCACTCGCCCCGGCGCGCGCGCTCACCACGACCGGGCACTGCGCGGCGGCGGCTTCGAGACACACGAGCCCGAATGCGTCGTAGCGCGTGGGGAAGAGGAAGCCATCGCAGGCCGCATAGACGCGTTCGAGATCGCCGCGCTCGCCGAGGAACTGAACGCGCGGGGCGACCCCGAGTGCTTCTGCTTTCGCCCGCCACGCCGCGGGATCATCCTTCCCCGCGACCCAGAGCCGACTGTTCGAGTCGCGGCAGAGCGACAGGGCTTCGAGGGCGATGTCCAGGCCCTTGCGTCGCCAGCCACTGCCCGCGAAGAGCCAGACCATCGTGTCTCCCGCCGCGAGTTCGCGCCGTACGGCTTCGCGTGCATCCCCCTGGTTCTCCGGAGCGAAGCGCGCGATGTCGACGCCGCAGGGAATCACCGGAAGTCGCGCGTCTTCGATCTCGTAGCGCGCGGCGATCTCCCGCTTCACGCGGTGCGAGACGCACTGCCCGATCAGGCGGGGCGTTTCGAACATCTTCCGCTCCAGCGAGAGCAGGGTGCGATGACGAGGCGAGAACTTCCGCCAGCGCGCACCGCGATCGCCGTAGGTCTGTTCCATGTAGTCGGCGTGGGAGCCGCCGCCGACGTGGAGCACGTCGCTGCCGTGGGCCTTGCTGAAGGCGTGCACCACATCGAAGTCTTCCTCGGCGAGTGCGCGCCCGACCCGCCTTGCGAAGGAGAGCACGCGCAGCGGCTGCCAGAACTTCGGCGTGGCCAGGCGATGAACACGCACGCCCTCCGCTTCGGCCCCTTCGCGGCAGTAGACGTGGACTTCGTCGCCGGCCCGCGCGAGTTCGCGCGCCACGTTCCACGCCACCTGCTCGCCACCCCCCGCGGCGTCTTCGAAGCGTTCGATCACCAGGGCGACCCGCATCGGCGCGTCGCTCAAGCGTCTCGACGCCGGGCGACGAACACACCTCCCGCCGCGGCGACGCCGAAGGAGGCGATGTCGATCCAACTGCCGCGACGGGCGCGGCACTCGGGCGTGAGACAGGTGCGGTCGCGCCAATAGGCGGCGCGAACTTCTCGCGCGAAGTCCGATTCGTGCGGGGGCGGTGCGGGAGAAGACGCGGCGGGAAGCGAAGCCGTGTCGCTCGACGGCCACACCGCCGGGTCTGCGGCGTGGGAAGCGGTCACGCTCGAGAGCACGAGCCCCAGGGTCGCCGCCCCCAGCGCGATCGTGAGTCGCTTCGAACCGCACGTTGCCACCATCCCACAAAGGTACCCGCGCGCGTCGACTCCCGGCCAGTCGCGGAACCGCGCGAAGTCGATCGGTTTCTTCCGAGAAGGGTTCTGGCGATTTCGAGAATCTTGCCGTTATTATTCCGCGCCCCGGTGAGCCCGGGCGCCCGTTGGGTCGGGCGAATCACGGTCGATTCGACCGACGCGCGTTGGGGAGGAAGCGCTTCGCGATGAAGGATGTGGCGATCGAGGCCAGGGGCCTTTCGAAACGTTATGGCGATTTCGAGGCCGTCCGGGATCTCTCGTTCACCGTGGGGCAAGGCGAGATCGTGGGCTTTCTCGGGCCCAACGGCGCCGGCAAGACGACCACGATGCGCATGCTGACGGGCTTTCTGCCTGCCACCGACGGCAGCGCTCTGATCGACGGCCACGACATCTTCGCCGAGCCGCTGGCCGCGCGACGCGCGATCGGATATCTGCCCGAAACCCCGCCGCTCTATCCCGAGATGACGGTGCAGGGCTATCTCGACTTCGTCGCCAAGCTGAAAGACGTGCCGCGCGGCGAACGCGCGCAGCAGGTGACCCGCGCCCTCGAACGCTGCGGCCTCGCCGACGTGCGACGCCGGGTGATCGGCGATCTCTCGAAGGGCTTTCGCCAGCGCGTCGGGCTCGCCCAGGCGATCGTTCACGACCCGCCGGTCTTGATCCTCGACGAACCGACGGTGGGCCTCGACCCGATCCAGATTCGCGAGATCCGGGGCCTGATCGCCGAGCTCGCGGCACCGAAGCAGGGGGCCGCGCGCCACACGGTGATCCTCTCGACCCACATCCTGCCCGAGGTCGAGGCGATCTGTGAGCGGATCATCCTGATCAACCGCGGGCGCAAGGCCGTCGACCAGCCGCTGGCCGAACTCACGGCCGGCGGGCAGAGCCTCGAAGAGGTGTTCGCGCGAGCCACGACCCACGACGAGGCGGACGAAGGAGTCGGAGAAGCCCCGCCCGTCGAAGAAGCACCGGTTGGTGAGGAGGCGTCGCCGTGAATCACGTCCTCGCGATCGCCGGCCGCGAGATCGGCTCGCTCTTCGTTTCGCCCGTGGCCTACGTCGTGCTCACCCTGTGGAGCGTGCTCGCGGGCACCTTCTTCCTCTCGAGCCTGATCGGCTTCGAAGCCCAGATCGACCAGGCGAGCCAATTCGGGGCCCACGAATACCTGGCGCAGATGAATCTCAACGATCATCTGATCACACCGTTCTTCGGTTCGATGTGGATCGTGCTGCTCTTTCTCGTTCCGGCGGTCACGATGGGGCTCTTCGCGAGCGAGAAAGCCAACGGGACGGACGAGCTGCTCTACACGGCACCCATTCGCATCTGGGAGATCGTGATCGGGAAGTTCCTCGCGGGCTTCGCCTTCGTCGGGCTCATGACGCTGATCGTCGCCTTCTTTCCCGGGATCCTCTTTGTCTACGGCGAGCCCGAGGTCGGCAAGACCGCGGCGGGCCTGCTCGGGCTCTTGCTGGTCAGCATGTCGTACGTCGCGGTCGGCGCCCTGGCTTCGTCGCTCACGCGCAACCAGCTGATCGCATTCGTGATTACGATGGTGTCGTTGCTGGTCGTCGGATTGATGCTGCCCTTCATCGTCGAGGTCGGCCTCGGTGGCGACTCGGGGGGCGGGGGCATCGGGATCGGCCCGACCATGCGATACATCTCCACCGGCACCCACTTCGAGACGCTGATGAGTGGTGCCGTCGACACCGCCGATCTCGTCTACTTCGCGGTGGTGATCGGGATCTGCATGGTGATTTCGAAGGCGGCCCTCGAAAGCGTGAGGTGGCGCTGAGATGACGGGCATTGCCGCACTTCTCGGCGCGCTCGGGGCCGTCGCCTTCGGCTTCGGGATCCTGAGTGCGATCCTCTCTCTCTTCCAACCTGTCACCGACGAGTACTTCGTCTGGCTTGGGCTCAACCTGATCGTTGGGGTCCTGCTCCTTGGGGGCGCCACCTTCTCGAGCCTCGACTCCCTGCGCGAGCGGATGGCCTCGGGCGAGGCGAAGCGCGTGGGTCGCTACGGCGCGAGCGCACTGCTCGGCACCGTCTTCGCAATCGCGATCCTGTGCATGCTCGCCTTCCTGTCGACGCGCTACAGCGCGCGCTTCGATTGGACCGAGGCGCAGATCAACACCCTCTCCGAGCAGACCCTCGAGTTGCTCGAGCGCCTCGATCGCGATGTCGAGATCACCGCCTTCTTCAACGCGGCGGCGGCTCCACCGATCCGCGACCTGCTCGACCGCTATGCCCACGAGAGCGATCGCGTTTCGTTGGTCTTCGCGGATCCGAACCATCGCCCCGATCTCGTCGAAGCCTTCGGCATCGGCGACGAAGACCTCGCGCGCGGCCTCGTGCGCGTTTCGATGGGCGAGGCCCACTTCGACCTCGGTGAGTTCAGCGAGAGTGAGGTCACCAATGCGCTCTTGCGTCTCACGCGGGGCGAGGAGCGCAAGATCTACTTTCTGGAGAACCACAACGAGCGCGCCATCGAGGGGGAACGCGCAGTTGGGGGCGCGGGCTACTCCCAGGCCGTCGCAGCGCTTCGCAACGAGACCTACGAGGTGGAGAGCCTCTTCCTCGCCGCGGCGGGCTCCGTGCCCGAGGACGCCGACCTCGTCGTCGTGGCGGGCCCGACACGCCCCTTGGCCGATGTCGAACACGAAGCCCTCGATCGTTTCGTCGCGTCGGGGGGCGCGATCATGGTGCTGCTCGATCCCCGGGCGAACACCGATCTCGCCGAAGACCTGCGCGGGTGGGGGATCGAGGTCGGGGAGGATGTCATCTTCGACGCGCGGCTCGCGCTCTTCGGTCAGGCCACTTCGCCCTTCTCGGGGGGCTACGCCGAACATCCCATCACGGAAAAGCTCCGCGATGCCGTGCTCTTTCGCCTTGCGCGCAGTGTCGTGCCGGTGGAAGGGGAGGCTTTCGCGCAGTCGATCGTATTCACCGGAGAGGAATCGTGGGCCGAGCGCGATCTCGAAGGCTGGGCCGAGACCGGCAATGCCCGCTACGACGCCGACGATCTGCTCGGTCCGGTCTCGCTCATGATCGCCGGAGAAAGAGAGGTCGAAGCCGCTACTGAGCCGGGAGCCGACGATGCGTCCGATGGCCACGATTCCAAGTCCTCGCGAATTGTCGTGGTGGGCGACTCGGACTTCGCGAGCAACGAACTCATCGGCGGTTCGCAGAACCGCGACCTCTTCGTGAACGCGGTGAACTGGCTGGTCGACGACACAGACCAGATCTCGATCCGCCCGCCGGTGTCGCGTGCCTCGCGTTTCCAGATGACGGGCGACACCTTCCTGCGCATCCAGTTGCTCTCGCTCTTCGTCGTGCCCGAGATGATCGCCGCGACGGGCGTATTCGCCTGGTGGATGCGCCGCAAGCGCCAGGTGTGACGGCCGATGCAACCGCGCAACGCCGCCATCCTCTTCTTCGTGGCCGCGGCCCTCGGCGCCTTCGTCTATCTATACGAGATCCAGGGCGGAGCGACCCGCGACGCCGCCGAGCGCGAAAGCCGCCGCATGTTTCCAGGCGTCGAGCCCGAAGGCATCGCCTTCATGGCGTTGCGCACGCGCGATGATCGCGCCTTCGAAGCCGTGCGCGAAGGCGAAGGGTGGTTGATCCAATCGCCCATCGCGTTCGCCGGGGACGAGGTGAGCCTCGACGCGATGGCGAGTGCGCTCGCGAACCTCGAAACCGACGCCGCGATCGACGACCCGGCGAAGCCCGAGGTCTACGGTCTCGGCGACAACGCGGGATGGGTGCGCTTCCGCGTCGGCGGCGAGACCTTCGGGCTCGGCCTCGGTGCCGATACGCCCGTCGGCGGCAACGTCTACGTCGGCCGCGAAGGATCGGACGAAGTCTTCACCGTGCCGTCGTTCCGCGTGAGCTCGTTCGATCGCGAACTCTCCGACCTGCGCGACAAACGCGTCTTCGGCTTCGACCGCACGCGGGTCGAACGCATCGTGGTCGGTTGGCCAGAGGGCAGCGTGACCGTCGAGCGCGGGGCGGATGAAGGCGAATGGAGCATCGCGCATCCCGCCCATGCGAAGGGGCCCGCGGACGAAGCGACGATCGACGGACTGCTGAGCGATCTCGCATTCCTGCGTGCCGCCGATTTCGTCGATCCACCCAACGCCGAGGCCAACGCGGCGATTGGGGGTGAGGCCTTCATCACCTTGCGCCTCGGCCTCGAGGCGGCAGAAGGCGATCCGCTGGAGATCGGGCTTCGTGCGGTCGAGGACTCCGATAGCGATGACTTCCTCGTGCGCGCGGGGGAGGGCACGACTCTCTTCAAGGTGTCGCGCGGTCGGCTCGGCGAACTGCCACGCGAAGTCTTCGCATACCGCTTCAAGCAGCTCAGCCAGTTCGATGTCTCCGACGTGAAGGCCTTCGAGCTCGAGTTCGCCGACACCTCGGCCACGAGTTCCGTCGAACCCGTGCGCGTGCGCGTCGAGCGCATCGAGACCGGTTGGCGAGCGGGCGGTGCCGAGTGGCGCCCCGGCAAGGCGGGTGGGTTGATGTCCGAATTGGCGAAACTCGAAGCCATCTCGGTGCTGGCCGAAGCCGGAGAGGAGGTTTCGCTCGGCGAACTCGGTCTCGAGCCGCCGCGCGTGGTCGTTCGCGCGTACGGTCGTCGCGAGGGTGAAGCCGCCGCACCGTTGCTAGCAGAGGTGGCCCTCGGCCGACGTGACGAGGGCGTCGGCATCGTGGCCCAGGCTGCGGGGCAGTCGGCCGTCTATCGCATCGACGAAGCTCTCGCGGATTCGTTTCCCGTCGACCTCGCGGCCTACGAGGCCCGCTTCCTCGCACCGCCCGCACCACCCCCCGACGACCGCGTCGACGAAGCGCCTTGAGACCGTAGTTACGGTGAAGCCGGCGTCGGTTCGGGTGCCTCGGGCGCGGGACGCGGCACCAGTGCGAGCGCGACCCCAGGCGTTCCGACCGGCACCTGGGGATCGATCACGATCTGGCCTTCCGCCACCGCGAGCTGTTCGATCAACAGAGTGCGAATGCGTTCGGCGCGCGCCCCTGCAAGGGCGTCGAGGTCGGTGTCTTCGGCCTTTCCGTCGTCGGGGCCGACCTGGCCGCGCAGGGAGACCGCAAGCGTCGGTCGCTGCAGCAGCAGATTCACGATGGGTTCGAGCTGCTGCGACGCGCCCTCGGGTGCCTCGCGACTCTTCGCCTCGAAGACCACGACGGGCTCACCCACTTCTTCGTCGCCACCCGGCACCACCGCGGTGACGAGCTTGAGGGGAGAGGTGAGGGCGCCCACGAAGGCCGTGCGCATCGCGTCTAGGGCGATCTCGCGCAGGCCGATGTCGGTCTCTTCGCCCTGCTGCTCGATCGGGACGTCGAGGGCGATCTTCCCCTCGTGGTCACGCAGCAGCGCAAGGGCCATTGCGAGGGACATGCCGAACTGCTCCTCGAACCCGCCGTCCCCCGCTTCTTCGACGGCGAGGTCGTCGAAGGTGACCTCGTTCTCGGCGCTGAGGCCTCCACCGCTCTGTTCGATCTTCGAATGCACGCTGAGCTTTCCGCGCTCGACGACGTAGCCCGCGAGCGAGAGTGCGTAGGCGTTGAAGGGCGCGAGGGCGAGGTCTTCGAGATCGATCGCGAGGGAGCGACCGTCGCCGACCCCGCCCTTCACGGCGAGCATGGCGTCGCGGTTCGACAGGCGCAGGTCGATCTTCTTCACGCTCCCGCTGCTCGGATCGATGCGAGCCGCCTCGAAGTCGATGTCTTCGAACTCTTCGCGAAAGCGGGGTTCGGTGGTGTGGTCTGCGAACGCGAAGCGGCCGTCCACGATCTGCACGAAGTCGAGCTGGATCTCGGGTGTGGGGGACGACTCGTCTTCGGAGGCGGTGTCGCCTTCGCCCTCGCCGGGGTCCGCAGCCAGGGCGCTGCCGCCGTGGGTGAAGAGGATGTCGGGTTCTTGCAGGGTGATCCCGGCCAGGCGCACGAGGGGCGAACCCAGGAGCATCCCTTCGGAATCGACCTGGACGCTCGCTTCGCGCAGGTCGATCTCGAGTTGCTTCCAGGCGAGGGCGATCTCGCGCGCTTCTTCCTCCGGGCTGTTCTCGGCGGAAAGCCCATCGACCGCGATCCGCCCGCTGACGGCGGCGCTGCGGTTTTCCTCATCGTCGCTCGTGACGCGAAGGGAGAGGTCGGTGTCGAGTTGGCCCGCGCTGAGCCAGTTCGACCAGGGCGCGACATCGGCGGCGCGCGCGAGGATCGGAAGAGGGACGTCCCGGGTTTCGAAACGCCCTTCGAAGGCGAGGGGAGTCAGGCCGAGTTCGCCGGCGAGGGCGGCGGCCGGCGGTGGGGCACCGTCCGTGGTTTCGACCTTCGGAAAGACGACGTTCACCTCGACGGGGAAGCGGTGTGCTTCCTGCAGCGATACGTTGCTCGAATGGGTGTCGATCGCGAGTTGGAGGTCGATGATCGGTGCGAGGTCGATGTGCGCGGTGGCGAGATCGAAGCCAGCCAGCGTGAAGCCGTCGCCCTCGATCAGCGCCCCATCGAGGGCGATCGAATCGATCGCGAGGCGCAGGGGCGCGTCGGTGTCCGCGCCTTCGTCGACCAGAGCGAGATCGAAACCGCTCACGCGCAGCGATGCGATCTCGATGGCCAGGGGTTCGCTCGCGCTTTCCGTCGCGGGTTCGGGAGCGGTCTCGCTGCCAGCCAGGCCCTCGACATCGAGGCTTCCATCCTCGAGACGGCGCATGCGGATGCGGGGTGAGACGAGTTCGATGTTCGCGAGGGTCGGCGTACCCGCCACCGTGGGCGCCCACGAGATCCGAGCCTCTGCGCGTTCGAGCCGAAGCAGATCCTCCGTGGGCGTGTGATTCTCGCTGGCGATTCCGGCGACGCGCAGGCCCTCGATGGCCAGCGCACCCCGCAGCAACGCGAGATCGACGTCGTCGACCTCGACCTCGACCCCCAGGGCCGCCGACCCCTCGCTCTCGATCAGCGCTTCGACTGCGACGGGCAGAACCGCTCGTCCGATCGCGATCAGGCCCAGCAGCCCCAGCGCGAAACGCAGGGCGAGGCGGCGCGCGGGCGCGGAAGCGGGGGAGGTCGTCGGTTCGGGGGAGGTCACGTTGCGAAAGGATGTCGGGGCGCGGTTCCGGGTGATGGGCGGCTACGCCGAAGTCGGACGGGAGTCGTGGGAACGAAGCACGGCGAGGACTTCTTCGTGGATGCGACCGTTGCTCGAAACGATCTCCACTCCCGACGCTGGTGCCGGGCCCCCCTCGACGTCGGAAACGCGACCGCCCGCTTCCTCGACGATCAGGCGGCCGGCGGCAACGTCCCAGGGGTGTAGCTTGAACTCCCAGTAGGCGTCCAGTCGCCCGGCGGCCACGTAACACAGATCGAGGGCCGCGCTGCCGTCGCGTCGCAGGCCGCGGGCCGACTTCACCATCTGCGAGAACTGCGAGAGGTTGTCGTGCTCGCTTCGATGCACGTCGTAGGCGAAGCCCGTGGCGACCAGGGCGTCGGCGAGGCGCGGAGCCTGCGATACGGCGAGCCGGCGCGCCCCGAGCCGGGCACCGGCGCCCCGTCGCGCCTGGAAACACTCGTCGAGCAGGGGGTCGTAGACGACGCCGAGTTCGCTCTCCCCTCCCAGTTCGACTGCGATCGAAACACAGAAGCGCGGAAAGCCGTGGGCGTAGTTCACGGTGCCATCGAGGGGGTCGATCACCCAGCGATAGCCGCTCGCGGCGGCCTCGACTTCGACGTGATCGCCGCCTTCTTCGGCGAGGATCGCATCCTCGGGATGGGCCTCGCGGATGCCATCGACGATCAGGGTCTCGCATGCGCGATCGACTTCGGTGACGAGGTCGATCGATGCGCTCTTGGTGTCGATCTCGAGGCGGCTCTCGTAGCGCTCGCGCTGGATCGCACCCGCACCGCGCGCGAGGCGCACGGCCGTATCGAGGCGTGCGCCGATTTCGCCGGGTTCGTTCACCGCCGCAGGTCCATCAAGCCGCGTCTTCATTCGGCCGCGTCTTCATTTGGCCGCGGCGCCGAGACGGAAGAAGCTCCGCGCGTTGTCACTCGTGATCCGCGCCACGTCTTCCACGCTGGTCTCGTGCAGGCTTGCGAGGGTCTCGCCGACGCGGGGCACCCAGGCGGGTTCGTTGCGGCGTCCGCGATGGCCTTCGGGTGCGAGGAAGGGCGCATCGGTCTCGACCATCAGGCGGTCCAACGGCAGCCCGCGCGCGACATCGCGCAGATCGTTGCTGCGCTTGAAGGTCACGATCCCCGAGAACGAAACGTAGAAGCGATGTTCGAGGGCGCGCTTCGCAAACGGCAGGGTCCCCGTGTAGCAGTGGAGCACGCCGTCGAGCTGGCCTTCCCCGACCTCGATCCAGATGCCGAGCAGGTCGTCGTAGGCGTTCGGCTCGTCGCCGCGCACGTGGATGACCACGGGCATGTCGAGTTCGCGCGCCACGGCGACCTGTTCGCGAAAGACCTCGAGCTGCACCTGGCGCGGTGAGTTCATGTAGTGATAATCGAGACCACACTCGCCCAGCGCCATCACGCGCGGATGCGCTAGCCACTCGCGGATCGCCGCGCGATTGGCGTCGTCGAGCTGGCTCGCTTCGTGGGGGTGCACGCCGACCGCGGCATAGACCTCGGGCAGCGCATCGGCGAGGGCCACCGCGGCGGCATTGCCCGCGATCCCGTAGCCCGAGCCGATCGCGATCATCACGTCGACGCCCGACTCCTTCGCGCGCGCGAGCACTTCTTTGCGGTCGGCGTCGAACTTCGACGCGGTGACGTGGCAGTGGCTGTCGATCCACATGTGAGCAATCCGTTGTAGAACCCTGACCGAGCCAGCCGTAGTCATTCGGTTCGGCGTCAAGGCGCGTGACAGTGGGCGTAGCACAGCTACGGCCGCTGTTGCGCAACGCAGACGCCGGGTCGAAGGGCTGCGGATGGCGACCGAAGGGTTCTGCAACGGGTTGCTAGGACGCGAGGCTCCCGCGAACTGCGAACAGCGCGCGCTCCGCGACCATCTGGGGATTCGCATTGCGCTGCACGAGATCCTTGCGGCACTGAGCGAGGGCCCTGTGGGCGTCGAGCTTCTTGCGGACGTCGCGGCGCCCGGCCTCGACATCCTGCTTCACGCGTTCCCCGAGCCAGCCGGTTCCGACCTCGAGCAGCACCTCGACGGCTTCGGCCGCCACGGCGCGACTACCGCGATACTCCTCCGCCCAGTCGAGCAACTGCGAAAGCCCCGCCGATTCGATCGCGTCGAAGCGTCGCAGTACGTCTGCGCGATCTTCCGGGAGATCGTCGGCGCGCAGCGCGAAGCGCGTTTCATCGGGAAAGCGGATCTTCTGGCAGCGCGAGCGGATCGTGGCGGCGAGCGGTGCACTGCTTGCGCTCGCCAGGATGAGGGCCGTCTTCTCCGGCGGTTCTTCGAGGAGTTTGAGCAGGCTGTTCTGGGCTTCCTGGTTCAGCCACTCGGCGTCGGCGATCACCAGCACGCGGTAGCCGCCTTCGTTCGCGCCGAGGCGCAGGGCCTGCTGGGCCGCGCGAATCTGGCCGATGCGCACGCGGGTCCCGTCGGGGCCCCTGTCCACCCAATACAGGTCGGGGTGGTCGCCGATGTGACGAAAGAGCGGGCCCTTCTTGCCCGCGCCATCGAGTTCGACCGGGGCTGCGCTCTCCGTCGAGCGCTGGCATTCCCTGCACCGTTCGCAGGGGCGCTCGTCGGGGTTCGTGCAGACCAGGGCCCGGGCGAAACGCCGAGCCTCGGCCCCCACGGTTTCCGGCGGCCCGGATAGGAGATAAGCGGAGTGAATTCGCCCGGTTGCGAGGGCTCGGTCGAGCAAAACCCGGGCGTTGTTCGCGGCTTCCGTCATCGCGCGCGCAGCGTAGCACGCGACCTGCGTGCTCATGGCCACGCACCTTTTCCGCTAAAGGCTCCGAATCGCGAAAGATCCGAAGACTTTCACCTCAAGGTCCGCGCAACCGGGCCGATTCGGAAGAGAACAAACCACTGGAGGAGGGTGGATCCAATGGCAATCAGTGGATTCGGACGACCCAAAGGGGAGGAAGGAAGCATGGCGGCACCGGCGAGCAGTAGCGGCGGAGGTGGCATGGCCAACCTGTCCGCATTCATCGATCAGGGTTCGGTCTTCGAGGGCAAACTCAGCTTCAAGGACACTGTCCGCATCGATGGTGGGTTCAAGGGTGAGATCTCCAGTGAGAACACCTTGATCGTCGGCGAGTCGGGCGAGATCGACGCCACGATCCAGTCCCCCACCGTCGTCGTGAGCGGCACCGTCACCGGCAACATCCAGGCCAGCGAGAGCGTGGTGCTCCACAAGAGCGCCCAGGTCGAC
Organism: Myxococcota bacterium; assembly: GCA_028278345.1. Lineage (GTDB taxonomy): Bacteria > Myxococcota_A > UBA9160 > UBA9160 > UBA4427 > DUBZ01. The sequence goes on from JANQEL010000089.1 coordinate 17,749, forward strand.
GGTGACATCGAAACGACTTCGATCGCGATCGAGAAGGGCGCCATCTTCAACGGCAGCCTCTCGATGGGCAAGGCCGGCGCGAAGGCCAGTGGCCTCAAGTCGGTATCCGGCGGCTCGGACAAGCCGTCTGATTCGCAGGGCGACGCGCAGAAGTAGCCTCCCTCTCGGGTTTCATGTCGCGTGGTTCGCATCGCCCGTCGGGGTGATGCGATCCACGCGATCGCCCGTGCGCGCGGGTTGGTCGAGCTTCAGGCCCACCGAGGTCGGGGCTTCCGCGCGCTCGACGGCTTCGTCTTCGCATTGGAGCGAGTCGACCCGCTGCACGAAGTCGGTCGTGTGCCCGTGTACGTAGACCGAGTCGCCGACGGCGAGGGCACCGCGGGTGAGTTCGATCACGGCGGCGCCGGCGTTCGCGTAGTAGTGTGCGACGCGGCCTACGGTTTCGCCGTGGCCTCGCGCCGTGCCGCGTGAAGACGAAGCTGCACTCAAGGAAGATCCTCCGGCCAGAGCATCTTCGACGTGCAACTCCTGCGCAACGGCGCCGCTGATCGAGCGACTAGGTCGAGATCACGGCCGAGACGCCCGGCAGGGCCTTGCGCATCGGTTCTTCGAGCCCGACACGCAGGGTGGCGCTCTGGGCGGGGCAATCCGCGCAGGCGCCCTGCATCGCGACGCGCACGGTCCCGTCGGCGTCCACGTCGACGAGTTCGACGTTTCCGCCGTCAGCGACGATCGCCGGGCGCAGCAGGTCGAGGACGGCCTCCACCTCTTCGCGCCCCACGCTGCGCCCCTGGAGTTCCATACTTCGCGGCATCTCTTTCGGATCGGCGCCTGACTCGTCTTCATTGAGGCTTCGTTGAGCCGAATCGGCCTCGAAGGTAAGGTCTGCGCCATGTCGGAAACCATCGCCGTCGCGGTGAAACTCTTCGGATCCCTCCGCGAAGAAGCGGGCAGCGCGCAACTCGACTTCGAACTCGAAGCGGGCACGCGGATCTCACAGTTGCGCGCAACGCTCGCGCAGAAGTACCCCACATTCGAACGCCTGGGGGAGCGCCTCGCCGTCTCCCTCAATCTCGAGATCTGCGAAGCAGACGTCGAATTGAGTGACGGCGACGAAGTGGCCTTCCTGCCGCCGGTCTCCGGCGGCATGGGAGACGTCGAGACCGGCAAGCGCTGCACGATCTCCGACCAACCCCTCGACGAAGCTGAAGTGGTGGCGCGAGTCGATGGGCCGGACGCCGGGGGCATCGTGAGCTTCGTCGGCAACGTGCGCAACCACGCGCGCGGCCAGTCGATCGACCACCTCGAATACGAGGCCTACCCCGAGATGGCCGAGCGCGAGATGGACAAGATCGTGGTGCAGGCCCAGGAGAAGTGGCCGGGCACCCGGGTGGCGATCGCCCACCGCGTGGGAAGGCTCGAGATCGGTGAGGCGGCCGTCGTGGTCGTCGCCGCCTCTCCCCATCGCGCGGAAGCATTCGAGGCCTGTCGCTTCGCCATCGACACGCTGAAGATCACCGTGCCGATCTGGAAGAAGGAAGTGGCAACCGGCGGCGAATACTGGGTCGACGATCACGCATGAGCGATCACGGACATCATCACGGGAAGCACGGTCATCGCGACGACGGCGTTGCGCCTTCGTCTCACAAGCACCACCACCGCAAGGACGCCAAGGTCAGCGTCTCGGTGGCGGTGATCACGGTGAGCGATACCCGCACCCTCGAAACCGATACGGGGGGCCTGCTGGTCGCCGAATTGCTCGAAGGCGCGGGGCACAAGGTGCACGGTCGGCAGATCGTGGCCGACGAACCCGAGGCGATCACCGCTGCGACCCGGGCCGGGCTCGAGGCGGAAGGCGTGGGCGCCGTGATCCTCACCGGCGGCACGGGGGTTGCCCCGCGCGACGTCACCCCCGAGAGCGTCGAGCGCCTCCTCGAACGCACGATCCCGGGCTTCGGTGAGATCTTCCGCACGCTTTCCTACGAGGACATCGGCTCGGCCGCCTTGCTCTCTCGTGCGCTCGCGGGTCTTGCGCAGGGGCGTGTCGTCTTCGTGATCCCGGGCTCGCGAGGCGCAGTTCGCCTGGCAATGGAAAAGCTGATCCTGCCCGAACTCGGACATCTGACGGCGGAGGCCGTCAAGACTCGCTGAGCGAGCGCCGAAAAGCCTTCTCGTAATGCGCTCCCCCCGCCGCTCTCCTTTCTCCCTCGTTGCACTTGCATGCGCGTTGCTGGTGCTGCCCGCGCTTTCCACCCAGGCGGAGACCTGGATCTGGGTCGACGCAGACGGCGTCACCCACGTCACCGACGATCCCGAGGCCGTCCCCGCGGCGCATCGCGATCCGGGCGCGGGTGAGGTCGATGTGCTGCGCGGTCTCTGGAAGGATGAGATCCTCGGCGACGAGATGACCACGCCGCCGGGCACCTCGGGTGGCGAACGCGATCGCTACCTGCGGCTCTTGCGCGGCGCCGTCGAAGATCTTCGCCGCGGCGAAACGGCGCGGGCCTCGGCCACCCTTCGCAGCGTGCAGCGCATGTGGCCGGCGCAGGCGGAAGCGTACTGGTACCTCGCTCTGCTCGACCGCCGGCGCGGTCGCTACGAGAGTGCATCGCAGCATCTCGCGAAGTTCCAGGAACGCGCGGGCGAAGCGCTGGCCGGCTGGGGCCAGCGCGCCAAGCGACTCGAACGCGAACTGCACGACGAGCGGCGCCTGGTCGACAGCGACCTCTCGAGGCCGCCCCTGCAGTTCACCCGGGTGAAGACCCGCAACTTCCGCCTCGATCTCGACAGCGAACTCGGCCACGCCGATCCCGCCTACGCGGAGACCGTGCTGCGCTTCCTCGAAGACGCGCGCAGCGAGGTCAGCGAACGCATCGGCATCGAACCCCTCGAGCCCCTCGGCGTCGTTCTCTACGGCAAGGCCGCCTATCTCGAAGCCCACCGCCACCGCTTCTCGTTCCAGACGGTCGGCTTCTTCGACGGGCGCATCCACGTGACCTCCCCCGCGCATCCCTCGGAATCGATGCGCTCGCTGCTGTATCACGAATACACCCACGCCGTATTCCGCGAGCAGACCGGGGGCGATCGCCCGTACTGGCTGAACGAGGGCCTCGCCGAACGCATGGAGCGGCGCTCGCGCAACCTCGAAGCCTCGACGCGCAGCGAACGCATTTCGCTTCGCACGCGCATCGAAGCGGGGCATTGGATTCCCCTGCGCGAGATCGCGCCGAGCTTCTCGGGGCTCTCGGACGAAGACGCGCGCGCGGCCTATCTGCAGAGTGTCGTTGCGGCAGCCTTCATCGAAGAGCACACCACCAAGGAAGAACGCGCGCGCATACTCTCACGCATCGGCGAGGGCTACTCGATCGACCAGGCCCTGCACGAAGCCATGGGCATGGACACCGACGATCTCGACGCCGCGGTGCAGCGCTCGATCCTCGAAGAGTTTCCCGCGATCGATTCGTAGTTCAGCGAACGAAGCGCCGACGAATCGAATGACCGGCGGCCAGTGCCAGCACGATGATCAACGCCGCAAGGCCTCGTGCGTCCAGCGCAGGTGTGGGCGTGGCATCATCGAAAGTCAGCACCACGACTCCGAGCGCTTCGAAGTCGACCTGCGCCGCAACGCGATGGGAGGTGCCGCCGGCGACCATGACGATCTGTCCTTTCCCGCCGGGCGTGCGCGCGTCGCTCCCCATTGCGGTCAACGTTCCCGTATGCACCTGCGACCGGTAGGTCTCGGTGTTCATCACCGAGACCGTTCCCGTGGTCCACGGGAACCCCCAATGTCGCTGCGTGTCGGCCTGGATCAAGTAGGGAGTGGCCGGCGTACCATTCGACGTGATCGGGAGCCCCGGCGTTGCGAGCAGCCCCATCGATGTCTGCACCATCATTCCGCTTTGGATCAGGTAGAGCGGCACCAACGGGAGCATCGATGAATTCGCGTACGCGTATCCGGCGCCCACCACCTGGGGGTTCATGAATCCGGTGGCAGGCGCAATCAGGTTGGTGTGCGCGAGCAGGGTCTGGGACGCAGAAGTCAGCTGACTCCAGACGCGTGAGACCGTGGCGTTACCCTTCACGAGCATCGCCATCGTGCCGCCGAAGACGTTGGCACCCGCGGTGTAGGTGACGATCCCCTGGATGCCGGGCGAGCCAGTGGCCGCAAGACCGCTTGGGCAGGCGGGTCCCCCGACTCCCGGACACCATGCGAAGTTGGCTGCAGCGCGTGGCGTACTTCCCGCGGTCTGCCCGGGATCCCGAGTGTGTGCGTTCGACTGAAAGCGCGCGGGTTGAGCCGCTGCGAAGGTGGGCGAGGCCATGGTCGCCTGGGCGAGTGAAGCGGGCCCACTCAAGCTGAGTGAGGTGACGATCTGGACCACGGTGGGAACGATCGCGATCAGATCCCCCTGGATCCCCTTGGCCTGGCCGAAGGCGCCGGGAGGGATCGTGAAGGACGCGGGGCTCGACCCCATCTGAGTGACCACCGCCATTCCCGGAACACCGCCGTCTCGAGGTCGAAGGAAGCCCACGCAGCCGGTCTGGATCGATCCGCCGATGCACAGCTCGGGCCCGCCGTTGAGAGGCAGATCGATGAGGGGAGTGCGGCTCAAGTACCAGTGCCCGCTCATCGCGAAGCTCTTCGCCGTGGCATCCATGGCGAAGAGCAGAACGAAGGCCACGAGCGCGTAACGAAGTCGCCATCGAGGACAGCGCAAGCAGGATGGCACCGCGACCTCCGCATAGGGTTGATCGGACGTGGCGGCGAACTCGAGCCATGTGTCGTCACGGGGATCGCCGTCCGGGATTCGAACATACACCGTCCGGTCACGTGAGCGAAGCGAATCAGCTCTCGCGGGGGCGATTCGGGCCTCGCGGCGCTCGACACCCGAGTGCGTTGCGCGATCTCGGCTAGGCCTGCTGTTCGTCGTGCTGGCGGAAGCCTTCGAGCAGCAGCTCGTTCACCGTGCAGGCGAGGGTGGCTTCGACGTGGACGTCGCTCGCGTCGAAGCGGAACTGCCCCTCTTCGAGCGCGACCACGCTCATGGCGGCATCGAAGCCCGTCTGCTTCTCGTTCTCCGCGTGGACGGGGATCCCGCGTTGGAACCAGATGCGGCAGCGCACATCATCGCCTTCGATCTCGAGGGTGCCCGTCTTGTTCCCCATCTCGATCACCTGGAGTACGGCGTAGGGCGGGATCTCGGCGAGATTGCCCACGAAGGCGTCGTTCGAGGTGGGCATGCGCTGGGCGACGACCGTGCGATCCCCCTGGAGCGCCGGATCGGGTGGCGTGAGGTCTTCGGGCGCGAGCCGACAGAAGGTGACCACTCGCGAACCCATTTCGATGCGATCGCCGGGTGAGAGCGCCGTCGGCCCCTTGATCTCCTTGCCGTTCAGGAAGGTGCCGTTGGTGCTGCCGAGATCGCGCAGCACGTAGTTGCCCGCTTCGAGGGACACTTCCGCGTGCTGCCGGGAGACGTCGGTGTGGGGCAGGGTGATGTCACACTGCGCCTGGCGGCCGATCACCACCGGGTTGTCGGGCAGCACCTCTACGGGTTGCAGTGGAGGTGAAAACAGCATCACGCGAGCTTCGTTCGACATGACACATGAGTCGGTCATCTGGGGCATCGGCTTGACTTCGAAGCCGGGGTTTTCCCCTAGGAATCCTTCTCGCTGGCCTGCGAGGGGCCCCGATCGAGGATCGCGCGGTCGCCGATGCGCCAGCCGTTCGCCTGGGCGTAGCCGGCGGGCACCTCGAGCACGGTGTCGGTGAGCTCTCGGGGCTTGAGGGTGGGCCCGGGGCCGTCCTCGAAGTGGCGCACCCGGTGGGAGATGTCGACGATGCGGCCGGCGCGGATCCACACGATGTCGATGTCGAAGCGCATGTCCTTCATCCAGAAGCCGGGGAAGCGCGGGCTCGGATACTCGAAGAGCATGCCGTGGTTCCAGGCGAGGCCGTCGCGACCGCCGAGGCCGCGCGATTGCTCGGCGCGTGTGCGAGCGAACTCGAGGGAGACGACGGTGTCGCGAATCGTCATCGTCGGGCCCGTGGGCTTCGCCGCTTCGGGCTCGGCTTCGCAGCTCGTCGCACCGAACAGCAGGGCAGACGCGATGGCAACCGCGAGCGGCGCGCGTAGCTTCATGCGTCGGGTTCTTCGGCGTACAGATCGAAGTCGACGAGCTCTTCCTTCATGTACTCGCGCAGCTTCTTGATGATGCGCGCTTCGAGCTGCCGCACGCGCTCTCGCGAGACGCCGAACTCCTCGCCCATCTCGGCGAGGGTGCGCGGCTCGTCGGCCAGGATGCGTTCGTTCAGGATCTGTAGATCGCGCTCGCCGAGATCCTGGCTGAACACACTGATCGCCTGCCGGAACACCTCGCTCATCTCGCTACGGCCCACCGTATCCTCGGCGTCGCCGATGCCGCCCGAGAGCGAGTCGCCATAGGTCTCGCGGCCGTCGTCGTCGAAGCGCGGGGCGTCGAGGGAGAGGTCGGGGCGCGAGAGCTGTGCCTGCATGGCGACCACGTCGTCTTCGCCCACGTCGAGGCGTTCGGCGAGCAGCTTGGGCGTCACCTCGAAGCCCTCGAGTTCGAGGGCGCGGCGCTCCTTGTTCAAACGGAAGAAGAGCTTGCGGCCGGCGCGCGTGGTGCCGAGCCGCACGCTGCGCAGGTTGTCGAGGATGTACTTCAGGATGTAGGCGCGAATCCAATAGACGGCATACGACGAGAGCTTCACCCCCTGGTAGGGGTCGTAGCGCTGCACGGCCTCCATCAGACCGACGTTGCCCTCCTGGATGAGATCCAGGGTGTTGGTCCAGGCGCGGCGGTATTCCATCGCAATCTTCACCACCAGGCGGAGGTTCGAGAGCACCATCTGGCGCGCCGCGTCGACGTCGCCTTCCTCGACCCAGCGCACCGCGAGTTCGTGCTCCTCTTCGCGCGAGATCGGGGCGTGGTTCGCCAGCTGCGCCATGTAGGCGCTGAGCGCGCTGGCGGGCTCGAGGGCCGTGCTCGCCGACTTCTTCGCGGGCTTCGCCGAGGCGGGCGGCGGCGTGACGAGGACTTCGGGTACGGCCGTCCCGTCGCCGTCGGCGTCAGCTGCTGCAGTGTCGACCTCGGACGCGTCGTCGTGGACATCGACGTCGATGATGTCGACGTCCTCGACCTCACCTTCGTCGAGATGCTCGTCGACTTCGGAAGCGTCGAGCTCCTCGTCTTCCGATTCCGGATCGAGGACTTCGGCTTCGACGCTTTTTGCGGTCTTCGGGGTGGTTTTACCGCTCACGCGTGCAGCATAGCGCACGGACTCCTTGCGAATTCGCCATGTGAGTCCGCCGGCGAAGCGCGGATCACCCGAAAAAGAGAGCGGCGGCATCGACCTCGAGGTCGATCCCGCCGCTGGGGTCGTACGTGAAACGCCTGCGTCTACTGCTTGAGTGAGCGGATGTAGGCGATCAGGTTGGCGACGTCGGCTTCGGCGAGCGCCGGCCACGGAGCCATCAGGGCCGAACCGCCGAAGGCCATCGCGCCCTGCACGATCACGTTCTTGAGGTCGGCGTCGCTGCCGGCGGTGCCGTCACCGTCGGTGTCGAACTTGAACTCGCCCGTCGAGAGATCGCGGGGCTTCGGGTCGAGGGCGGCCGACAGCGGACCGTCGCCTTTGCCCGTCATGCCATGGCAGGTCATGCAGTTGGTGTCGAACACGACCTTGCCCGCGGCGGCGTCGCCGGCGGTGGCCACGGCGGGCAGCGCCAGCGCGAGGATCGCGGTCATGGCGATGAGTCGAAAGGACTGGATGGTCATTCTGGGCTCCTCTGGGTTCCTTGCTGGACCCTGGTTTCTTTCTGCGATTCGTTCGCGGTTGGGTTTCGCGTGGATTCGACGACTGAGACGAGACCACGGTGGTCTGCATTCAATTCGATTCGATCCGCGAGAGATTGGGTTCGAACGCGAGATTCAACGGCAGGAACGGGTTGAAGGGCGGTTCGATCGGGCCCGTGGGGCCGTGGAGAGATTTCTCCAGGGGGGTAGGCGCGCGGAGCTTAGGCGTGGGGCGTAGGAGCGTCAAAGGTCGGGGGTTGCAACAAATTGTTGACACCCGGAGATCTCGAAAAACGCCGTTCTTCCTACTTCCGGGCCGCTTTGCGGGGCTTTCGAGAACGTGGCTTCCAGTGTTCGAGAAAGTCGACGAGCATGCGTACGCCGACGCCCGTCGCTCCCGACCCCTGGTAGGGGCCGCTTCTCGAAGTCCAACCCGTGCCCGCGATGTCGAGGTGAACCCAGGGCGTGTCGCCCACGAAGGCGGAGAGGAAACCCGCCGCCGTCGACATGCCCGCCGAGCGTCCCGCTCCCGCGTTCTTGAGATCGGAGACCGAGCCCTTCATGAGTTTCTTGTGATCATCGAAGAGCGGCAGCGGCCACTGAATCTCGTTCACGCGCTCGCCCGCCGCCTTGATCTCTTCGATCAGCTTGTCGTCGGTACCCATGAGCCCCGTCGCCCAATCGCCGAGGGCGACCATGCAGGCGCCGGTGAGGGTGGCGAGGTCGATCATCGCCGTGGGCTTGTAGGTCTTGTTCGCGTAGGCGAGGGCGTCGGCGAGCACCAGGCGACCTTCGGCATCGGTGTTCTGGATTTCGACCGTATGCCCCGAGTGCATCGTGAGGATGTCGCCCGGGCGATAGGCGGTATCCGAGGGCATGTTCTCCGCCGCTGCGATCAAGCCGACGACGTGGACGGGGATGTTGAGCATGCGGATCGCACGCATGGCGCCCACCACCGTCGCGGCACCACTCATGTCGTGCTTCATCTCGTGCATGCCGGCCCCGGGCTTCAGCGAGATGCCGCCGGAGTCGAAGGTGATGCCCTTGCCCACGATGCAGAGCGTGGGGCTGTTCGCCTTGAGACCCCGCGGCTTGTGCTCGAGGATGGCGAGACGCGGCGGATTCGTACTCCCCTGACCCACCCCGAGGATGCCGCCCATCTTGCGCTTCTGCAGTTCGGGGACGGCCATCACCCGAGTTCGCAGGCCGACGGCCCGCGCCATCTTCACGGCTTCGGCCGTGAGTCGCACCGGCGTCATCGCATTGCCGGGAGCGTTCGAGAGGTCGCGTGCGAGGTTCTGGGATTCGGCGAGGATCGTGCCGCGCTTCGCGCCCGCGCGAGCCGGGGCGGGCTTGGCCAGGCGCGCATACACGACGCTGAGGGTCGCGCGTTTGCGAGCGGGCTTCTTCTTTCCGTCGTCGGTCAGGAAGCGGTCGTACTTGTAGTCGGCGAGCACGGCACCTTCGGCCAGGGCCTGGCAGATCACCTCATTGCCGTGGCCCTTCGCACTCGGGGCCACCAGGGCGATCTTCGTGGCTTTCTTGCCGCGCGCTCCCTTGACCACGCGTCCACCCAGGGCGCGAATGTCGTCGACGCTCTGCTCGTCAGCGTTGCCGATGCCCACGAGCAGCAAGCGATCCGCCTTGAGCGAGCCCCGACCCGAACCCTGCGGATAGACGACGAGACTCTGTCCCTTCTTTCCCCCGAAGTCGCCGTTCTTCACGACCTGCGAAACCGCACCGCCCGCCGCGGTGTCGAGACTCGCCAGCGCAGCCGGGAGCTTCTTCTGCTTGCCCTCGAGTTCGCCGACTGCGACGGCGAGTACGTCGACCTTGACGTCGCGCGGGGAATCGACCGTGACCTTGACCTGCATGGATTTTCCTCGAAGTGGGTTTCGCTGGATGAAAGATCGGGGGAAGTGGGGGCGAAGTGGGGACAGGGCGGTGCGCTTGTTGATGGGCTACGGGCGCTCCTATAGAATCGGCGCATTCCCCCCACAGATGAGCGTTACGCGTGTTTCCGTCTCCGATCGACGGAGACGAAGTGCGGAATCGAATGGGGGGTTCGCGTGAGCTTCGACGTCTTCGGCTTGATTCTCCAAGCCGGCCTCATCGTGAAGCTCGTCCTCCTCGTCCTATTCGCCTTCTCGTTGATTTCGTGGGCGATCATTCTTTCCAAGTGGAAGGAATTGCGGGGGGCGAGCGAGGATAGCGAGGCCTTCCTCGAGGTCTATCACGATCGGCCCTTCGACGCGGCCTACGACGCCGCGCGCGACCTCTCGCGCAGCCCGGCGGCCTCGGTCTTCATCGCCATCTGCGATGAACTCGGGCGCCTCGCGAAGGAGAGCGGGCGGCCGACAGTTTCGGGAATCGACGCCGAACAGACCCGCGCGATCCACAAGCAGCTCTCGTGGCTCGCGACCCGCGAAGCCCAGCGGCTCGAGCGCGGGCTCTCGTTCCTGGCGACCACCGGGAGCTCCGCCGTCTACATCGGCCTGTTCGGCACGGTGATCGGCATCATCCAGGCCTTCCAGGGCATCGCCCAGACGGGCAACGCCAGCCTCGCCGTGGTGGCGCCCGGCATCGCCGAAGCCCTGATCGCGACGGCGATCGGTCTCTTCGCCGCGATCCCCGCGACCATCTTCTACAACCACTTCTCGGCGGGCATCGACAAGCTCGTCGATTCGATGGAGTACTTCGCCGGCGAGTTCGAGACCGACATCCAGGGCCTGGCGGATGAAGAGCGAAGCCCGGCCGGTGGGCATCCGCCCGGGGTTCGAGAGTAGTGGCCTTCGTGGCCGGATCGCGCGCACGCGGACGACGCGCGAACGCCGAGATCAACATCACGCCCTTCGTCGACGTGATGCTCGTGCTGCTGATCATCTTCATGGTGGCGGCCCCGTTGATGCAACAGGGCATCGACGTCGATCTTCCCGAGACCACGACCCAGGCCCTGCGCGTTCAGGACAACCCGCTGATCCTCTCGGTCAAGAAGGATGGCAAGTACTTCCTGGGACGAAGCGAGATCCAACTCGACAACCTCGTCACGAAGCTCGCGGCGCTCTTCGAAGCGCGCGCGTCGAAGGAGATCTACCTGCGTGCGGATCGCGCGGCCCCGTACGGCACCGTGGTGAAGGCGATGGCAGCGGCGCGCGAAGCGGGTTCCGATCAACTCGGCATCGTGACCGAACCCGAGGGCTAGCGGATGGCGCCGGATGGTTCGCCGAGTTCAGTCGGGGTCGCATGGCTCGCCGCGCGCGAGCGCATGCACAGGCGTGGCTTGCGCACGGGCTTAATGCTCTCGGTCGTGCTGCACGCGGGCGTCGTGGGCTTCCTGCTGCTCGAGCCCGTACCCGAAGTCGTGCGCGTGCCCGAGGTGATCTCGGTGAAGATGGTGGCATTGCCGGGTGCCCCCCCGGCACCACCCAAAGCCGCGCCGAAGGCGGCTGCGTCGAAGCCCGATCCGACCCCGGTCCCCGCCCGCGCACCCGCGCCGGCGCCCAAGAAGGTGATCCTCCCCAAGCGCCCAGCGCCGGTTTCGAAGAAGCGAAAGCCAAAGCCCGAACCCCTCGAATACGACGACGCCCTCGCCGCGCTGCGCGATGAGCTCGGCGAGCCCGATCCGCCGCCGACGACCGAAGATGAAGAAACCGAAGACGAACTCGTCGAAGCGATGGAGGCATTGGCCGCAACCGAGGGTGCGGCCGAGGAGGACCGGGAGTTTGCGCGCTGGCGTCTCGCAACGAGGCGACACATGCGACAGAACTGGGTCGTTCCCCCGGACTTCCTCGGGAAGGGGCTGGTCACCGGTCTACTCGTCACGCTCCGAGCCGACGGTCTGGTCATCGGGCAGCCGGAAGTCACGCACACCTCGGGCGATCCGTACTTCGACGAAAACACCGTACGTGCACTCGTGCGTGCGAGCCCGCTCCCGCCACCCCCCAATGCCGGCGAATGGCCGTTCAAGTTTTCAGCCGATGAAGGTCCCTGAATTGAGTCTGTCCAGTCGATTGATGATCGTCTTGTTCACGTGCGCTGCTGTCGCCGCGACGTTCGTGCCCGCGATGGCGTCCGCCCAGAATCCCGTGGTCGAGATCTCGCCCGGTCGCGCGAAGGCATTCCGCGTCGCCGTGCAGCGCTTCCGCGATCGCGCCCAACCCACGCGCGCTTCGCGCGCCGACGATCTGCGCGCGGTGATCGGGGATGCCCTCGACTTCACCGGCATCCTGCTGCCCCTCGACCCCGCCGCCTATCTCGGGCCCGATCAGAGCGAAGCGCTGTCGAATCGCGGTCGCAGCGATTGCCCCGATTGGATGCAGAGCGGTGCCGATGCGTTGGTCGAAGGCGAGATCCGCTCGGGCACCGGCACCCTCGAAATCGAGTTCTCCGTCTGGGATACCGCACGCTGTGTTCGCCTCGCGCGCAAGACGGTCTCGCGCGTGTCGAACGAAGCGATCCGCCTCGCGCGCACCGTGGCCGACGAGATCGTCGCCGCCTTCACCGGAACGCCGGGCTGCGCCGCCACCGAGATCGCCTTCGTATCGAATCGTTCGGGCACCCGCGAGATCTACGTGATGGATTCCGACGGCCGCCACACCCGCACGGCGACGCGAAGCGATGCCGTGAAATCGTTTCCGGCATGGCTGCCCGATGCCGGCGGCATCCTCTACACCTCGTATACGAAGAGCGGGCTCACCAACCTCTACGTGAGTTCGCGCGGGCGCGTGCGTGCGGGGCGCCTCTTCCCGAGTCTGCTCCCCGGCTTCGCGAAGTTCCGCGGCGTCTTCTCGCCGGGCGGTGAGTCGCTCGCCATCGTGGCGAGCCAACAAGGGCTCAGCGACATATTCACCGTGCATCGCAGCACGGGGAAGGTGCGCCAACTCACCAAGACGCCCTCGATCGAGGTGGGGCCCAGCTGGTCGCCGGACGGCCAGAAGCTGGCCTTCGTCTCCGATCGCTCGGGCTCGCCGCAGATCTACACGATGAACCGTGACGGAAGCGACGTGAAGCGCATTACGTTCAACGGGCACTACAACACGAGCCCGGCCTGGTCGCCGAGTGGCGATTGGATCGCCTACGAGACTCGGGTGGAGGGGCAGTTCGACATCTGGCTGGTCGATCCCACGGGCACCACGGCGCTTCCGCTGGTGACCCACCGGCGCAGCGACGAGGCGCCGAGCTGGTCGCCCGACGGCCGCAAGCTCGCCTTCAGCTCCACCCGGCGCGGCTCGGCGGACATCTACCTGATCGATCGCAACGGCGAAAACCTGCAGCGGCTCACGCGAAACCAGGGCGACAATCTCAGCCCGGCGTGGGGTCCATTCCCGCGATAGCTGTAGTGCGCGCTAACTTGGCGGTGCATCTGGATCCGGGGGGTGACGGATGAGCGCTGCGGGCGGCCTGGCCCGAGCGCCGATCCGAAGAGGGGGGCGACATGGAGATGCGAACTCGCAGCAGGGGAACCGCGCTCGCGCTGGCCGCGGGGCTGCTGCTCTCGACCGGCTGCGCCACGGTGGCCGAACTGCGCAAGGTCGAAGCGCGCGTGATCGACATGGAGCGCGGGCGCGCGCCGGCCGGCGGTCAACTGCGGGAGCAGGTGGCCGACTACGTGGCCGACATCGACGCCCTGCGCGATGAGATGCGCACCCTCGAAGGTCGCCTCGAAGTCGCCGAGAAGGCGGCGGCCGATGCGTTGGAAGATGCCCGCCGCGCCCGCCTCGATCTCGCGCAGATGAAGGCCCAGCTCCAGCGCGGCGAAGTGCCGACCGGCACCTCGAGCGACGCGGCCGACCCCGGCGGTGACGTGGCCCCGACGGTCGCGGCCGTCGCGGTCGACGAGACCGCCGGCGAAGACGACGGCTCGGCCGAGATCCAGGCCTACCGCGCCGCCCACGCCGCCTGGCAGAAGGAAGACACGGGCACCTGCGTCGAGCGCTTCCGCGAGTTCCTGCAGACCTATCCTTCTTCGCCCTACGCCGACGACGCCGCCTTCTGGATGGCCGACTGCCATTACAAGCAGGCCGAATATAAGAAGGCCGTACTGCGCTTCGACGAGGTGGTCCGCAACTACCCTGCGGGAAACAAGGCCTCGGACGCCCTCTACCGCCAGGGCGAGTCGCTGCTGAAGCTCGGGCCGGGCTTCCGGGAGGCCGCCAAGCGCGCCTTCGAGCGGGTGATCAAGGAGTACCCGGACTCCGAGCGCGCCTCCGAGGCACGCCGGCAACTCGACCTCTACAGCGCTGGCTGAATCGCCGTTTTTCGTGAACGCGCAAGGGCCCCGGGGAGCTCTCGTGGCGGGCCGCCGGGGCGGCAAGAAAGGCTTTCCTCCCGGGTCCATCTACCGATATAGTGCCGGACCCCCGGAACCCCGACGGCGCCAGCCGGCCGTAGCAACTGGTGATGGAAAGGCGGTGATCCATTGAAGAAGCGTGACATGAACAAGTTTCGGAAGGTCCTCGAGGCGCAGCGGGACGAGATCCTGGGCAATGCCCGCAAGACGCTCTCTGGCGAGATCCACCTCGACCCCGACGACTTCCCGGACGAGATCGACACCGCTTCTTCCGAGATGAACCTCGCCTTCCAGGGCCGCCTGCGCGAACGCGAACGCGGCCTGCTCTCGAAGATCAACGCCGCCATCGACCGCATCGACGAGGGCGTGTTCGGCGAGTGCGTGAACTGCGGCGAAGACATCAGCCTGAAGCGCATCGAAGCGCGGCCGATGGCCCAGCTCTGCATCGACTGCAAGGCCGAGCAGGAGCAGCAGGAACGCCGCAACGCCTGAGGCCCCTGCTCCTCAGGGGCAAACGCCGCTCCCAGGGGCCGCCGTACAGTCCGCGCAGGCTCGTGCACTCGGACCGGGGGCGCCGCCGAGGTCGCCGAACGTGCTCGACACGTCGGAGCCACCGACGGTGCCGTTCTCGTCGACATCGAAGGCACCCGAGTTCTTCGGAGCCCACGGAGCGCCCGTCCCCAGCGCCGCGAAGGTGAGCGAGACATCGGATCCCCCGACGACGCAGTTCTGGTCGTGGTCCGCGTCGCAGAGGTTCCCGTAACCGTCTTCGTCGTCGTCTCGTTGGCTGGAATTCACGACGCCGAGGCAATTGTCATCATTGTCATTGATGCCATCCAAGTCGGCGTCCGGGCTGTAGCCCCCGGGGCCCGCAACCGATCCGAGGGCAAAGATGAAGCAGAGCAGGGCTGCGCACGTCGCTGTGATCCGGGTTCTCTTCTGCATTGGCCAGCGCCTCCTTTCCGGGATCGGATGAATGCCCATTGTACTCGAAGCCCCTCGTGACGACGGGCTAACCTCCCCGGCGGCCATTCCATGAAACCTCCCCCGTCCATCGTTCTCGGCATCGAGAGTTCCTGCGACGAAATGGCGGCGTCCGTCGTGCGCGACGGTCGCGAGATCGTTTCCTCCGTGATCCACGGGCAGGAGGAAGTGCATCGCCCCTACGGAGGGGTGGTGCCCGAGTTGGCCTCGCGTGACCACGTGCGTGCGATCACGCGGGTGGTCGAGCTGGCGCTCGAGCGTGCGGAGATCACCCAGGCGGAGCTGACCGGGATCGCGGTGACGGCCGGGCCGGGGCTCGTGGGTTCGCTGCTGGTCGGTCTGTCGTTCGGCAAGGCGCTGGCGTATCGGCTCGGGATCCCGGTGGTCGGCGTACATCACCTGCAAGGTCATCTGATCGCCGCCGAACTCAGTGACCCCGACCTCGCGCGGCCGTACGTCGGGCTGGTGGTGAGCGGTGGACACACGGCGCTCTATCGCGTGCACGAAGAGGGCGAACCGAGCCTGCTGGGTGAAACGCGCGACGACGCGGCGGGGGAAGCCTTCGACAAGGTCGCCAAGTTGCTCGGCCTGGGTTTTCCGGGTGGCCCCGCGGTTTCGAAGGCGGCCCTCGAAGGAGATCCGAAGGCCGTCGACTTTCCGCGACCGATGGCGAAGCGGCCGGGGCTCGGTTTCTCGTACAGCGGGCTCAAGACCGCGGTCGCGGTCGAAGTGGAGGGGCGCAGTGGTCTCGACGCCCTGTCGGAGAAGGATGTCGCGGACATCGCGGCTTCCTTCGAAGCCGCCGCCACCGACATCCTGGTCTTGAAGGCGCGCCGCGCCCTGCGCGACGAAGGGCTCGCCGCTCTCGCCGTGGTGGGGGGCGTCGCGGCGAATCGCCGGCTGCGCGGCGAAATGGAGCGCGCGGGCAAGAAGCACGACTTCGGCGTCGTCTTTCCGCCGATCTCGCTGTGCACCGACAACGCCGCGATGATCGCGGCTGCCGGTGCGCGCCTGCTCGCCGAGGGCCACGCGGACGCCCTCGACCTGAACGCGTTCTCTCGCGTCCCGGTCGGCGAAGCGCCCTGGCGCGAAGGCGAGGCCTCGTCCGCCCCCGCTTCCACGTGAGCGCGATCCCACCGCTGCGCGAACTGCTCGATCGCCACGCCCTCCGGTTGCGCCGCGAACTCGGCCAGAACTTCCTCGTCGACTCGCGTGAAGCCGAGCGGCTCGTGGAGGCCGCCGGCGTAGAGCCGGGGGAGGGCGTGATCGAGGTCGGCACCGGCCTCGGCCAGCTGACCCGCGCCCTCGCCGCGCGGGCGGCCCGTGTCATGAGCTTCGAAATCGATTCGGGCCTCGTGCGCACCAATCGCGAAGAGGGCCTGCTGCCCGACAACGTCGAGCTCGTGCACGCCGACGCGTTGAAGGTCGATCTGGCCGAAGCCATCGAGGCCCTCCGCAAGCAATGTGACGCTCCCGTTCGCTTCGTCGCGAATCTGCCCTACGCGTCTGCGACCCCGATGCTGCGGCGGCTGCTCGATCTACGAAGCCGACTCGCGGGTTACGCCGTGATGCTCCAGCTCGAGGTGGCCGACCGTCTCTTCGCCGAGGTCGGCAGCAAGGACTACGGCTCCTTCGCCGTGCTCCACCACCTGTGCGTCGAGATGCAGAGCCGCAAGCGCCTCCCCGCCGCCGCCTTCTTTCCCGTGCCGAAGATCGACTCCGCCTTCGTCACGATGGCGGAGCGGCCGGGTGAGACCCCCGATGCGAAGACCTTGCGATCGATCGAGCGCGTCGCGCGCGCGGCTTTCGGCCAGCGAAGGAAGACCCTCGCCAACGCGCTCAAGGGGGGAGGCTTCGGGCTCGAGCCCGCGGTCCTCAACGCGGCGATCGAAGCCTGCGAGATCGATCCGCGCGCCCGCGCCGAGACCCTCGAACCTGTGGACTTCGTGCGCCTGGCCCGTAGGTTGGCGGACGTAGAGAAAGGTTCGATCGATGGATCCGGCTAGCGTCCTCGAAGCGCTCTTCGAATTGGCTGACGAGGTCGGTCTCGAAGTCCGCGCGCTACGCGGGGCCCACCCCCCGGATTCGGAGTTCGCCTCGACGAGCGCCTGCGTGCGCGTGAAGGGAAAAACCTGGGTCGTGCTTTCTCCCAATGATCCCGCGGAGTTGCACATCGAGATCCTGGCCGGGGCACTGAAAAGCGAAGCCGCTTCGGAGCTCGAAGGCCGCTACCTGCCGCCGGCAATTCGACGACTCCTCGAACCTGAAGAGGTTTTTGACGACGAAGAAAGTGACCCGGGTTCGAAACAATCTTGACCCGTGTTCGCGCGTTCTCTTATGATTTTCGCGCTCCGGAACGAAGCCGAAGCCGACCCGAATGGGCGGAGAACGGCGGAAGTCAGGGGCATCGAAAGTTCCAGCAAGACTGCAACGAATCGAGCAACTCGAGAGGTTCAAAAAAACCGGAGCCGGGCGAACTCGGCACCCGGATCTCGAAGACGACGACGCCTCGACATCGCCCATAGCTTGGATCCCGAGGAGACAACGGACCAAGACGGGGGTGAGAAGAGGAGGGATCGGCACCTCGAACCCCCCTTTCTGCGCCTCCGGACTGACTCCCGTCAGTCACCGGCAGGCGTTTCTTGTTTTTGGAGATGCTTCACAGCCCGCATGGGTCGGGCCTGCGAAGTGGGTGCACGAGCCGTCCGTGGAAAACGGAGGCAACAATCGTGTCCACCGTCACCGCGTCATCGAGGAAAGAGCATCGGATCACCGCCAGATCGCTGGCCGCGCGCAAGCGCCGCGGCGAGCCGATCACGATGCTCACCGCTTACGACTTCACCTTCGCCCGCATCTTCGACCAGGCCGAGATCGAACTCCTGCTGGTCGGCGATTCGCTCGGCAACGTCGTGCAGGGAGCCGATACCACGCTCCCGGTCACGATGGACGAAGTCATCTACCACACCCGCATGGTTGCCCGGGGTGCGCAGCGCGCGCTCGTCATCGGCGACATGCCATTCGGCAGCTATCAGATCTCCGAGGAGGACGCGGTCAAGAACGCGATTCGCCTCGTGAAGGAGGGCGGCGCCGCCGCGGTCAAGCTCGAAGGGGGGACCAAGATGGCCTCCACGATCGAGCGCATCGTCTGCGCCGAGATTCCGGTGATGGGCCACGTCGGCCTCACGCCGCAGGCGGTCCACCGCATGGGTGGCTTCCGCGTGCAGGGGCGGGGCGAAGCCGGTCGCACCCAGGTGCGCGACGACGCTCTCGCCGTGCAGGAAGCCGGCGCGTTCGCCGTCGTGCTCGAAGGCATCCCTGCCGAGCTCGCCAAGGAGGTGACGGCCGAACTCGCGATTCCGACCATCGGGATCGGGGCCGGCGTCCACTGCGATGGCCAGGTGCTCGTGATGCACGACCTGCTCGGCTTGAACGATTGGGCGCCTTCCTTCGTGAAGCAGTACGCGAACATCGGGGCCGAGGTTTCCAAGGCCGCGCGCGCGTACGCCGACGAAGTGAAGCACCGCAAGTTCCCCGACGAACAGCACTCGTACAAATAGAAAGACCGAACGAGCGCAGTCGTCATGGACATCATTCGTACAACGAGTGAGCTGCAGGCGCGTGCGGATCGCGTACGCGCCGAGGGCCGAAGAATCGCCCTGGTCCCCACCATGGGGGCCTTGCACCCGGGTCACATCTCGCTGATCGCCCACGGGCAGGAACGCGCGGACGAGGTGTGGGTGTCGATCTTCGTGAATCCGACGCAGTTCAACGAGGCCTCCGACTTCGAAGGCTATCCGCGCACCTTCGAAGCCGACGTCGAGCAGTGTCGCGCGGCCGGGGCCAAGGTCATCTTCGCTCCGACCGCCGATCAGCTCTATCCCGAGGGCGCGCAGACCTGGGTGGAGGTGGGCAGTCTGGCCGAACCGCTTTGCGGGGCGAGCCGGCCCGGTCACTTCCGCGGGGTCACCACCGTGGTCTCGAAACTCTTCCTCGCCGCGAAGCCGCACGTTGCGGTCTTCGGCGAGAAGGACTTCCAGCAGCTTGCGGTGATCCGCCGCATGACCCGCGATCTCGGTTTCGACATCGACATCGTGGGTGGGCCCACGCTGCGAGAGGAGGACGGTGTGGCGATGAGCAGCCGCAACCTCCGCCTCGGCCCGGTCGCCCGCGAACAAGCGACCGTGCTCATTCGCGCCATCCAGGGCGCGGAGCGCGCGGTCGCCGCGGGCGAATGCAACGCTCGAGCGCTGCTCGAAAACGTGCGCAAGACGATCGGGGAGCCCCCCCAGGCCACCCTCGACTACGCCGAACTGCGAGATCCGGAAAGTCTCGCCGAGGCACCCCCAACCCTCGACGGGCCCACGCTATTGGCCCTCGCCGTGCACTTCTCTCCCGACCCGGATGGGCAGGGGGCGGATGTGCGGTTGATCGACAATCGCGTGCTGGTCCCGCAAGCGGCGGACACGTCACGCCCTTCATCGGAGTAGAGACCCATGAACCGCAAGATGCTCAAGAGCAAGATTCACCGCGCGACGGTGACCGAAGCCAACATCGAATACGAAGGTTCCGTCACGATCGATCCCGATCTGCTCGATGCGGCCGACATCCTTCCCTACGAACGCGTCGACATCTGGGATTGCACCAACGCCAATCGCCTGACCACCTACGCGATCGAGGGCGAACGCGGCACGGGCGAGGTCTGCGTGAACGGCGCGGCCGCGCACCTGATCAAGCCGATGGACATCGTGATCATCGCGAGCTGGGTCGACGTGCCCGAGGAAGAAGCGCGCAGCTACGAGAGCAAGCGCGTCTTCGTCGACGAGGCGAACCGCATCCGCGAATAGCGGGCACGTTCGCCCTCGGGAAGAGAGTGGTCGCGATCCGGTGCTACTGCTGCGACCGCACCGCGCGGAGCCCGACCTCGATCTTCTCGAGTTCCGCGGGGTCGCCCGAGCGCATGAGCGCCCGTCGGTAGGCATCCCGCGCTTCTTCGTACCGGCCGAGCTCACGCAGGGCCTCGCCCGCTCGATAGTTGATGTCCGCGTTGTTGCGACCGAGTCGCGCGGCGGCCTCGAGTGCTTCGAGGGCGAGATGCCAACGCTCGTTGCGCTCGTAGATGGTTGCGAGGCCGAACCACGCATCGGCGTTCTCGCGGAGCGCATTGCTGCGTCGGAACGATCGCACGGCTTCGATGGCTTCACCGTTGTTGCGGTAGTAGTAGCCGAGCTGCGCGTGGCGTCGCGGTCCTTCCTGTCCGAGGAGCGCCAACCGTTCGATGGCGACGGCAGCGCGGGCGGGGAGGTCTTCCCGGATCGAGCGTCGGAAACCGAACTCGGTCTCGTAGAAGGTCGCCGCGTACACCCCGATCGAGATGGCCCCGATGCCGTAGAACACGATCGCGAGTCGCGGCAGACGGCCGAGCCGTGCCTTCGCGGCTTCGACGAGATCGCTCAAGAGTTCGCGTTTGACCGCACCGCTTCGCAGCTTCCAGATCGCACCATCGACGATGAAGTGATGCAGGTTGATCATCGCCGCCGCCATCAGCGCCAGTCCGGATTCGGCCGGCAGGCTCCCGAGGCGTCCCGGCGCGAACATCAGCACCGGGACCACCCACAGGGCGAACCCGGCCGCCGCGGCTTTCGCGATGAAGATCGCGCTCTGGGCGCGCGGACTCGCCGTCTTTTCCCCTCCTTCGCCGGTTCTCCGGCTGCGAATCGCAACCCGATGGAAGTGACTCGTGATCCAGAGGTATTGGACGGCGTGGGCGGCGGCGATCCATAGGAAGCCGTACTCGGAATAGACGTGCTGGAACCACGGCGCGCCCGCACCGAGCCCGCTGGCCCGCACGGCCGCGGGAAGGACGAACCAGGCGAATTGCGTGAGCATCAAGAGGACGCCCGGTGCGATCGGTGCCCACGTGCCCGAGGTCGCCCGCCGCATCGAACGCAGCGCGAGCCCGATGCAGAAGAGGTACGCGAGGCCCGCGAGCGCGATCGCGATCTGCGCGAACGACATCGGGATCCCGAGACGCATCAGCGAGTAGACGGTGTCGAAGTGCGTGGCGGGCGTGTAATTGGCGGCGCGCTCCGAACCGTGCATCGCGAAGAACGTCATCGCGAACGACAACTGGAAGCTCGCGCGCAGCGCGCGCCTGCCGACATCGTCCAGCGCGAGCCCGCGGCGTCCGAGGGTCATCGACACGATCCCGTAGTTCTGTGCCGTGTAGTGCCAGGGGCTCCAGGTGAGGTAGGTCGTGAGCAGGATCGAGCCGAGCCAGGGCGAATCGAGCGCGAGCACGAAGAGCACGGCCAGCACACTGCTCGCGCCCCAGGTGACTCGTGCGTAGCGGCGTGCGTCATCGGATTCGTCGTAGACGCGCACCAGCGTCGCCCCGTAGTGCGGGATCGAAAAGAGTGCGAGTAGTACCGCGAGGGGGAAGAACGCCCGCAGCGCATCGGTGCCGAGGCTCGCGAGCAGGGCGATCAGCGCGAGCGACGCGCCCCCCGATCCGAGGAGCAGATCGGTCGTGCGTCCGTAGAGCCAGGGGGATGGGGGGCCGGGGTCGGACATCGCGGGTGATCCGGCTACCAGGTCTCCAGGGACGTCCTCACGTCCACCTCGAAGGACCACGCGTTGCGCGGCTGATGGTAGAGATACGCGAACGCGTCGACGATGCCCTCGATGTTGATCATGCCGTCTTCGCCGAGTTTCTCCGCGTACTCGGGGAACTTGTCCATCACCTTCTCGCCGCGGATCGCGCCGTCGACCACCACGTGGCCCACGTGGATGCCATCGGGGCCGTACTCCTTGGCCATCGCCATGGCCATGATGCGCAGGGCCGCTTTGGAGGAGTTGAACGCACCGAAGCCGGGGCGCCCGCGCATCGACGCGCTCGCGCCCGTGTAGAGGATGTGCCCGCCACCGCGCTGCTTCATCGCGTGGATGGCTTCGCGACCGAAGAGGAAGCCACCGAAGCAGCAGATGCGCCAGGCGTTCTCGAAGTAGCTGGCGTCCATGTCGTCGATGCGCCCCGGCGTGTTGTTGCCGACGTTGTAGATCGCGAGGTCGAGGTCGTCCCCGGCGCGTTCCACCAGCGAGCGCACGGAAGGTTCGTCGGTGGCATCGCAGACGACGGTCTCGGCGCTACCACCGGCCTTCTGGATGTTGGCTACGACCTCGTCGAGGGTTTCCTTGGTGCGGCCGGCTACCAGGACGTGCAGCCCCTCGCCCGCGAAGCGATGGCAGAGTTGCGCGCCGAGTCCGCGATCCGGACCGACGCCGATGACGATGGCTTTGGGATTGGCATTGGACATGGTGTTCGAGCTCCATTCTCGAAAGCGTTGCGGGCGCAGGCGAACCGCCGAGGATACCGCGCCCCGAACGCGCCTTCCCGAGCCGACGGGCTACTCTGCCGCCCGCCATGCCCGCCAAGAAGAAAAAGAGCGCGAAGGAATCCGCCTCGAAAGACGGCAAGCGCACCATTGCGACCAACCGCCGGGCGCGCTTCGAGTACGAGATTCTCGATCACCTCGAGACCGGGATCGTGCTCAACGGGCCGGAGGTGAAGAGCCTGCGCGACGGGAAGGCCAACCTGGGCGACGCCTACGCCACCGTGCGGCGCGGGGAGCTGTTTCTCGAAAAGCTCCACATCAGCCCCTACGAGCCCGCGACGCGGGCCAACACGGACCCGATGCGCGAGCGCAAGCTGCTGGCCCACCGGCGGGAGATCGCCCGCCTGCGCGACAAGGTGCGCGAGAAGGGCTTCACCCTGGTTCCGCTGTCGTTGTATTTCGATGCGAATGGACGCGTCAAGGTCGATCTGGCGCTGGTCCGCGGCAAGCATCTCTACGACAAGCGCGAGACGATCAAGCGCCGGGAAGCCGATCTCGACGCCCGGCGTTCGATGCGCCGCGGGGGACGGGGTTAGGGGCTCCGCGAGGAAGGCTCGCGCGAGCCGTGCGTGCGGCCGATAGGCGCTCCATGCCTTCCCGGGATTCCCTCGGTAGCAACAGTCGCATCGCCGCTTCGCTGCTCGATGCCCTCCACGCGGTCGGCGACGTCGCCGGACACAACCGCGTGCGTCGGGTATTCGACGACGCGCGCGTGAACCCGCGCGCACAGGGCAGCTGGCTCCCGGTCGAGGTCCTCGACCGCGCGTTTCGCGTGCTCGGGCGCGATCGCGGCTTCGCGCGACGGGTGGGGGCGGGGCTGGTTTCGAATCAGCGCATCGGCTTCGTGCTCTTCAGCGAGGGGGTCGCGACGATCGAGAAGGCCCTGCGTCGCAGCGACTCCCTGCTGGCGCGCGAAGCCTCGGATGGGGAGTACGCGGCCCTCGAAGTCGGGGATGGACGCGCCCGCATCGCCTACCGCCCCGGTGCCTTGCCCGATGTGGCGGACGGCCCGGGTTGGAATGAGAGCTTCTGCGGCGTGCGGCAGGGCATGTTCGAAGCGCTGCCCCTCGGCTTCGGTCTGCTCCCGGCGCGGGTTCGCGAGACCGAGTGCGTGGGGAAGGGCGATCGCCAGTGCTGTTACGAGATCGACTTCGGTGTGCGATCCCTGCGCGCCACCCTGATCGGCGGCGGAACGGCCGCGTTGGTTGGCGGCGCGGCGGTGGCGGCTGCCATCGCGCTGGCGCCGACGATCTGGCCCTGGGCGATCATGGCCGGGTTGTCGGTCATCGTTGCGAGTGCCGCGCTCGGACACTGCGTCGATCTCGCGAAGCAGCTCGATGCCGTGGCGGGGGCGCGCCGCGGTCATCTGGCGCTGCTCGAACAGGCCGATCGTGCACTCGCTGAGAAGATGGACGAACTCGCGAAGTTGAACGCCCAGGAACAGGCGGGGGCGAGCCCGAGCGCCGAACGCTTGCGCGCCATCCTGGCCGAACGCGAGGCGCTACAAGACGGAAGCGCGGCTGCCGATCCGGAGGCCGGCGCGCCGACGCAGGCGGCGGATGCGAACACGGCCGCCATGCAGAGTGCCGCGGGGCAGCTCTACGAGGCTCTCGGTCCCATGCAGCGAAGCGTCGAACGCGTACACCGTCTGCTGCGCGAGAACCGGGAAGCCTTCGACGATGCGGGCGAAGCGGTCTTCGACGCCATGCGCGGTGTGGCAGAGGAATCACGAAGGCTGGCATCCGTCGGCGCAACGCTTGCGCGTGAGGCGCGTGGCGAGGGCAAGCAGTACGACCCCGTCGATTTCGCCGCGGTGGTGCTCCGTGCCGTCGACTCGGTGCGGCCACTCCTCGCAAGCGAGCAGACCCTCGATGTAGAGATCGCGAGTCCTCTGCCACAGGTCCGCTGCGAACCCTTCCAGCTGGAGCAGGTCGCCTATCACCTGCTGCGCAATGCGGCTGAAGCCAGCGATAGCGACGGTGAGATTTCTCTGCGCGTAGCTTCGGTACCGGGCGGCATCGAGCTGTACATCGAAGATCAGGGCCATGGCATTCCCGAGGACATCCTCGACCAGGTCTTCGATCCCTTCTCCCTCGAGAACCAGCCCGCCGGTGAGCGCGGGCTCGGTCTGGCGATCTGCTACCGCATCGTGACGGAACACGGTGGCGAACTTCGCGTCTCGACGGACGCGGGAGAGGGTACGCGCATGACCGTCGCGCTGCCCTGTGACGATCGCGAGGCGGGCTAGAAGTCGAAGTGAAGCAGCGCCTGTCCGCGCTGCACCCCGCGCTCGGCCACTCCTTCGAAGCTGAGGCCGTGGCGCTGTGTGAGCGCCCATCGCAACGTCGCTTCGGCACGCCACGGCGCGCGCGGCCGTTGCTCGGGATGCCAGAGCCACCCGCCACGTCCCACCAAGTGCACACGCGGATGCAGCGCGACGCGAAACCCACCGGCGGGGCCGAAACCCGCGCGCACCGCCTCATCCTCGATGCCTTCGAGATCGTGCCCCGCCTCGACCCGCGCGTCCGCGAAGGCGAACGCAGCGATGCGATCCCGCCACCACGATTTCGCGAGCCCTGCACCGAAGCGGGCCGTCGCCACCTCGCACGAACTGCACGCACGGTCGGTGACGCTGCGTGCCCCGAGATGCAGATGCCACGACGGCAGCCGCACGAAGCGATCGAGGGAGTTGAGCGAGACGATGCGAACCAGGGAGAAGTCGTCGAGCACGACGCGCGGGGTGTCGCCCGTGGAGACCCGCATTGCGAACGAACCCATCTCGATCTGCGCGAGATCGGGGTAGCCCGCACTCGGGTCGGCGAGATCGTGGAGTGCGAAGCGGAAGCCCACGGCGACTGCGGCGTTGCCGTCATCGTCGAAGGCCGGGCCCAGGCGCAGGCGCCGCGAGGGATGGCCGAGGTCGGGCGCCTTTTCGTGCGGCACGGCGACATCGTGCTCCGGGCTCGGTGCCAGGATGTCGGCGCGCCTCGCGAGCAGGTCGCGCTTCTCGTTCGCGCGTGGCGAGTCGGCTTCCTCGAAGAGTTCGCGCGCGTGTCGCATGTCGAAGAGATCCGCGGCGGCGTCGAACACCTCGACCTTGCGTTCGTCCGACCATCCAGCGGGTAGCTGGAACTCGGGATCGTCCGCGAGCCGGGCCACGACCTCGCGCTCTTCGTCGTCGAGTGCGGAAGCCCGCGAGAAGAAGGTCGAACGAAGGCTCGGGCGAAACGCCACGCTTTCCACCAGCTCGGGCGTTTCGGCGAGGGTCTTCACCGTATCGGCGGGGATCACGGGGGATCGCACGCGGTCGAGCAACCCCGCTTCGGGCACTGCGGCCGCGATCGCCCCGATGATGTGGTACGAGCAATTCTCGGTGAAGTAGTAGTAGTCGAAGTGGGTCGAACCGAGTTCCCACAGGTGGGCGACCAGCATGTCGAGCTGCTCTGCGGTGAGCCGCAGCCGGTACTCCCAGAGGTCGCGCGACTCGTAGTCGGCGTACTGACGGATCTTGTACGCGTAGGCGAGCTTGCGAAAGGTCGCGGGATACAGCCCCACGATGCCCTTTACCGCGTAGACGAAGGCGTTGTCGTCGTCGACATTGGCCCCGAAGTCGATCCCGGTGTCGAGCAGATCGCTGCGTGTTGCGAAGCCGTCGCGGCGCTTGTGGATTCGCAAGAGCGTGTGTCCGAACGCCGAAGCCGGGTTGTTCAGGTAGTACGACGAGAAAACGAGGCTCACGCCGTCGGCCTCGAGATCGTCGCGATACTCTCGGTAACCGGGGCAGTCGATCGCAGGAAGGGCAGCCGGGTCGAGGGAGAGCGCGCGACTCAAGAAGAGGAAGCGCGCCGGGAAGCGGCAGCGCGCGTGCCAGGTCGTGGGGTCATCGCGATCGACGGGGGTTGGCGACGGCGGAGCGAAGAGCGCGCGCAGGGTGCTCTCGAGTTCGGCTTCGGGTTCGTTCTGGCCTCGTGGGTGGAGGAAGAAGGCGGGCCCGTCCGACTGGCTCTCGAAGCCGCGGAAGGGGGGGAGGCCCGTTCTGCGCCAGTGGCCGAGATGGAGCCACTGCGCACCGGAGGCGAGATCGCGGGCGCGTGCTTCGGCGATCGTTGCTTCGAGATCAGCCGCCGGCTCGGTGGCACGGGCGTGATCGGGGAACAGCATCGCAAACAGCACGATCAGCACCGACCGCGCTACTTCCCCGAAACGAAAAAGGGGAGAACCTCGTTTCGAGGTCCTCCCCGTCATCGTACGACCGCGATTCAATGATCGCAGTGCCGCGGTTACGAGAGATCCATGCAGGCGAGATTCGCGTCGTTGCGGAGCAACTCGATCACGCGTTCGCTCACCTTCGCGTCGCTCGTGCTCACGTCGGGCACGAGCCGGCGGAATTCACGCTGCAGGCGATTGCCCACCTGCGAGGCATCCACGCAGCCGGCGATGGTCGTGAGCGCCACGATCGTCTCGCCGCGCCCGCGCGCCATTTCCTTCACGAAGGCCTCGCGGTTGCCCTCGATGAACGCGCGCGCCTGCGAATTGGGCTCCCAATCGCAATTGCTCGTGCCGCTCGTGATGCCGAACGTCTGACTCGCCGAAGTGCCATTCGTCGTCGAAGCGAACACCTGCGAAAAGCCCGGCGTCGGACCAATGACCGACGACCCGAGGCCGCATCCCGCGGCACCGTAGCCTCTGGCCGCAGCCTGGCCTGCGACGACCAACATCATCGCCGAGACCGCGAACGCGACCGTCCCACAAATCGAACGCAGCGAAACCATCCCTCCCTCCCTTTCGTGGCCGTCCATCCCGGATGGCCGTTGGATTTCGTTCTCACAAAGCATACGGGATCCATCTCGCCTCCCACCATCGCCGTCTCGGTGCAAGACACGATCGATCGACGGCGAACGCCCGAGGTGACTTCGTTCGTGATCCCGATGTTCGAGGGGCCCGCGTGGATCTACCTTCGCGCTTTCCCTCCCCGCGCTGCCTGGAGGGATGATGTCCGCTTTCTTTCGGCGAATCGCGTGCGCGTGGGCGCTCGTCGCGATGCTTGGTCTCGTCGCGTGCGCGAACCCGCCGCGCTGGATCGCTTCGGCCGAGCCCGATGAACCGGAACCGGTTGCGCCGGGTGAGCCCGAGTTCGATCCAGAGATGGTCGACCGCTTGATTCCCGGGCTCACGCCGAAGGATCAGGTGCGCGGTTGGTTCGGCGAACCCGACGTGCGCAACCAGCGCCGCGACGGCACCTCGGAGTGGATCTACAACAAGGCGCGCCTGCGCGAAGAGGATCCCGCTCGCGAGGCGATGGTGCGCAAGGCGCGCGAGCGCATGCGGGCGCGCGAAGCGGCGCAGCTCAAGGAAGAGACCGGCGATCTCTTCGAACTCGGTCGCCGCTCACTGCATCGCATGGGCGACTGGTTCGATCGCACCTTCTTCTATCCGCCGAGCCCGGTGCGACGCGCGGAATTCGACGCACGTGAACGAGCCTGGGCGGCCGCGGACGAGCGACGCGAGGCCGAGCGCCCGGAACTGAGCGAGCAGGATCGCGCAGACCTCGCCCTGCTCGCGGACGACTCGAAGCCGATCAGCGCCTACGACCTCGCGATCGACTTCAGCCGAGACGGCGTGGTCGACGGCTTTCGCTACCAGCGCACCGCGGGACGCGACTATCTGCCCTGACGATCGGCTCCGCTCCGCGCCTATTGCGGGCTCAGGCCGTGTTCTTCGCCGTTTCGCTTGGCCCGTGCAGGGGACGTCTCCGCCCCGAAACCGCGGCGATAGAGCGTGCGGCGGTTGATGCCCAGGATCTTGGCTGCACGCGCCTTGTTGCCTCCGGTGTGTTCGAGGACCTTGGTCGTGTACAGATCGGCCAGCGCCGAGAGACTCATCTTCTGGTCGACCGCGTAGTCGAGGAACGACGTCGAAGTGTTCGTGGCCCCGATCGGCTGCTCGCTGTCGATGCCGAGCTGGTCGGTGAGCGCCACGACCCGATCGATCGCGTTCTCGAGCACCGGCGTGGTCTCCTCGCGCTGCAGTTCTCGCAGCACGCGCTTGGTGAGCCACTTCGTCAGGTCGACGTTGCGCCGGTGTCGCTCGACGGCGTCGACCTCGTCGCGTCGCTCGAAGGCGCGGCCTAGCGTCGAAAGCAGGATGTCGCGCTTGAACGGCTTGGTGACGAAGTCGAACGCACCCGCCCGCATGGCTTCGACCGCGGATTGGATGGAGCCGAAGGCCGTCATCAGGATGACCGGCGTGGAAGCGTGCTTGCTGCGCACTTCCTTCAGCAGCTCGATTCCAGAGCCGCCCGGCATCTTGACGTCGGTGATGACCGCGTCGTAGTGCCGGCGTTCCAGGCAATCGAGGGCCTGGCTCTTGTTCGAGGCTTCGTTGGCTTCATGACCGACGTCATCGAGAAGCGACATCACCATCTCGCGCATGGCGATGTCGTCGTCGACGACGAGAACGTTACGAGTTGTGGTTTCCATGCCCACTACTCAAAGCAGATCGCGTGCCAACCTGTCGATCGGCTGAAAAGCCGCTCGTGCTTCCCGGTGTGGAAGCTCGCCTCACTGCGGCTTTCAGTCTGGGTCAGACTGTGCGCTGGACACGGTGAGAGGGCCGTGAGCGGCCCTGGAGCGCGCTAGGAGGCCGCTGAGAGCGGAAGCCGCACGCTGAAGGTGGTGCCGCTGCCGACGGTCGACGAGACGTCGATGCGCCCCGAGTGCTCGCCCACGATGCCCTCGACGACCACGAGCCCCAGACCGTTGCCGCGACCCGCAGGCTTGGTGGTGTAGAACGGATCGAAGATGTGATCGATCTGTTCGGGCGTCATGCCGGCGCCGGTATCGGAGACGCGCAGGACGGCTTCGTCGCCGTCGACTTCGAGGCTGACGCCGAGCTTGCCGCCATCCGGCATTGCGTCGATGGCGTTGATCATCAGGTTGAGGAGCACCTGCTGCATCTTCTCGGGGTCGGCCACCACCGAGGGCAGCTCGCTCAGCTCCCGTTCCACCTCGACGCTTCGTCGGCGCAGCTTCTCGGTGAGGAACGAGACCGTGGTGTCGATCGTCTGATGCAGATCGACCGCGGTTCGCATCGAATCCTGCGGACGCGCCATGTTGAGCAGTGCCTGGATGATGCCGGTGATGCGGTCGATCTGTTCGAGGATCATGTTGAGCCGCCAGGTGGCGCGTTCGCCTTCGACGGCACTCTCGAGTGCCTCGGCGTGCCCACGGATCACGCTCATCGGGGTGCCCACCTCGTGAGCGAGGCCACTGATCAGCGTGGCGACGGAGGCCAGGCGTTCGGCCTGACGCGCCCGCGCCTGGGAGAGGCGGAGATCCTTGTAGGTGGCTTCGACTTCTTCGCTGAGCGAACCGGCTTCGGCGCGGAGCTTCTCGTTCAACTCGACGAGGTCGGCCTCACGGCGCTCGATGTACTGCCGGATGGCGATCTCGGCGTCGAGCAGCAGCCGCTTCTGCAGTGCGGTCACCGTCTTATTGAGATTCGAGAGATCGTCCCCCACCTCCTCGTAGACCACGGGGAGGACGAGGCTCAGATAGAGGGCGTATGCGCCGAGATACCAACGGGTGTCGAGACCGACGCGCTCGTGCGCCCGACCGACGCGCGAGCGCTGCTCGACGTAGTCGTCGTCGATCAACGGGTCGGCGATGCTGAGCAGGTATTGCCGCTGGCTCTCCGCCAGGCGCTTGCGGACCGCGTCGTCCTCGAGCAGCCGCTTCGTCTCGGGAAACTTCTCTAGATGCTCATAGAAGCGATCGACGAGCTCGTCGGCGTTCGCCTCGAGGGCCCCGCGCAACTGCCCCAGGGCCTCGAGATCCGAATCCTCGATACGGAAGTACTCGAGCAGCTTCTTCAGGTCGATCGAGAGCGACATGGCGACCGAGTTTCGGTCGCTGTCCGCACCGCTGCAAGCAACGCCTTCGTCTTCGCCTGCTTCGTTCACGTTACTTGATCGTCAGTACGGGACACTTCGCGCCCTGCACCACGCGTTCGGCGACGCTTCCGAGCAGAACGTGCTTGAGACCCGTGAGACCCCGCGTGCCGATCACGATCAGGTCGGCGCCGAGTTCTTCCGCCATGTCGACGATGGCCAGACTGGGCGGCTCTTCGCTCAGGTGCTCCACCACGTCGAGTTCCTTCGCGCAGTGCTCCTCGCGCCAGGCGTGCAACTGCTTGCGCGCCGCCGCGTCGAGGTCGTCGAAGTGATAGACCGGGAGCACGGGTGCGTAGGGCGAACTCGAGAGGAATTGGATCGGATGGCTGTGGAGCAGGTGCAGCTTGGCACCGCAACGCCTGGCCAGATCCTCAGCGGCCTCGAGGGCGCGCTGGGATGTTTCGGAGAAATCGACTGCGACGAGAATGTTTTCGAAATTCACGCTGGGACCTCCTCGGACCTACGAGTGATTGGACTACAAGAGTGACTTGATACGCTCGTAGCCGCCACGCAGCTGGTCGGCGAGGACGTGCAGGGTTTCGCGGACTTCGTGTGCCACATCGTCGGACGCTTCGCCGATCTGCTTGGCCTTGCCTTCGATGTGGTGCCAACCACGTTCGAGGCGATCCCACTGATCGCGCGCTTCCTGGCCCGCGAGATGCAGCTGGACGTTCAATTCGTCGCGCAGGGTGCGGAGTTGATCGACCTCTTCCTCGAGTTGGTCGCGCAGTTCACTCATTGGTTCGATCCTCTATTTCCCTCATGGGGAGTGGGGTCTGGGGTGTCCAACACAGTGCGCACCACTGTGTTCGAGGCTGGAGTTGTTCACGTGTTGGAGCCGCGCAACCCCGGTGCCACAAATTGACGCATTCCCGGGGAAACCCGCGTGCAGCTCCATGGACGCCGGCGGCCGGCTCGTCCATGCTTGCGCACGATGGAGATCGACTTCCGCCCTCCGATCGGCCTGGCGCTGGGCAGCGGCGCCGCGCGCGGCTGGTCCCACATCGGGGTGATCCGCGCATTGCAGGAAGCGCGAATCGAGCCCGAAATCGTCTGCGGCGCATCGGCGGGTGCCGTGGTCGGTGCCTTCTATGCCGCGGGTGAACTCGACGCGTTCGAGGGCTTCGTGCGCGGGCTCGATCGCAGGCAGATCATGGCCTACCTCGATCCGACCCTGCGCGGCGGACTGCTCAAGGCGCGCAAGATCTTCGATGCCATGGCCGCTCATCTTCCCGATCGGGACATCGAATCGATGCCGCGCCCCTTTGCCGCCGTGGCCACCGATCTCGCCAACGGCCACGAGATCTGGTTGCGCGAGGGGTCGTTGCTCGCGGCTCTGCGCGCCTCGGTGGCGTTGCCCGGGCTGGTGATTCCCGAGGCGATCGACGGCAGCTGGCTCGTCGATGGCGGTCTGGTCAACCCCGTCCCGGTCTCGCTCTGCCGCGCCCTGGGCGCCGGAAGCGTGATCGCGGTCGACCTCAATACGACCCTGTTGACGCGTCCCCGCTTGCCGAGTGGCAATGGGCCCGAAGCGTCGGCCCCGCCTCCCGAGCCGGAACCCGAGCCGATCGAGGCCGAGGCATCGCCAACCGAGGGCGAGATCGCGAAGCCCATCGATGCCGCTGCAGACGCTGCGTCGAGCGGCCTGCTCTCGTCGCAGACGGCCGCCCGACTCCTTTCGGGCTTCCAGGAAGTCGCCACGGATCTGCTCGACCAATTTGGCTTCGACGAAGGCGCCGAACCCGCCGGCCCGCCGCTGCCGAGCATCTATGAGGTGATCACGGGGAGCATCAACATCATGCAGACCCGCATCGGACGCAGCCGCATGGCCGGGGATCCGCCCGAGTTGCTGATCACCCCGCGCCTCGAAGACTTCGGCCTGCTCGACTTCGACCGCGCCGACGAAGCCATCGCGGTGGGCCGCCGCGCGGTTGCGCATGCGCTTGCGGCGCGTT
>JANQEL010000096.1 GCA_028278345.1 Myxococcota bacterium
GCGTTGGCGAGCGGGGCCGAGCTGCCCGACGTCACGATCGTCTACGAGACCTACGGCGAACTCGACGAGGCGCGCAGCAACGCGGTGCTCGTGTGTCACGCCCTCTCCGGTGACTCCCACGTCGCCCGTCACAACGACGAGGACGATCCGGGTTGGTGGGACGTGATGGTCGGCCCGGGCAAGGCGATCGATACGAATCGCTACTTCGTCATCTGCAGCAATGTGCTCGGCGGTTGCCGCGGCACCACGGGGCCCAACTTCGAAGACCCCGCCAGCGGCAGACCGTACGGCGCTGAGTTCCCGGTGGTGACCGTGGCCGACATGGTCGATGTGCAGCAGCGGCTGGTCGATCATCTCGGCATCGAGACGCTTCGCGCGGTGGTGGGCGGTTCACTCGGCGGGCTGCAGGTGCTCGATTGGGCGATCCGCTACCCCGACGCGGTGGGCACCGCGATCGTGATCGCCGCTGCACCGCGACTCAGCAGCCAGGGGATCGCCTTCGACGTCGTGGGGCGCAACGCGATCCGCCACGACCCGCGCTTCGCCGAGGGGCAGTACTACGGAGGGCCGGGCCCGGAAGCCGGCCTGGCGCTCGCGCGCATGCTCGCGCACATCACCTACCTCTCCGACGAGTCGATGCGCTCCAAGTTCGATCCCACCCGGCTGCAACCGCGCGCGATCGAAACCGGCTTCGAGAGCACCTTCTCCGTGGGATCGTATCTCGCCCACCAGGGTGGACGCTTCGTCGAGCGTTTCGATGCGAACAGCTACATCACGCTTTCGACCGCGATGGATCTCTTCGACATCGGCGAGAGCGACGACGAATTGCGCGCGGCCCTCGAACCCTCGAGCTGTCGCTGGCTCTTCCTGAGTTTCTCGAGCGATTGGCTGTATCCGCCGAGTGCCTCGCGCCAACTCGTCGATGCCCTCGTCGCCCAGGGGCGTTCGGTGAGCAGTTGCGAGATCAAGAGCGCGGCCGGCCACGACTCCTTCCTGCTCGAAGACAGCATGCGCGACGGCGGACGGATGATCGCGGCGTCGCTCTCGGCGACCCCCGGTGCCGAAGCCGCGATCCGCGTGCCCGACGAACCCCAGGTCGACGAACCGACGGGCATCTTCTTCGCGCGCAGGCTCGACTACGAGATGATCCTCCGCTTGATGCCGGAGCGGGCGAGCATCGTCGATCTCGGCTGTGGTAATGGTGAGCTCCTCGCCATCCTGCGCGACCGCGGCCACGAACCCGTGCTCGGTGTCGAGTGGGATCAACACGAGGTCGTCGAGTGCGTGGCGCGCGGGCTCGACGTCATCCACGCCAACCTCGACGAGGGTGTCGCCGCGATTCCCGACCAGAGCTTCGAAGTGGCGCTGCTCTCGCAGACCCTGCAGTCGATCGTCGACGTGAGCGGCGTGCTCGAGGAGATCGTGCGCATCGCCGAGCGCGGCATCGTGAGCTTCCCCAACTTCGCCCACGCCCCGCTGCGCGAGATGTTCACGAACCAGGGCCGCCTGCCCAAGGAAGAGGGCCTCTACGCCCACGAGTGGCACGACACCCCGAACCGCCGTTTCCCCTCGATCCTCGACTTCCAGGAGCTCTGCACCAAGCTCGGCATCCGCATCCTCGACGCGATCTACGTCGACTCGAAACTGGGCCGAGAGGTTACGGAAGACCCGAACCTCAACGCGGACATCGCGGTGATGGCGTTGGCGCGGTAGGGCGCGCGCTCCATTCATTCGTCCCTACGGTGTGGCGGCTTCGACGACGACTCCTCGCTCGAAGGTGAGTTCGCCGAGGTTGGACGGCGAGGCGTCGAGGTACCGGAGCGATGCCACGTACACGCCGTCGTCGAGATCCTCGATCGTCCACTCGAGGAACCCGTTGGCGTCGAGTGAACCGATGTCGACACACCGCTGCTCGACGACGCTCCCGCCGAACTCTTCGAAGACCCAAGCCGCTTCGCCATCCGCGCAGCTTCCGACCGTGCCCGATCGCGCGGCCCCCGGCATGTCTCCGAAGAGCGATAGCGTCACATCTCCCTCGGCGTGGTCGATAGCGGCTTGAAACGCTCCCGGGTCGACGACCACCTCGAACTCTTCGTCTCCGAGGTGGTCGAGCCCGGTATTCGTATCGAAGATCTGTGCGCGGATCAGCCAGGTTCCCAGTTGGCTTCCACCGTCCTGGGCTAGCGAGATCACCGCTCCATCCGGATGGGCTTCGGCTGCGCGGTTCTCGGGTGAGATGTCGGGGCCGTTGCACGGTGCGCAGGTGCTTCGAGGGTCGAGGGTCTCGTCTTCGATGCTGAGGCGGATGTCGAATGCGCCCTCGAGGCGAGCGACGCCGATGAACTGTGCTTCTTCGGGACTCAGAGCGAGGCGAGGCGGGAACGGATTGGTGTCGATGGGTGGGTTCAACTCGAGGCTATTGGGCTCCGGAAGGTCGTCCTCGGTGATGCAGTCGGAGGCGCACCCGTCGCCATCGTCGTTGTTTCCGTCGTCGCATTCCTCCGGCGGATCGAGGAGCCCGTCGCCGCACACTTCGGTCGTGCAGTTGGAGCGGCAGCCATCTCCGTCATCGTTGTTGCCGTCGTCGCATTCTTCACCGGGTTGGGTGAACCCGTCACCGCAGATCATGGGAAGCGTGCAATCTGCCTTGCAGCCGTCTCCATCCACGTTGTTTCCATCGTCGCAGTCTTCACCGGGGTCGAGGTTCCCGTTCCCGCAGCGACCGACTCCTTCGACCGAAACGAGGGTATTCCTCAGGAATGCATTGGCTCCGGGCGCGGCTGCGTTCCAGAACACCCGGAGGAGATAGACGTTGCCCGTCCCGAGCGAGCTCCAATCTCTCGTTTCGGCGTCGGCGTCTGCGCAGAGGTGAACCGCTTCCGGTTCGCCGCTGAAGAGGCGGGTCTCGAGTGTGAGTTCCTCATCCAGGACGTCGCGAATCAGGCGTCGCACACTGCGGGCTCGAACGGCGCCATACGTTGCTTCGCCATCGTCTACGGCCTCGAGTCGTTCGAGGCCGAAGTCGAACTCTCCGGCCACGGGCTCGGGTGTCACCGGTTGATCGTTCGATCCACAGACGAGAATGGGTTCGCAGCTTCCCGCCGTGAGGCGAATGGTCTGCGGTGCTTCGGGACATTCGAGATCGTACGGGTCCGGGTCTTCGCTCGAGCCGGAGCGGCCCGCGCAAGAAGCCAGCGCCGCGAGCGCCCCCAGATAGACGCCCACGAGGATCATTCGATTGCGGCTCTCCATCTCGTTTCTCTCCTGCACCGAGGGACCGGATCGCAGAGAGGATTGGCAGCGGGGTCGGGTGGAGCCATCGCCAATATTGGGGATCCCCCCGGATGCGCTTCGGCTGCCGTGTACACTGAATCGCGATGCCGACCTCCGTACTCCTCGTGGAAGACGATCCCGCGACCCGTGACCAGCTGAGGGACGCCGTCGCGATGAATCCAGGTCTGACCGTCACCGGGGCGGTGGGGACGGTTTCCGAGGGCCGGGAGCTGCTTCGGCAGGGGGGTATCGCGGTGTTGCTCACCGATCTGGGGTTGCCCGATGGAAGCGGCGTCGAACTGGTGCGCGAAGCAGCTCGAGGGGGGGATGTCCTGCCTCTCGTGATCACCGTCTTCGGAGACGAGCGCCACGTCGTCGACGCCATCCGCGCTGGCGCCATGGGTTACCTGCTGAAGGATCATCCGCCCGAGGAACTCGGCGCCGCGATACTCGATCTGCTCGACGGAGGTGCGCCGATCAGTCCCGGGATCGCGCGTTATCTGCTGAGTCACATGCGCAACGAAGCGGCCGTGGTGCCGAGTGACGACGTTCCCGCGCTGTCCGACCGCGAGTGCGAGGTGCTGCGCTTCATCGTCAAGGGCTTCACGTATGCCGAGATCGCGAGCATGATCGACATTTCGACGCACACGGTCTCCACCCACATTCGCAAGATCTACCGAAAACTCTCGGTCCACTCTCGGGGCGAAGCGGTGTACGAGGCCTGGAAGATGGGCCTGGTCGAAGCAGACGACTGATGCGCGCGGTCCATCGGGTCCACCTGGTTCGCTGGGCGGTTCTGATCATCACGGCGCAGATGTGCGCGCCGATCGGGCCGGCACTCGCGCAACCGGAACCCGCTGGACAGGCCTTCCAGCTCGATCGCTCCATGCGAGAGTCGCCAGTCGATGATCGGATCATCTCACTCGACCGGGTTCGGGTTCGGGTCGGGAACTCCGCCACCCATCAGGCGGCGGTCGGGGTCGAACGGGAACTCCCCGATCACTGGACGCGCGCGCAGCTCGGCGAACACAACGAGGCGCGGGTGCGAGCGGAGTTCGAACTGCCGACGCAGCCGGATGAATTGTGGGGTGTGTACCTCCCCCGTCTGCGAATGAACGCGGGCGTGGCGATCAACGGTGTCCAGGTCGGTGATGGGGGGCGCTTCGGCGACAACCCCGCAAGGAACTGGAATCGCCCGCTCTACTTCGAGATTCCCTCGTCGATCCTCTCTGCGGGAACCAACATCGTCGACATCCGGATGGCCACCACGAGCCTGTCGGACCTTCGACTCGTCGCGGTGAGCGTGGGGCCCGACTCGGCACTTCGCCCCTTGTTCGAAGAGCGACGGTTTCGGCAGGTGACGCTCCGCGGCGTCATGGTGGCACTGTCGCTCGCGACGGCCCTCCTCGTCGGCTTCGTCGCCTTTCGCCGCCCGGAGATACGCGCGGCACCGTGGTTCGCGGCCGTATTCGGCTGCATCGCATTCGCCCACAGCGACGGCGTGGTTCGCGACCTGCCGGTCCCTGCGGCGCTATGGCAATGGGCGAATGCATCGGCCTTCGTGTTGATCGCGGGGTTCACAGTCAACGGGCTCAATCGCGGGCTCGGTTTCGTGCGCCCGCGACTCGAACGGGGAGTGTGGCTGACGATCGCGATGCTCGTGGTCTTCATCGCGATCGCGCCCTATGCGTTCGTCACCGTCTCGGTGGGCTTGCTGGGGATCGGATTGGTCCTGCTCGCATATAGTGTCGCGAGCATCGTTGCCTCGATGCGTCGCACGAGGCCGCGCGCGGGCCCCATCCTGCTTTCCGGGGCCGTCGCACTGAGTGCCATCGTCTTCCACGACCTGCAGAGTGGCTATTCGGGATGGGCGCTTCCCTGGTCGCCACTCACCCAATTCGTCCCGTTGGTGATGGCCTTGTGTGCCGCATGGTTGTTGTTGAGCTACGTGCTGGACGCCCTGTCGGCCAGCGAAGCGCTCGCCTCCGAACTCGACGATCGGGTGGACGCGATTCGATCCGAATTGAACGAAAACTACGAGAGCCTGCGAGAGATGCGCCGGCAGCAAGCCGCCGCAGATGAACGCGAGCGCATCATGCGCGACATGCACGATGGAATCGGGGGACAACTGGTGTCTGCACTCGCCATGGTGCGCCGCGGGACACAGGGCAGTTCCGACGCTGCAGATGTGCTGCAGGAGGCGCTCGATGAGATGCGCATGCTGCTCGACTCGGCGTCGGTCACCGAAGACCTCGCCTCCGTGCTCGGCTCTCTTCGGGCTCGCACGCAAGCACGGTTATCGGGACACGGCCTCGAGCTCGACTGGAGGATCGGCGAGCTGCCCGACCTTCCGGGGTTGGGTCCGAGCGGAGCCGTGCAGATCGTGCGGATCGTCCAGGAGTCGCTCAACAACGTGATCAAACACGCACGTGCGACACGCGTCACGATCGCAGCCGCCTTGCGAGCGAACGCCGACGGCGAGGACATGATCCATCTCGAGATTGCGGATGACGGCCGCGGAATGAACCGCGACGCGGCGGGATCGGATCGCGGTGGGCTCTCGAACATCCGCTGGCGGGCTGCGCGCCTCGGCGGGACGGTCGAGTTCGAGTCTGACAACGACGGCACACGTGTTCGCGTCTGGTTGCCGACGTCCGTTCGAGCGGATCAAGATTCCGACGATTCGGCCGAAGGAGATAGCGGAATCCAGCGGCAGCCCTCATGCCCCGCTGGCAACTCGAAGGCCATCCCAGATTGATCCCGACACCGCCCGATCTCTTCGATGAGTGGCTCTCGCTTCCCGTGACGGAGGAGTCGCCCGATCCCCGCTTTCGTGTGCGGCCGGCTCGGGAGGAGGACTTCGAGCGGATCTATGACTGTGTCGACGAGGGGTTCGGGCGGAAGCGACCGCGTGCGATGTTCGATTGGATGTATCGGGCGAACCCGTACGGGCGGGCGCGCATGTGGATCACTGAGGAGGTCTCGTCGGGTCGCCTATTGAAGACCGGCGGGATCTTTCCCTGGCCGATCTGGCGCGGGGACGACCCGCGAATGGGCGGGCTCGGAGGCGACGCCGCGACGGTTCCCGATTGGCAGCGCAAGGGCTTGTCTGCGATTCGGCGAGTGGTGCGTCGCAGTCATCCGTGGGGAAAGTCGATGACGACCTTCGCCGGGCCGAATCAGGGTTCGCGGATCGTCATGAAGAAGGCCGGGGAAGACAGTGGGCTGCTCGGGGCCCTGCGCGGTGGTGTCGCGGTGCTGCGGGCGGCGCCGCTCTTCGAACGCGCGGGCGTGCCCGGTGCGTTTGCCCGGGTGGGAGGCGCGATCGCGACGCCCATCTTCTCGGCGTGGAGTCGGCTGGGCGCCCGGGCGGACGCAGCGACCCGGCTCATCGAGATCGATCGCTTCACCACGGATCTCGACGATGTGACGCTCCGGACGATGCACTTCCCGAAATACTGGTGCCCGCACAACGCCGCGTGGTTGAACTGGCGCTATCTCGATCATCCCTTCGAGTCGTATTCCGCCTTTGCGCTCACCGTGGACGAGAGGCCGGTCGCCTATTCGGTGCTTCGGCTCGCGGGTGCGGAGGCCTCGCTGTCGGAGTTCGCCGCCGAGCCGGCCCACGCGGGGGCCTTGATGGCGGAGACGCTGCGTGTTGCGCGTGAATCGGGAGCAGCGTGGGTGAACTTCTTCGCCACACCGGGCTGGCGCCACTGGCCCGTCTTTCGGCGCGCCGGCTTCCTTCCCTACACGACGAACAACTACTTCGAGGCCAAGGACTGGTTGGACCAGGAGGCCTCCGAGAGATTCGATGCCTGGCAGGTGACGCCGGGCGACCGCGACTACCACTAGACGCGCCGACCGCTTCTACAAGCTGATCGGGTCGAGGGTGTAGGCGAAGGTCAGGACGAAGAAGAAGGTGTCGATGCCCGATTGGTTGCGCCCGGGTTCGTCGATGTCGGTGCGCCGGTAGCGGCCGTCGAGGGTGGCGGCGAAGTTCTGTTCGAGGCGATAGCGGTAGCCGCTGATCAGCGTGTAGTTGTCGCGCCGTGCGTCGCGGCGCCGAATCGTCGTGAAGGCGCGCACCCGTTCGGCGGCCGGCGGATCACCCGCGGACGCGACGTCGAAGTCGATCACCGTGGCGTCCGTCAACGTCTCGCGGCGATCCCAACTACCCGCAATGAACACGCTCCAGCGATAACGCGGCGGTGCGTACTCGAGGTCGACGGCCACGCGATCGAGACTCGACGCCAGGGCGTCCCCCGACGTCATGCTCTGCCGTCGCTGGTACGACGCCGTGAGGATCCACTTCTCGAGTTGCAGGTTGATCGATGCGCCGCCGAAGAAGGTGACCTCGTCGTCCTTGCCGACTTCGTCGTCGCGGTTCAGCGTGAAAGATCTCCGCCCACCGAGATCGTCGGCTTCGATCCGCGAGGCGTCCGAGATGTCGCAGTTGCTCGCGAGATTGCCCTGGCAGTCGTTGATGTCTGCGCGAAAGAGCTCCCCGTTCACCTCGCCACCGACGAAGCGGGTCTGGGTCACCCGCGAGGTGTTGTCTTCGTCGCTCGCAATCCACGCGGGGCCGCCGTTCGCGCTGATCGTGATGGCGTCGCTGACGTTCCAGGTCCAGGTACCGAAGGCGCGCACGTACTCCCCCGTCGATCCGAGGCGTGAGAGCGCGGCGTCGAAATCCTGGCGCGTGTACGAAGCACCGAGCCCGACGAAGTGCTCGGGGGTGAGCTGGTAGCGGAGTTCCCCCGCGCCCTCCCAGGCCGTGCTGTCGTTGCGATCGACGTTGCGCTTGAAGTCGATCCAGTGGTGCTCCCCGCGCAGCCGGAGCTGCAACAGCTCCGTCATGTCGCGAATCAGCTCGACCTCCACCTCGTTGCGGAAGTAGCGATCCTGGTTCGGGTCGAGGGCCGTATCGGCGAGGGCGATGTCCTGGCGCGAGAAGCGCAGGTTCGAGATGTCGCGAAAGCGTTCGGTCACGCGAATGCGCGTGAGCTCGGTGAGGTCGTAGGTCGCGCGAGCGCGCAGCCGACTCTCCCAGGCGTCGACGCCGCTCTGATCGGCATAGGCCTGAAAGGCACCGCTTGCCTCGACTTCGTAGCGGAAGCGACCGTCGGGGTCGACGAGTTCGACGCTCGGGCCGATCAGGAAGGAGTTGGCGGGATCGCTGTTGCCCGCCGCCGAGAAGTAGTTGGAGTTGTGGGTGTAGCCGCCTTCGATGCCGAGCAGGAGATCGTCGGCCATGACCGAGGTGCTGTGTGCGATCGCAATGATCAGCACCACGACACCGGGAATGAACCACCGGCTCCTGGGGCCCGGCTTCGATGCGGCTCGAGCAGCCATCAGTCGGGCACGATGATCGTATCGCCCGGTTCGAGGATCAGATTCGAGTTCGGGGCCTCGCCGCGAATGAACGCGGTGTAGTCGAAGCGGTACTCGACCTGGCCCTCGGGCGTGTCGCGCAGGATGCGGATGCGACGCTTCTTCGCGAACGGTGTGACGCCTCCCATCGCGGCGATCGCCTCGATCACCCGGGTATTTCGCTGCAGTTCCACCTGCCCTTCGCGCTCGATCCCGCCGCCGATCACGCTGGCGACCTGACTGCGCATCTCGGTCACCGCGACATCGACGCGCGGCTTGGCGATGTACTCGCGCAGACCCTCGCGAATCCGGGTCGCGAGTTGGGTCGGGGTCTGGCCTTCCGCCTGCACGTCGCCCACCAACGGCACCGAGACCTTCCCGTCGCGTCGCACGAGCAGCGGGCCGGAAACGTCTTCGTGTTGCCACACGGTCAGCTCGAGCAGGTCGGGCACGCCGATGCGGTACTCGCGGTCTGCGCCAGGCGATGGCGGCACCGGTGCCGACTCCGGGGGTTCGAAGTAGGCGTCGAAGACCGGGAGATCCTCCACGGTCGCGCAGCCGCTCATGGCGAGAGCGAGGACGAGTGCTGCAAGCCCGCGCGCGCCACGGCCCGCGTTCATCTGGATCTTTCGGGGTTCCAAGTCGTTTCCTCCGAGGCTCGCTCGCATCAAGCCGCGCGCGCGGCCCCGCCGTCGATCAACACGCGCCCGAGGAGTGCGATGCTGGGTCGCAGCTGGGCGCGAAAGAGAGAGGTCGCGTAACGCAACATCGGAAGCCGGGTCACGCAGTGGGGTTCGGCGAGGGGCATTCGATCGATGTGCCGCCCGCCACCGAAGGCCAGCTCGTAGCCCGCATGCTTCACGGCCTTCGCGGTGGTGGCGTCGCAGATCCCCGATGGGTAGGCGAAGACCGCGGGAGCGGCCGACGCGCCGAGTTCCCGCTCGACGATCTGCTTCGAGAGCGTGAGATCGTGCGCCAACACGTCGGGGGCGAGCTGCGTACACAAGGCGTGCTCGTGACTGTGGGAACACACGGCAAGGCCCTCACCTGCGAGCTTTCGCAGCGCATCCCAGCCGAGCACGCGATGCACGCTCGGGATGTCGGCGAGCTTCGCGAGCACGTCGTTCAACCACGCCATCGCCACATCGTGGGGGAGCGACTTCACCTGGTTGCGGATCGCGCGGTGTGCGGCGCGTCGTTCAGCGGCATCGCCCAGAGGAAGCGTGCCGATCGAATCCACGAAGGCTTCGGTCTGTTGCGTGCGCGCCAACGTGGCGTGTAGTCGATCCCACCAGAAACCGGGGCCCGGCACGTCGGGGTATGCGGTGGGCACGAACAGCACGGCCGGCACCCCCGCAGCGCGCAGGGTGGGCCACGCGTGTTCGGCGAAGTCGCGGTAGCCGTCGTCGAAGGTGAAGAGCACGGCGCGGGGAGGAAGGCTGCCATCACCGCGATGCGCCGTCATGAGATCGTCGAGGGAGATCGGGTTGTAGTGTTGCGCCACGGTCTCGACCTGCTTGCGGAAGTCGTCGGGGGTGGCGCTCAGCAGCCCGGGATCGAGATCGGGCTCCGCGTCTTCGCGATCGACCCGGTGATAGGCCACGATGCGCACGCGGTCGGGACTCCGATCGAGGTTCTCGAGCAGCCCGAGCAGGCCGCTCCTTGCGAGGGCTTCCGCGGCCCATCCCGCCACGGCCTTCATCGCGGGTTGATCTCCGCCGCTTCGCGCGGGCTCGGCGGCACCCAGGTTTCTTGCGCCGTGTGAACGTGCGCGCGTTCGCGTTGCAGGGAGACGACTGCGGCAACGAGTCCGATGAAGGCGCCCAACAGGGTGCCGACGACGAACAGGAAGCCGGGGCGCGGCCACACCGCCGCTTCGGGAAGGCTCGGGCTCTCGATCATGCGCGCATGCACACCGAGTTCGCCGGTTTCGGCGAGCCGCGTCACGAGGCGCTGATCGAGGAGTTCACCGCGCCGCTCGTCGGAGAGTGCGCGCACGCGTTCGAGTTCTTCGAGCAACAGCGACTCTTCGCGACGATCGCGCTCCACCGAAGCCATGCGCTTGCGCTCGGCTTCGTAGACATCGCTGAGCTGGGCTTCGAGGCC
The DNA here is from genome assembly GCA_028278345.1 of Myxococcota bacterium. Classification (GTDB taxonomy): domain Bacteria; phylum Myxococcota_A; class UBA9160; order UBA9160; family UBA4427; genus DUBZ01. The sequence goes on from JANQEL010000096.1 coordinate 10,753, forward strand.
GCGGGCCGCTTCGATGTCGCGCTCGAGGGCGTCGGGGGTGGCCTTCGAACTCTCTTCGAGCTGTCGCTTCAATACCGTGACTTCGCGCTGCGCGGCTTCGACGGAAGGATGGCGCGGGGTGAGCGAGAGGCGAACCCGCGAGAGCTCGGCCTCGGCTTCCCACAGCTGTTCCTGCAGCGAGCGAACCGAGGGGTCGAGGATGGCGAGTTGATCGCTTCCGGTGGCGAGTCGGTTTTCGAGGGCGATGCGCTCGTTGCGCACGTCAGTGAGCTGGCTCGCGAGGTCGCGCAACAGCACGGTCTGCGCGTCCGCCGTGTCTTCGGCGCTTCCGAACGTCCCGTTCTCGAGGCGAAGCGCCGCGAGCTTGTCTTCGAGTTCGATCGCCTCTTCGTCGAGCACGGCGATCTCGGCCTGCTTCGCCCGCAGCTTCTCGCTCTGGCGCGAGGCTTCGTCGCGTCGCAGCACGTTCCGATAGGCGTCGACGATCGCTTCGAGCAGGGCCACGCCGTGGGCGCCGTCGGGGCCGAGATAGCCTAGGGCCACGACCTGGGTTCCCGAGACCGGGGAGGCCTGCACCGCCGCGGCCGCATCGGCCACGGGGTCCGCATCTTCATCTAGGTGTTCGGCTCGCGGAATCGCGGCCACCGCTTCGGAGATCACCGAATCGCTCTGCATCACCTCGGCCTGGGTGGCGATGAACGACGACCCGCCCGAGGCGCGCGTCGAACCTTCGGCCGCCGTCGACTCCTGGCGCTCGATCACCACCTGGGCGGTGACGGGGTAGAGGGGCGTGCTCGCCAACGCGATCAGCAAACCGATCAGCGCGCCGGCCAGCGCGCCATAGCCCAGCATGCGACGGCGTTCGCGAACCGCCGCTTCGAGGTCGGCGAAGCGCAGGCTGAAGGTGGGCTCGTCGGGGCCCGACCGCTGCTCCTGTGAATAGAGGGAGAGCACCTCCTGGACGCCGGTGCGGGTCAGCTCGAGGCGCACCTCGGGCTGTCGTTCGTCGTCTTCGGATCCGGGGGCAGGCGTGGGGAGTTGGGAGTCGCTCAAGGAGGAGGGGTCCGGGGGAAGGGGCCGAATGCGCGGCGTGGTGCGAGGCGCACGGGTGTCCTCGCCGAAGCGATTTTATCGGAGAAGAGGTTTGGGTGGTATTACACACATGACAAGAATAGGTTTGAAATTCGATGACTTACACACGGGTGAGTGCTTGCTGCAGAGGGGTTGCCGGCTCGTGATGGGTCCGCCCCGCAACCTCGATCAATGCGTTGGAAGCGCCCTTCGACACAGACTCTTGTGTAGTGAAAATGCTACGTTGTCGTTTCGAGATTGTTCCGGGTCACCCGACTGTGTCTGTGCACGGGGCGGGCGCATTGGATGAGGTGTGGGCAGGAAGCCGCATCGAAGCGACGAGCGAGGATTCGAAGTGGGCAGCGGCACGCTGGCGAAGAGCAGGGGCTGGGTGGAAGCGACGGATGAGCTTCCCATCCACTCCGGTGCGCACGGACGCCGATACGCCCGGGCCTACCCGATCAAGAAGCGCGCCCTCGACCTGATCCTCTGTGTGCTCGCGCTGCCCGTCGCGCTTCCGATCCTGGCCGCGTGTGCCCTTGCGGTTCGGCTGACGAGCCGCGGCCCGGTGTTCTTCGTCCAGGAGCGGACCGGCTTCGCCGGGCATCGCTTCAAGATGTTGAAGTTCCGCACGATGATCGTCGGCGCGAGTGAGATGAAGGAAGAGCTCGCCGACGCGAACGTGATGGGCGGCCCCGACTTCAAGCTGACCGACGATCCGCGCGTGACGAAGGTGGGGCACTTCCTGCGCCGCACCAGCCTCGATGAAGCGCCGCAGCTCTGGAACATCCTCAGGGGCGACATGAGTCTCGTCGGGCCGCGGCCCACCTCGTTCTCCGCGGATACCTACGAGCTCTGGCACACCGAACGACTCGATGTCGTGCCCGGGCTCACCGGTCTCTGGCAGGTACGCGGGCGCGGAGACATCGACTTCGACGAGCGCGTGCGCCTCGACATCGCCTACGTGCGCAACCGCAGCATCGCCCTCGATATCTCGATCCTGCTGCGAACGATCCCCGCCGTGTTGTCCCAACGCGGCGCCTACTGAGCCATTCATCGATGTTTCCCATCCTGCGACGACATTGGACCCTCTGGGCGATCTGGACCGCCGCCGCGTTCGCGCTCCTGTTCGCAGACGTAATGGGAGTGTTCGGTTGGCCCGAAGTCGTGGCGGGGCTCGGCTCGCTCGTGCTGATCGTCGATCGCCGCGTGCGCCGGGAGCCCCTGCTCGTGATCGGCCTTCCGGTGATTGCGCTCCTGGCGACCGTCGATGGGTACGGCGCGAGCGTGCTGCGCTTGATGGTCGATTGGTTCTTCTTCATCGGCGCAGTGCTGCTTGCGGCGCGCGCCGTCGACGATCAACGCGAACTCGAATCGATCGCGGGGCAGGTGGCCCTCGGCAGTGATCCCGATGTGGCCCTCGAGACCTTTCGGCGCGACGTCGCCGATGAAGTCGCCCGCTCGCGACGCCACGAGCGGCCCTTCGTGGTGCTTTCGGTTTCTCCGCAACCGGGCACGGTGCCGCCCCTCGCCCTCACGGCGAGCCCCGTACTCGAGCGCCTCGCCCATGCGCGTTGCGTCTACGAACTCGAAGGCGTGCTGCGCGACGCGCTCCATCGCTACGCGGGTGTGGTCGCGACCGATGGCCGCGTGCTGTGTCGCGTACCCGAGGTGGAAGAGAAGGAGGTCGAGGCCCTGGCCGATCGACTCGCCGCGGCCGTGCGCGAGACGCTTTCGATCGAGATCCAGACGGGCGTCGCCTGCTTTCCGCGCGATGCCCTCGCGGTCGATGACCTGATCGATGCAGCCGACGAAGCGCGCACCCGGCGACGACTCGCGCGCGTTTCGCATACGCCGCCAGAAGAAGATGGGCGCGGAGGCGTCTCGGCGCGCGCGGCGGCCGCGCGTTTGCGCGACGTTCGAGGCTGATGGGGGCGGCGAGGGCGCGCAACGCTTCCGCGGAAACGGCTCCGCGAGCCGCCGCGGCTAACGCCTCGTCGAACGCCGGGCGCTGCGTCGCCTATGTGATGTCGCGCTTTCCCAAGTTGACCGAGACCTTCGTGCTCGACGAGATCCTCGGTCTCGAAGAGAGCGGTGTCCGCGTCGAAGTCTTTCCACTCTGGCGCGAGCCCGCGAAGGTCGTCCATCCCGAGGCGAGGGTGGTCGTCGAACGGGCCCACTTCCTGCCGACCCTCGACTTCGAGATCCTGCGCGACAACCTCGTGGAACTCGCGCGTCGTCCCGCGCTCTATCTCGGCACGCTGTGGAAGCTCGTGAGCGCGAATCGCAGCAGCATCCGATACCTCGCGGGCGGGCTCGCGATCTTTCCGAAGGCGGTGAGCTTCGCGCGTCGCATGCGCGAACTCGGTGTGGAACACGTGCACGCCCACTTCGCGAGTCACCCCGCGGCGGCAGCGCTCGTGGTGGGGCGCTTCACGGGGCTTCCCTGGAGTTTCACGGCGCACGGTTCGGATCTCCACCGCGAGCAGTCGATGCTGCGGGAGAAGGTCGAGGAGGCGTCGTTCACCGTGGCGATCTCGCAGTACAACCGCCGCTTCATCCTCGATCGCGTGGGTGAGGGCTTCGGCGATCGCGTGCGCGTGATCCACTGTGGCGTCGACCCCGAGATCCAAGCGACGCGTGAACGGCGAAATGCGTGCCTGGAGATCGTGTGCGTGGGGACGCTGCATGCCGTGAAGGGGCAGCGTGTCCTCATCGAGGCTTGTGCCCAACTCGGCGAGCACGCGATCGACTGGCGTTGTCATCTGGTCGGCGATGGTGAAGATCGCGAGATGCTCGAACGTCTCGCGACCGGTCTCGGCATTCGCGAGCACGTCGTCTTCCACGGGGCCCTCGAACGCGAGGCCGTGCGGCGCGTACTCGAAGGCGTCGACGTTTCGGTTGCACCGAGCGTGCCCACCACCGACGGGCGGCGCGAGGGGATCCCCGTCGTGCTGATGGAAGCGGGGGCGATGGGTTTGCCTCTCGTTGCGAGTCGCCTCTCGGGTATTCCCGAGATCGTGCGCGAAGGGGAGAGCGGTCTGCTCGTCGAACCAGGGGATGCCTACGGCATCCGCGCCGCGCTCGTGCGTCTCGCCCAGGCGCCCGAGTTGCGGGAGAAACTCGGTGCCGGCGCGCGGGCGATCGTCGAAGCCGAGTTCAACGCCCGCCTCAATCGCGAAGAGCTGCTCGAGGCCTTCTTCGGAGAAGGAGACGACGCATGATCGATCTCCTGATCCTCCTGGCGGTGGCGGCAATCGGCCTGCCCTTCGTCGCCTATCCCGTACTTCTCGCGTTTCACGCCGTGCTCGCGCCCGCACGCATCGCGGTCGGGGAGATCGAACCCGAAGTCGATCTCATCATCGCGGCCCACGACGAAGAAGCATCGATCGGGCAGCGAATCGAGAACGCGCTCGCCCTCGACTATCCGAGCGAGCGCTTGAGCATCTGGATCGCTTCCGACGGTTCGCGCGACCGGACGGTGGAGATTGCCGAGGGCTTCGCTTCGCGGGGCGTTCGGGTATTGGATCTGCCGCGCGGTGGGAAGGCGGCGGCCCTGGCGGCGGCCGTCGAGGCTTCCGGTGCGGAGATCCTGGCCTTCTCCGATGCGAACAGTTGCTGGCGTCCGGATGCGCTCCGCACGCTGGTGCGCAACTTCGCCGACTCCGAGGTCGGCGGTGTGGCCGGGGATCAGCGTTACGTCGAATCGGACGAAGAAGCGATCGGCGAACGCAGTTACTGGAGTTTCGACCGCCTGCTCAAGCGCTGGCAGAGCCGGGCCGGTAATGCGATCTCGGCAACGGGCGCCATCTACGCGATTCGGCGCGAACACTTCGAGCCGCCGCCCCCGGACGCCACCGACGACTTCATGATCTCGACGGGTGTGATCGCGAAGGGACGCCGCCTGGTGTTCGAAGAGGCTGCGGTCGCGTTCGAACCGCCGGCCGAAGCGCGGAGCGGAGAGTTCCAGCGCAAGGTGCGGATCATCACGCGCGGCTTGCGGGGTGTGGGCTATCGGCGGGCGCTCATGAACCCCGCGCGAACGGGGCTCTACGCGCTCGAACTCGCGGTGCACAAGTTGCTGCGGCGACTCGTGTGGCTGCCGCTTTCGCTGCTCGTCTCGATCACGCCCTTCGCCTGGTTCGCGGGGGCCGAACTCCGCTCCGTCGCGTTGGCGGCGTCGTTCTTCGTCGGTCTGGGTGCGTTGGGGCTTGCGTGGCCGGGCCTCTGCCGCTTCCGCGTCATCGCGATCGTGGCCTACATCGTGATGGTCAACGCGGCGTGCGCGCGAGCGACCCTCGGGGTGTTGCGCGGCGATCGCATCGCGCGTTGGGATTCGCAACGACCCTCGGGTGCCGTGGCGGGGCCGACCCGATGATCTGGCTCACCACCTTCCTGCTCTTCCTTCTATACCTGAACGCCCCCGTGGTCGCGGTGCGAATCCACGGCGCGCCCTTCTTCCTGGCGGCGGCGGTGCCGATGCTGCTCGCCGTTCCGGTCGCGTACCGCGTGATCCAACGCGGGGAGCCCGTTCTCTTTCCCCGTGTGATCGTCGCCGCGTTCATCATGCTCCTGGTGCATATGGTGAGCGCGCTGCTTTCGAGTCATCCCTTCGAAGCCATGGAAACGGTGGAGACCTGGCTGCTCGAGGGCGTGGTGCTGGCCCTCCTGATCGCCAATGCGGTGCGCACACGCGAGGAGGTGCGCAGTGCGTCGTTCGCGTTGATCGCCGCCGGCGCGGTGATGGGCGCGATCTCGCTTGCCCAACAAGTCCTCGGCCCCGCCGAGTATGGCTTCATGGGTTTCGGTCAGCTCGACTCGGCCATCGTCGACGGTGAAGGGCGCGTGGCGCGCCGGCTCGCGGGGCCGATCGGGGAAACGAACCGCTTCGCGCAGATCATGTCGGTGCTGATCCCGATCGGTGCGGGTGCCGCTCTCGCGCTGCATGGCGCGAAACGCCTTGCGTGCTGGCTCGCTGTCGGCCTGGTGGTGGTCGGGATGCTCTTCGCGTTCTCGCGCGGAACCATCGTGGCCCTCGCGCTCGCAGTGCCCTTCGCCCTGGCCTTCAAGATGCTGCGCTGGCGTCACCTCGTGGCGGTGGGGGCGGCCGGCCTGGTCCTGTTCCTCGCGAACCCCCACTACGCGGCGCGCGTGGGAAGCATCGGTCAGGTGGCCGTGCGAAGCCTCGGCCTCGAGCCGGCGGGTCTGCGCAATGCCGATGGCGCAGCGCGTGGGCGACTGACCGCGATGAAGGCCGCGGGCCTGCTCTTCCTCGAGCATCCGATCCTCGGAGCGGGGCCGGGACTGGCGCCGTACTCCTACGAAGAGAACGCGAGCGTCGTCGGTGGCAAGGTGCGCTCGTACGGTCGGCGATCGCACAACCTCTTCCTGCAGCTGGCGGCGGAAACCGGACTCGTCGGCCTGCTGGCTTTCGGGGCGGTGATCGCGTTATCGCTTCGCGAGCTCGACCGCGCGCGTCGTCGCTTCGCCTCCACGGATCGTGGGTTGTGGGGCGTCGTGTGTGGTCTCGAACTCGCGATCGTCATCTCCCTCACCACGAGTCTCTTCCTCCACGCGGCCTACATCCGCTACTTCTGGATGCTGATCGGACTCGCGGCCGCGGCGAGCGCCGTACCCGGGACGCCGCCCCTGGCCGCCTTCCTCTTCAAGGCCCTTCGCGAGACCGCGGATCGGCTTCGCGCTGACGGAGCGCGCGTATGAGCGGTGAGGCGAAGAACGCGACGACCGGCGGCGAGGTCGAGAAACAGCTGCGCGGTTCGAGTCTATTGCTCGCGGGCCGCATGCTCTCGAAGGTCGTGAACTTCGGCGTGCAGGTCGCCATCGTGCGCCTGCTCAGCAAGGACGACTTCGGTGTCTTCGCCTATGGCCTGGCACTGGCCCTCGCGGGTGAGTTGGTGGTGAAGTTCGGGCTCGGTCGCGGTGCCAATCGCTTCGTTCCCTACCACGCCGAGCGGGGTGAAGGCGCGCAGGTGATGGGCACTCTCGCACTCGTGTGCGCGACGATCGTCGGCCTCGGTGTGGTGAGCTTCGCGGTGCTCCATTGGCTCTCGGGTTTCGGTTGGAGTGGGATGCCGGCGGGGGAGGGCACGCGCATCGTCTTGATCCTCGCCATCCTGGCGCCCATCCAAGCCCTGGACACGATCGGAATCCAGACTCTGGCGTGTTTCTCGAGGCCGCGGGAGATCCTCTTTCGCAAGCACGTGCTGGCACCGGGCCTGCGCGCGGCGGCGGTGCTCCTGGTCTTCCTGGCCGGGGGTGACGTCGAGATGTTGGCGCTCGCCTACCTGGCGGGAGGCGTGCTCGGGCTCGCGCTCTGTCTCCATCTCGCGCATCGACAGCTGCATGCCCACGGCATCCTGCCGCTTCCGGTCTCGCAGTGGCGCGTGCCGTGGCGGCCGCTGCTGCGGTTCTCGTTTCCCTTGATGAGTTCGGATCTCGTCTTCATCGCCTTCACGGTCGTGACGACGGTGGTGTTGATGTGGAGTGACGGCGAAGCGGGCGTGGCCGCGATGCGCGCGGTCGTTCCCGCCGCGGCGCTGATCGGGCTGGTGGTGCAGAGCTTTTCGATGCTCTTCATGCCCAGCGCCATGCGCTTTCACGCGCGTGGCGACGACGCGGCCCTGTGGGAGCATCATTGGAAGTCGGCTGCGTGGGTCGCGGTACTGAGCTTTCCACTCTTCGGGCTGACGTTCGGGATCGCGCCCGGGTTCGTGCCGGTGTTGCTCGGCGAGGCTTACGCGGAATCGGCTCAGCTGCTCGCGATCCTCGCGGTCGGTCATTACGTTTCGGTCTGCATGGCGTTCAACGGCGAGACGCTTCAGGTCTTCGAACGCACGCGCGCCCTGGTGCGTGTGGATCTACTGACGATTGCGATCGCAGTCGGACTCGGATTGGTGCTCTGTCCCGATTGGGGACCCCTCGGAGCCGCGATCGCCGTCACGGCCGCGCGCCTGGCGGGCTCGATCGCGCGGCAGGTGGTGTTGTTGCGAACGCCGGGCATCGACGCGGTGCCGCGATCCCAGAAGTGCATCTGGTTGAAGCTTGCGATCGCGACTTCGCTCGTGAGCTTCGTCGGATGGGTGTGGCAGCCCACCTTCATCGTCCAGCTCGTGCTGCTCGGCGGGCTATCGCTCGCTCTTCTGCGATCGACGGCGCCCACCCTCGATCTCGCGCGCTCCTTTCCCGAGCTGCTGCGCCTGCCCTTCTTCGCGCGTGTGGTCGGCGTGTGAAGCGGCGCATCCCCGTTCGGCGATTCTTTTCGTGCGCGCTGCTCGTACTCGTGGCTGCATGCGCACGCGCCGACGAAGCAGCCGAAGCGCGAACCAGGGTCGATGCGGAAGCGCGCGCCTTGTGGTTGGACACTGAAGAGATCCAGGCGCTTCCCGCCGAAGGCGCGGCCTGGGATGCACTCCGTCGCGTCGCTTCGAAGCCGATCGATCGTCCCAACCTCTCGAACCAGGACGATCCCACGAACGTGCGTGTACTCGCTCGCGCTCTGCTGTACGCGCGCACCGGAGACGCCGAAGCGAAGCGATCGGTCGAGCAGGCGCTTCGCCGTGTTCGCGGCACCGAGCGACGAGCCAACGTCCTCGCCCTGGCGCGCGAACTCCTCTCCTACGTGATTGCGGCAGAACTCGTCGGCCTCGAAGGCCAGGAGCGCCGCGACTTCGATGCGTGGTTGCGAAGGCTCCAGGCGCGCACTTTCGAAGGCCGCACCTTGCGCAGCACCCACGAAGATCGACCGAACAACTGGGGCACCCATGCCGGCGCCACGCGCCTCGCGGTGGCCATCCATCTCGCAGACAGAGACGAAGTCGAGCGCGCGGCCCACGTCTTCAAGGGTTGGTTGGGAGAAGCCGGTGGCTGGCGCGGCTTCGAATTCGGTGATGCTTCCTGGCAGCCGCCGTTCTCGTTCTTTCGCCGCCATGCGGTGAACCCGGTCGGTGCGAGACGCCGCGGACACTCGATCGACGGCGTATTGCCCGACGATCAGCGACGCGGCGGCGGCTTTCGGTGGCCGCCCCCGAAAGAGAACTACGTCTACGAAGCGCTCCAGGGTGCGGTCGTGCAGGCCGTGCTGCTGGAGCGACGCGGCTACCCCGCCTTCGAATGGGGTGACCGCGCGCTCCTGCGGGCCTTTCGCTGGTTGCACGACGAAGCCGACTTTCCCGCGGAAGGCGACGACGCCTGGCTTCCCCACATCGTGAACCGCGCCTACGGAACCGACTTCCCCGCCCGGACGCCGACGCGCCCGGGCAAGGGAATGGGCTTCGCGGATTGGACCCACGCATCAGGGAAATCGAACTAGCGGCATCGACTTCAAGAGCGTGATGGGCGTGGTCGGCGTCGCGCGGCCTCCGCTGTTGGTGGTGGTCGGTGCGGTCGGGGGTGCAGTCGACTGCGTCGTGGTCGTGCTGCTCGGGACCGCATTCGGATTCACAGCGATCGCATCGTCCGGCGGGTCGGGGATGACGACCCACGGCCTCGGGTCGAGGTCGCGCGGCGGCGTGGGGTCACGCGGGTCGAACTCGCCGGTCGGCACGTACGAGCAACCCTGATAGCAGGTGCCC
>JANQEL010000273.1 GCA_028278345.1 Myxococcota bacterium
GCTCGCCGCGGCTCGCGGGTTGGCGGCGGCGGGTGATGAGCGGGCTCGGCCAGATCCTGGTCGACACCAAGAACAGTCGCGAACGGATCGAGAACGCGAGCCGCGCCCTCTTCCCGATGCTTCCCAACATGGAGAAGACGCGCGACGAGGTGCTCGAGAAGTACGTCGATCACTTCGACGAGAAGGAACTCGATCAAGAGCTCGGCCAGAAGACCCTGGTCTGTGTGGCCGGAGGTGGAGGCGGTGCCGGCTACGTCTACCTCGGCGCGTGGGAGGTGTTGCAGAACGCGCGGCTCAATCCCGGCTACGTGATCGGCGCATCGATCGGCGCGGTGCTTGGCCTGTTCCGCGCGCGCGACAAGGAGATCGACTTCGACGAGTACATCCACGTCGCCAAGAGCATGAAGCGCGAGGAGATCTTTCGCTTCGTGAGCCTCAAGACACGCTTCGGCTTGCCGGGTGTCGTACGCCTCTTCCTCCACACGGCCTTCGGCAACGAGTTCCCGAACTGGAAGACGCGGGATTACGAGTTGCCCGACCTGCGGATCCCCTTCGAAACCGTGGTCGCGGGCGTGCGACGCAACGCCCTCGACGGCCTCGACCCCGAACAGTACGCGCGCTCCCATCATCTGCCCGTCGACAAGCGGCCGAGTGGTCTGCAACTGCGGGCGCAGATCGCCTCACAGCTCGTGCAGCTCGTCGGCTTCATCAATCCGCGCGCGGTGCAGGAGATCGTGATCGGGGGCGACGATCTCACGCGACGCTTCAACGCGATCGATGCCGCGGGCTTTTCGGCGGCGATTCCGGGCATCCTCCACTACGACATGACGCGCGACGATCCCCACATGGAGAGCATGCTCACGCAGCTGATGGAACGCGAAGACGTCACCGCGCTGGTCGACGGTGGCGTGGCCAACAACGTTCCTTCGCGGACGGCGTGGCGACAGGTGCAGGCGGGCAAGATCGGCACCCGCAACACCTACATCCTCGCCTTCGATTGCTTCCACCCGCAGATCGGCCTCAATCACCTGATGTTCCAACCGATCACCCGGGTGCTTTCGTATCAGGTCGCCCTCAACGAACGCTACGCGCGCAAGCGCGTCGAATTCAAACCCACCCTGTCGCCCGTCAACCTGCTCCCCGCGGCGCGCGACCTCGATCGCGCCGTGCAGTGGGGGCGGCATCAGATGTCGGAAGAGGTTCCCGAGATCCAGAAGTACTTCGAACGCGTGAAGTGGGTGGCGCCGACCCACTGAGCGAGCCAACCTTCGCACCATGCCAAACCCCCTCCCCCTCGATCACCTGGTCTACGCGGTCCCCGATCTGGACGAAGCGATTGCGCGCTTCGAGAAGGAACTCGGCGTGCGCGCCTGGTTCGGCGGCCGGCACGAAGGCTTCGGCAGCCACAACGCGATCCTGCCGCTCGGCGACAAGAGCTATGTCGAGTTGATCGCCCTCGACCCCGATAACCCCGATCCGCCGCAGCCTCCGCCCTTCGGGTTGTCGGAACTGGAAGGTGCGCGCCTCGTCACCTGGGCGGTGCGCAGCGGCGACATCGCCGCCGACACCGCGCGTTCGAAAGAGCGCGGCTACGACACGGGGATCACCTTCCCTGCTTCGCGCACCACACCCGAGGGCGAACGCCTCGAATGGAAGCTCACCCTGCGGCCCGAGCCGGTGGGCGACGGACTCGTGCCCTTCGTGATCGATTGGGAGGCCACGCCCCATCCTTCGCGACCCGAGCAGGACGACATCGCGCGCTGCATGCTGACCGCGTTCTCGGGGGTGCACCCCGACCCCGATTCGATCCAAGAGGTCTTGAGCGCACTCGGCACCGAACTGAACGTCGAACAGGGCGACGCGCCTGCGCTATGCGCGACCCTCGAAGGGCCGGCCGGTACTCTCGATATCGGTTGAAGTCTCTCGATATCGGTTGAAGACTCTCGATACCGGTTGAAGACTCTCGAACTCCGTTGAACATCCCGATCCCAATCCCAGCGCGCCCACGCCGAGGAAGACCCGCAACATGTCACTGAAAATGACGCGCGAAGAGCGCGAAGCCTTCTTGATGGGGCTTCACGTGGGTGTGATCAGCATCGAGCAGGATGGCGCACCGCCCCTTTCCGTTCCCATCTGGTACGACTACAGCCCGAGCGTCGGCGTGTGGGTGATCACCGGGGAGCAGAGCGCCAAGGGTCGTGCCCTCGCCAAGGCGGGTCGCTTCACCCTGGTCGCGCAGGATGAGACGCCGGGGATCTACAAGTACGTCTCCGTCGAGGGGCCGGTGATCGAGACCCGCCCCGCGGATCGCGACACCGAGACCCGCGCGATGGCGCACCGCTACCTCGGCCAGGAACTCGGCGACATGTACATGGCCGGGCAGCCGGAAGAAGAAGACAACCTGCTCGTCACCATGCAACCCGATCGCTGGCGCACCGTCGACTACACGAAACTCGGAGCGCAGTAGTCGATGACGGAAACGAAGACGAAGACACCGGTACCGGGTTGGTACGGCTCCATCCCGAGCGACAGCCAACCCGAAGATCCCTACTCGGGCTATCGCGAGCTGCGCGAAACCCAGCCCGTCAACCTCACGCCCGAAGGGCAGTGGCGGCTCTCCCGCTACGAGGACGTAAGGAGCGTATTGCGCAGCCATGGCGCGGGCATGCGCCAGACCAACGGAATGCTCCCGGGGCAGACAGTCGAAGAGCCCGGACGCGGACAGTTCATGTTGCTGCAGGACCCGCCGACCCACACGCGCCTGCGCAAGCTCGTGAGTAAGGCCTTCACTCCGCGTGCGATCGAAGGCTGGCGCCCTCGCATCCAGGCGGTGACGGATGACCTGCTCGATCGCGTGGCCGATCGAGGCGAGATGGATCTCGTCGCCGACCTCGCGCGCCCGGTTCCCGCGACGCTGATCTGCGAGATGCTCGGCATTCCGCCGGAAGACCAGGAGACCTTCACGAACTGGACCGCCGACGCGACCCACGGCCTGCTCACCGTCCGCGGCATCGGCGACGACGCCCTGCGTGCGCGCGTCGACTCCGCCGCGTCGAACCTGATTGGCTACTTCCAGAACCTGATCGACGCACGGCGCAAGAACCTCGGCGACGACCTGTTGAGCGTGCTCATCACTGCAGAAGAAGAAGGTGATCGCCTCGATCCCCTCGAGTTGCTCTCGAATTCGGTGGGGCTCTTGATCGCCGGGTTCGAGACGACGATCGGCCTGATCGGCAACGGGCTCACCACGCTGATCAAGCACCCCGAAGAACTCGCGCGGCTGCGCGAACACCCGGAGTGGATCGTGAGCGCGGTCGAAGAGTGCTTGCGCTACTCGGGGCCGATCCTCGCGAGCGTGCGCGTACTCCACGAGCCCCACACCTTCGGTGGCTACGAGATCCCGAAGGACAGCGAAGTGATCGCGATGCTGGCCGCGGGCAACCGCGACCCCGAGGTCTTCGACGATCCCGAACGCTTCGACGTCAGTCGCTACGCACGGGAGCTGAGCGTCCCCGATCACCTCTCCTTCGGCGGCGGGGCGCATCTCTGCCTGGGCGCCCATCTCGCGCGCCTCGAGAGCCAGATCGCGATCGGCACCCTGGTGCAACGCTTCGACGACCTCGAGTTGGTGAACGACGAGACCGAATGGGGCCTCTCCCTGTTCCGCGTGCCGGGCCGCATCCCGATCCGTTTCCGCGCGAACAAGCCGGCGAGTTCCGCGGCATGAGTGCCCTCGAACGCCTGCTCGACCTGCTCGATCTCGAAGAACTCGAGGTGAACCTGTTCCGCGGCCGCAGCCCCCAGGAGCGCTCCCAGCGCGTCTTCGGCGGCCAGGTGGTGGGCCAGGCCCTGGTCGCGGCCGAACGCACGGTCGATGGCCGGGTTGCCCACTCGCTCAAGGGCGACTTCCTGCGTCCGGGCGACCCGAAGACGCCGATCATCTACGAAGTCGATCGCATCCGCGACGGCAAGAGCTTTACCACGCGCCGGGTCGTCGCCATCCAACACGGCAAGGCGATCTTCAGCATGTCGGTGGGCTTCCAGGTGGAAGAGGAAGGCATCGAACACCAGATGCCGATGCCCGACACCCCCCAGCCCGAAGATCTCCCCGACCCCGAGATCTTCCGGCGTGCCATTCGCGAACGCGTGCCCGACGAGTTCAAGCACTGGTACGAAGGCGAGTCGCCCTTCGAACAGCACGTGATCGATCCCGTCGACCCCTTCGAGCCCGACAAGCGTCCGCCCCACATGGCGGTGTGGATTCGCACGGCCGGTGAGCTGCCCGACTCGCTCGCCCTGCATCAATGCCTGCTCGCCTACGCGTCGGACATGAATCTGCTCGACACCTGTATCCTGCCCCACGGCCTTTCGTGGATGGATCGGCGCTTCCAGTCGGCGAGCCTCGACCACTCGATCTGGTTCCACTCGCGCTTTCGCGCCGACGAGTGGTTGCTCTTCGTCCAGGACGCACCGCGCTCGGCCGGAGCACGCGGTTTCAACCGCGGGCTGGTGTACACGCGCGACGGTCGCTTGATTGCGTCGGTCGTGCAGGAAGGATTGATTCGTCTACACGAACGAGGGAGGTAGTTCGATGAAGCGCATCTCAGTCGTCGGTTTGGCGGTGGTGGGGTTGTTGGCATCCACGGCGAGCGCCGAAGATGCGAGCTGGTACCCATCGAAGTGGGGCGCCGACGATACCCTCGGCGCGATCAACGAACTCAGCCCCGAAGGCGTGGTGCGCGCCGCGAAGCTCGTGAAGACGGGCAAGACCTACTCCCTCGGCGTCGAGACGGGCCGCGAAACGCCGGCCTTCGGCGCGCGGAGCTTCCAGCTCTTCGCGGTGGCGAGCGGCGACGGATCGGGCGCGACGGTCGGCAAGAACAAGGGCACCTTCAACGACGATTGGATGACCACCTGGCTCGGCATCGGCTCGCAGCTCGACGGGCTCGGCCATCTCGGCATCGATCATCGCTACTACAACGGCACCCACGTCTCCGACTTCTGGCGACCCGAGGGCCTCGCGAAGTTCGGCACCCACTTGCTTCCCCCCATCGTGACCCGGGGCGTCGTGCTCGACATGGCGGGACTGATGAAGAAGAAGATGCTCGATGGCGGCACGCCCATCGGGGAGAAAGAAATCCGCGCGGCCGCGAAACGCCAGGGCATCGAGATCGGACGTGGGGACGTCGTGCTCATCCACACCGGCTGGCAGCCCCTGGCCACCAGCGACCCGAAGCGCTTTCTCGAAAGCGAACCCGGCCTCGACCTCTCCGGCGCGAAGTACCTCGCGAAGAAGGGCGTCGTCGCGGTGGGGGCCGACACCTGGGCGGTCGAGGTCCTGCCGAACCCCGACCCCGAGGCCGCGTTTCCCGTCCACCAGGAGTTGCTCGCGAAGAACGGGATCTACATCCTCGAGAACATGGACACGGCAGAACTCGTGGCCGACGAAGGTTGGGAGTTCCTCTTCGTGCTCGGGCAACCCAAGTTCGTGGGTGCCGTGCAGATGGTGATCAACCCGGTCGCGATAAGGTGATGTGATGGCGCACTTCAGGACATTCAGCGAGCAGGGCTCGCACTACTTCGGTCGACCCCACGACGCGATTCCGGCTGGGCCGGTCGAAGGCCCGGCGGCCTGGCGGGGAGATGACCTCGAACGCGACGACAGCTGGCAAGTGGCGTGGACTCCCGAGCAGATCGAAGAGATCGAGCGCGCCCTCGAACACGCACGCGCGACGGGCAAGCCGACCGGCGAACTCACGCGCGATGACTTTCCCCTGCCCGGTTCGAAGGCAAGCTTCGACGCGTGGCGCAAAGAGCTGTTGAACGGCCGGGGCTTCCTGCTCATCAGCGGCCTGCCGATCGAACGCTTCAGCGACGAAGACCTCGAGCGCTTCTTCTGGTGCTTCGGCCTGCACCTCGGGGAGCCGGGCGGGCAGAACCCCCAGGGCGATCTGCTGGGGCACGTGCGGGATACCGGTGCGCGCGAGACCGACGAGTTCGTCCGCCTCTACCAGACCACGGCCAACATCCGATATCACTGCGACGCTGCCGACGTCGTGGGCCTCCTGTGCAAGCAGCAGGCGAAGTCGGGCGGACGCAGTCGCATCGTGAGTTCGGTGAGCGTCTTCAACGCCCTGCGCACCAAGCGCCCGGAGCTGGCCGAGCGCTTGTTCGAACCCATGCTCCTCGACATCCGCGACGCCAAGGAGGGCGACCCCGTTCGCTTCTTCCCGATCCCGCCGTGTCGCTACAGCGAAGGTCAGCTGCGCACCTTCTACCACAGCGACTACTTCCGCTCGGTGCAGCGCCACGAAGACGCCCCCCGTCACACCGATCTCGAACGCGAACTCCTCGACACCTACGAGGAGATCGCGATGACCCCGGGCATGTACTTCGACATGAACCTGCAGGCCGGCGACATCCAACTCGTCTCGAACCACAGCGTGCTCCACGCTCGCACCGGGTACGAAGAGTGGCCGGAGCCGGAGAAGAAGCGCCATCTCCTTCGACTCTGGCTGTCGCTCGAGCGCTGATCGTCGGCGGACGTTCCTACGGCTTGCGGAGTTTCAGCACGAAGCGATCGGTCTCGCCGCGGAGCTCGCCGAAGACGCTCTGGGTGTGATCGTCGTCGGGGTTGCGGAGCATCTCGCCCTCGGCGACGACTTCGAAGCCCGCCTTCGTGACCGCCTCGATGGCTTGCGCCTTCGGCATGCGGTGGAGCTTTTCGTTGTCGTTGCCCGGCGATGCGTCGTGATCGACGATGCCGAGGATGCCGCCGGGCTTCAGCAACGCCTTGATCGAAGCGAGGAAGCCGGCCGTCGCCTCTTCGCCGCGACCGTTGACGATGTCGTGGAAGTTCAACGCGGTGAATGCCAGGTCGACCGAGCCTTCCGCCAGGCCCGTGTCGCTGATCTCGGCGTCGAGGCGGGAGACGTTCGGCAGGCGATCATGGACCAGGCGGGCGCTGATCGCCTTCTCGTTCGCGCCCTCGCGGAACTTCAATACGAAGTCGGGGTTCTGGGCGTAGACCCGGCCCGTCGGGCCAACCGCAGCCGCGAGGGCTTCGCTGTACCAACCGCCGGCCGCGATCACATCGATCACCGTCATGCCTTCTTCGACGCCGAGGAAGGCGAGCACCTCGGCGGGCTTGCGTCCGGCATCGCGGGCCTTGTCGACGTCGGATCGATCGGCACTTGCGAGGCGATCGGCGATGGAGCCGCCCGCCATGGCGGCGGTCGAGAGCACCAGGGAGAGGACGAACACGAGCAGGGTTCGAACGAAATTCACGGTGGGCCTCCTTGTGAATTCACGCTTGCGTTGATTCGTCTGGCTTCGAGTACGCGATGTAGTGGGCCGGAGTCGCGAAGCCCATCCGTTCGTAGACGGGTCGCCCCATCTTCGACGCCTGCAGGCACGACACGGTGCAGTGGAATTCGCGTCCGCCGCATACGGCGGCCCAGGTGAGGGCCTCGCCATAGCCCTTGCCGCGAGAGCCTTCCTTCGTGGCCACGAAGTAGATTCCGGCGATGCCGTTCGTCGCAACGAGAGCCGACGTCGCAACGGGTTCCCCGTCGACGCAACCGAGAAAGAGACGCACCCCCGGTCGCGCGTGGAACGCGGGGGTGAGGAAGAGCTTCCCCGCATCACCGGGAAAGCCGAAGCCTTCCATCGTCGTCGTCTGGAAGCGGGCGAGGTCTTCCGGGCTCTCGACGTAGCGGATCTCGAGATCGTCGAGTTGGAACGGCGGCGCGTCCGGAATCTTGTCGAGAGCCATGACGGGCGTCTCTTCCTCCTCCCGCACGTAGCCCGCATCGGTGAGCGCCTGCGCACAGGCCTCCTCGAGATCCGTTCGCATGCGGATCACGTAGGGAAGGGAGACGCCGCCATACCACGCCTCGGCGACTTCCACCGAGGCTTCGTGTCGGCGCCCGGGCACCTTCAAGAAACAACCGTTGAACTCCTTCGAGGGAAAGCCGCAGTGGGCCATCCACACGTCGCGGTTCTCGTAGACCGCCCCGGTGACCGAGGTGCCGAGAAAGGCGAAGTTCGCCAGCTGATGATTGTGATCACAGACGTCGGGCAGGTCGAGGTACATCGCGGCTCTTGGCTACGCGTAGACGGCGCGGGTCAACCAGTCGGCCACGAGGGCCGGCTTGTCGCTGCCTTCGACCTCGACCGTCATCGTCTGGGTCTGCTGCACGGCGTTGCCCTTCAGCTCGACCTTCGAGAGCAGCTTGTGCACGCGAATGCGCGAGCCAACGGGAACCGGGCTGATGAAGCGCACCTTCTCGAAGCCGTAGTTCACGCCCATCATCATGCCTTCGAAGCGCGCCTTGTCGACGTTCTCCGGGTTCGCCGAAGCACCGAGGTGCGTGAGCATCGAGAGGGTGAGGAAACCGTGGGCGATCGGACCGCCGAAGGGGGTCTGCTTCGCGCGTTCGGGATCGACGTGGATGAACTGGTGATCGAGGGTGACGTCGGCGAACTGGTTCACGATGTCCTGGGTGACCTCGAACCAGTCTCCGGTGGCTTCTTCCTTTCCCTCGACGGCCTTGAACAGCTCATAGGCCTTCTGCGCATTCTCGGACATGCGGGCTTCTCCTTGACTCCTGGGGATCTCGACTTCGAAGGGCTCAGACTTCTTCGATCATGATGATCTCGGGGGCCCCGGCCAGGATGCCGGCGAAGACCGCGCCCTTGCTCGCGAGGTTCTTGCCGTGGATCTTGAACGCCTCTTCGCTCTCGTACTTCTCGTAGAAGACGAAGGCCGTCGGGTCGTCCTGTCGCTGATGGACCGTATAGACCAGGGTTCCCTCTTCGCTCGCGAGGGTTTCCTCGGCGAGCTGCTTGAGCGCCACCTTGGCTTCTTCGACCTTGTCTTCCTTGATCTTCAGATTTGCGATCACGCTGGGCATGGCGGTGTCCTTTCGGGGGTGGGTTGGGGGTCGGCCCATCACGATAACCCAACCCCACCCAGCCACGGCAACCGAGCGGGGATCGCCCTAAACTCGGGCCCGCGCCACGCACCACGCCACGCCTGGCCGAACGCAGGAGATTCCGATGGCCGACGACAACCTCTCACGACTCGACGCCGAAAGCCTCTGGCATCCGCTGACCCAGCACCAGGGCATCGAGGCCTCGCCGCCGCGCTTCATCGAGCGGGGTGAGGGCTGTTATCTCTACGACGCCGACGGCAACCGCTTCTACGACGCCGTCTCGGGGCTTTGGTGCGTGAACGTGGGCCACGGACGCGAAGAGCTCGCCCAGGTCGCGGCCGAACAGATGAAGAAGCTCTCCTACGTGCCGGGCACGATGAGTCACGAACCAGGGGTGCGCCTCGCGGCGAAGCTCGTCGAACTCCTCGGCTACCCCGCGCGGGTCTACTACTCGAACAGCGGATCCGAAGCGAACGAAGCGGCGTTCAAGATGGCGCGACAGTATCAGGTCCAACGAACGGGTATAGAGACCAGTGGAGGACAGGGGCGTTACAAGATCATCGCCCGGCATCGCGGCTATCACGGCTGCACCCTGGGCGCGCTTTCGGCCACCGGCAACTGGGAACGCCGCCACGGCTACGAACCGCTCGTGCCCGGCTTCGTCTTCACCGATGCCCCCGACCCGTATCGCGGAGTCGATCGCTGCGCGGAAAAGCTCGAAGAAACGATCCTTCGCGAGGGGGCGAACAGCGTCGCCGCCTTCATCACCGAGACGATCGTCGCCGGCGGCGGGCTCCTGTTCCCGCCCGACGACTACCTGCCGGCTGTACGCGAGATATGCACGAAGTACGGCGTGCTGTTGATCATCGACGAAGTCGTCACCGGTTTCGGGCGCACGGGCAAGATGTTCGCCCACCAACACTGGGGGGTTAAGCCCGACATCATCACGATGGCCAAGGGAATCGCCAGCGGTTACATGCCGCTGGCCGCCACGGTGGCGAGCGAAGAGGTATTCAGGGCCTTCGACGGAACGCCGGCGAGTCACCGACACTTCCGCCACGTGAACACCTTCGGCGGGCATCCCGTCTCGACGGCGGTCGGCCTCGAGAACCTCGCCATCATCGAACGCGAAGGTCTGGTCGAGCGCGTGGCGGATTCGGGCAGGAGCTTGATGGCTCGCCTCGAGAAGCTCTACAGCCATCCGAATGTCGGCGACGTGCGCGGCAAGGGGTTGCTGTTCGGCATCGAACTGGTGGCCGACAAGGTCAGCAAGCAGCCGGCGCCCGCCGATCGGGTGGCCGCAGTGCTCGCCGGCTGTGCGAAGCGCGGGGTGATCATCGGACGCACCGCCGAGACGAGCCCCGGGCAAGGGAACATCCTCATCATGGCGCCTCCCTTCGTGAGCACCGAAGCGGAGTTCGAGCTGCTCGCCGCGAGCCTCGACGAATCACTCAGCGAAGCATTCAGTGATGTCGCAGCGGCCTGAGGCTTTGCTTTCGGTCCCGGCTTGAAGATCCTCGTCGCGAACTGCGGGAGTTCTTCCCTCAAGGCGAAGCTCTTCGACGAGGGCGACGTCGTGCTTGCCTCGGGCCAGGTCACGGGGCTCGATGCGGGGGCTTCGAGCACGCGCTTGCAGATCGCGTGGGGTGGGCAGGAGCGGGAAGAAGAAGTCAGCGCGAAGGACCACGCAGGGGCTTTCGATCTGCTTTCGCGCGCGTTGCTCGATGCCACGGGTTCGGCTGAGCCCGACGCGATCGGGCACCGCGTGGTTCACGGCGGGGACCGGTTCTCGCAGGCCACGTTGATCGATGACGAAGTCGAAGCGGCGATCGAAGCCCTCGTCCCGTTGGCGCCCCTTCACAATCCCCTGTGTCTCGTGGGCATTCGCGCGGCGCGGCGCGCCTTCCCGCAGGCTCGACACGTCGCGGTCTTCGATACCGCCTTCCACCAGACCCTTCCAGAGTCGGCCTACCTCTATGCCCTGCCCTACGACGCGTACGCGCGCGACGGGGTGCGGCGCTACGGCTTTCACGGCAGTTCGCATCGCTCGGTGTCCCAGCGCGCGATCGAGTGGCTGGGCCGCGGCCCCGATGGAACGCGCGTCATCACCTGCCATCTGGGTGCGGGCTGCTCGACTGCGGCAATCCGCGATGGACGTTCGATCGACACCTCGATGGGCATGACGCCTCTCGAAGGTCTCGTGATGTCGACGCGTTCGGGGGATGTCGATCCCGGCGTGTACGCATTCCTCGCGGAGCGTCGCGGCCTCGATGCCAGGGAAGTCGAGGCGATCCTGCAGAAGGAGAGCGGCCTGTTCGGCCTTTCGGGCCACACGGGCGACCTGAAGCGGCTGTTCGAACTCGCGGAGAGCGGCGACGAAGCCGCCGAGCGCGCACTCGCCGTGTTCTGCCATCGGGTACGCCGCTACATCGGTGCCCATCTCGGGGTGCTGGGCGGAGTCGATGCCCTCGTCTTCACGGGCGGTGCCGGCGAGAACAGCCCTGCCCTGCGCGCCCGGATCCTCGGCGGCATGGAGGGTCTGGGGCTCGTGGTCGACGAGGCCCGCAACCTCGCCTGTGCGGGTCGGGAGGGGACGATCTCTGCACCGGAATCGCGTGCGGAGATCTACGTCATCGAAGCCGACGAAGAACGAGCCATCGCCGACGAAACGCGTGAACTCGTGGAGCGACTGCCGAGCTAGTCCTCGTCGAGGGTGCGTTGGTAGAGATCGCGCACTTCGGCGATGTGCTCGTCGATATCTTCCAATTGCCAGTCGTCGACTTCGATCGGCGGATGCACCACGACCTCCACCGTGGCCGGGCGGATCACGATCGCCTTGCGCGGCAACGCATCGAGGGCGTTCTTGATCACCACGGGCACGATCGGTGCGCCGGTCTCGAGGGCCATGCGGAAGGCGCCCTTCTTGAAGCGGCCCAACCGCTTGGTCGCGCTGCGGGTGCCTTCCGGGGCGATCATGATCGAGAGCCCACGGCGAATCGCGGCCTCGGCGTTCTTCAGCGACTCGACGGCCTTCACGCTGTTGCCCCGGTCGACGAAGACCGTGCCCGCCAGGTCGGCGATCTGCCCGATGATGGGCTGATCCTTGATCTCGCGCTTCGCGACGCCCACGACGTCGCGTCGCAGGAGCTTCGACATGATGATCGCATCGAGCCCACTCTGGTGGTTGAAGATGAAGATCGCGGGTCGATGGGACCAGATGTGCTCTTCACCGCTGACCTGGACCTCGACGCCCGTGAGCGCGGTCGAAAGGTCCGCGTACGTCGACGCCATCATGTCCATGCCACGACGCAGACTCCCACTCGCGATCGCAGCGGGGATGCCCACCATGGCCGCCGGTGCCAGGGCGCTGAGCGACGCGGCCAGACCCACGACTTCACGCAGACTCGGCGTTCCGCGACTGTCGAAGCGGAACACGGGCCATCCGTTGCGCGTCGCAATCCGCGTGAGCTGGCTGTCGGGATTGATCAGGCGCGGGTAGCCCACGATGTTCAGCAGGGGGAGATCATCGGTGCTGTCCGTGTAGAAGTAGCTCTGCGAGAGGTCGAGATCGAAACGCTCGGCCAGATCGCGCCCCGCCTTCGCCTTGCCCTCGCGGAAACACGCGGGGCGCTCGACGCGGCCGGTGAACTTGCCGTCTTCGAACTCGAGCTCGGTGCAGAGCACGTGCTCGATGCCCAGCTCGCGCGCCAGGGCGTCGACCTGGAAGTGGGTCGCCGACGAGATGATCGCCACCGTATGCCCGCGCTGCTGGTGCGCCTCGACGAGGGCGCGGCTTTCCGGATAGATCTCCATCACGAGCCGCTGATCGAAGACGCGCTCGCCCACTTCCGTGAGTTCTTCTTCGGAGAGCCCGACCAGATCCCCCGACGATTCCTCGATGAAGGTGGGAAAGCTCGTCTGGCTCATGCTGAAGCGTATCGCGCCGCCGATCGACGCGATGGTCTTCGCCACGTCGATGCCTTCGGTCGCGAACTTGTCGCGCATGAAGGCCGCGGCGGAGTAACCCGCGAGCAGCGTACGATCGACGTCGAAGAAGGCGCCGATCTTCGGTCCGGAGGGTCCGCGTTCGATCGAACGCTTGAAGTCGGTTCGAGCGGCCATGGGGGTCTCCAGGTTCGAGCCGTCAGCCAAGATTGGAGCCGTCAACCCAAATTATAGACGGGCCGCCGCCGCTCGGCGCGCCTCGGCCACGGCGTCGATCACCGTGATGCGTCGCAACACCTCCCGCAGCTCCGAAACCCAGGCCTCTCGCTCACCCTGAAGGGTTTCGGGGTCGCCTTCGATCAGCCCGCGATTCGCTGCGAGGCGCAATCCATTCTGCAGCAGCAACTTCGAAACCGATTCTGCGCTCCGGATCCGCCGCTGCAGCGTGTACTGCTTGCCCCAGACCATGCACTCCTTGAGCAACTTCGCTTCGTCTCCCGCGGGCTCGCCTTCCAGCATCACCAGGCGATCCGCCACCACCTGGTAGGCCTCGACGAAGGAGCGAAGGGTGCGGTGGGCATGATAGGGACGGATCACGTCGAAACAGGATCGCGCGGCCTTGGGCTCGGCGATCGTGTCCTCCCAACTATCCGAGTAGAGGGAGAGCTCCTGCTTCATCTCGGTGCGGAAGTCCTCCTTCTCCGGAAAGAAGAAGTCGAACTTCAGCAGATCGCGCAGCGCCATCGCTTCTTCCCAGAAGGCCTCTGCGGAGTCGCCTTCGGTGGTTTCGGATGCGCGCAACAACGCGACCTCGAGGATCGCGCTGCTCACCAGGAAGTGGATCACGGTGTTGCGGTAGTACGCCGCCGCGAGGTGTTGATCCGAAGCAATCGAGTAGATGACCTCGGGCCCCTCGTCGAAGCGCATCAGTACACCGCTCTCGACCAGGGGCTGGAGCACCTGGTCGACGTATTCGAGGGTGTTGAACTCGAGCTTCGTCGTCGTCGGCAGGCCGCGCTTCGTCACGTAGTTCACGAGATTCGTGAGCGATGTGTGGATCTCGGCCAGGCTCATGCCGCGATCTCCGCACGCGAGTAGCGCCACCATCGAAAGCGAGATCGGCGTAATGGGCGTCACCCGATTGATTCGCGTGCACACCTCGAAGGCCAGCTTCGGGACCGTCAGGTCGTCTTCGCTTCGCGCGTGGCCGTTCGAATCGGGGGGGCCGAGGGCCGCGCGCAGGGAGAGCGGTTCGCCGAAGCGTGCGTCGATTCCGCCGAATTGGTGATCGAGCCCGCCGAGGAACTTCAACAGCCAGCTGAAGTTCTCGGCCTGCTTCTTGGCGCCGCGTTCTTCTCGCGTGTACTCGATCACCTCGGAGATCTGGTCGTACGCGATCGAGATCGGGATCAGGATGACGTCGTCGGCCTTGCCCCGGCGATACGAATCCACGACGTAGGAGAGCATCCCGTAGCGCGGCGGCAGCAACTTCCCCGCGCGCGATCGTCCCCCTTCGATGAACCATTCGAGGGGGAAGCGCTTCTCGACGAGGAAGTCGATGTAGCTACGCAGGACGAACTTGTAGACCTCATTGTCCGCGAAGCTTCGGCGAATGAAGAAGATGCCCGCGCGGCGGACGATGGGGCCGGCGGGAAAGAAATTCATGTTGATGCCGCCGGCCGTGTGGTTGGGCGGCATCCCGTCCTCGTGAAGGATGCGGAAGATCACGGGGTGATCGAGATTCGATTTATGCGAGGGCAGGAAGGCGACGGGGTGGCGCTCTGCGAGTCGCTTGATCTCGTCGAGCTTTTCCTGATCGAAGCGAAGCCCGTCGTAGCCGCGCGTCGTCGACGAACGACACATCTGCGCGAAGATGTCGATCATCAGCGGGTTGTGGTTCGCGGCGATCTCCTTGAGATAGCGCCGGGCGCGCTTGCTCACCCTCGATGGATCGATCCCCTCTTCGCGAGCGAGTCGGTCGAGGCCTCCCTCGAACGACGGTCGCGCCAGAATCTCCTCGTGAAGGAAGCGCGGCACCTTGTAGCGGTCGCCTCGCACCTTGCGTTCGGCCCGGTCGAGGGCCAGGGCCGCCTGGCGCGCCACGAAGGCGGCGAGCCCCATCGTTTCCGCAACGTCGCGACCGCAGGCCGCACGCCAGCGTTCGCGTAGATCGCTCACCGGAGCCGGCTCGCCTGCGATCACTCGCACGCGATCGGGAGAGAAGCGCGCGATCCAGAGCGCCCGCAGCGCGCCGGGGTCGCGCGGGTCTCCGAAGCGGAGCACGTCGGAGAGCCGTGCAACCCGACGTCCCTTGCGCTCCCTGGGCAACCAGAGAACCCGCAGTGGGGTGAGCAGCGGATCGACGGATGTCGCCAGCGAGGGTTCGAGGGGCCCCATGCGGTTCACGCGCGTAATGCGCGATGAAGGAATGCGAACGGCTTCGACATCGGCGGGCGCCACGCCTTCGGGCCGATTCTCTTCGACCCAACGGCGCAGGATGCCCTCCTCGAGAGACGAGGCCGCGTCGAGCAGGAAGACGACGGGGCGCGAACCGTGATCGGGCCAGCGCGGGGCCCTTTCCGAGCCGCGCACCGGCCCCGCTGCGGGGTCGGTCTCGGGGGCTTGCTCCGACGCGCGAACGGGCTCGGTCAAGGCACGGCTCCAGCGAAGAGACGACCCTGTGTTGATAAGTCGTTCCGCGCCGGATGTCCAATCCCGCCGGAACTCAGTCGCTGGCGTCGCGATCCTCGAACCGCTGCGACTGGAACGACTCCATGTCGTCGCCCTCGCGCCAGGTATCCCCGCGCGTCGCGACACGACCGTCGGCGCCGCTGTTGAAGAGCAGATCGTTGTAGTGCGCACCCACCGGGATGGCATCGAAGGTCTTGGGTTCGGCGAACTTGAAGTAGAGCACCCGCCTTCCGGCGTTGGCCCCGGTGGGCGCGGGGGTGGTGTGATACAGGTCGCCGAAGTGCACGGTGACATCTCCCGGTTCGGTTTCGATGCGAACGACCGGTTGGCCTTCTTCGTCACCCCACGCCATCTGGTGTTTGGAATAGCGATGGGAGCCGGCAAGTACCCAGAGCTGCCCGTTCTTTGCATTCGCGCGATCGAGTTGCACACCCACTTGCATGAGTGGACACATCACGGGGTGCCCACCCAGGCCATCGTCCTGATGCCAGACCAGATCGCCGAGCCCCTGGGCGATGTTCGAATGCTTGATGAACACCATCGGTCCATCGAGGCGATCGTCGCAGACGCGCAACGACCGATCGAGCAAGCGGCCATAGCGTTGGACGCGCTCGTCGAAACACATCGCCTTGATGCGCTCGGAGTCGCGATCGAGGTAGTTGATGCGCGTCGGCACCTGATCACCGCTCTCGCGTGTCGACCACCAGACGCTTCCGGTGCCAGGCTCGAGGGAATGGGCGACGCGATCGACCTCGCTCCCGAGTTCATCGATGGTGTCCCGATCGATGGCTCCACGCACGTGGAGGAAGCCCGCCGCGACGAGGTAGCGCCGCATCTCCTCGTCGCTGTCTTCGGGGCTGAAGCTCCGTTCGAGATCGAGGGTCTGGCCAGCCTCGTCGATGAGTTCCGGCAGCGCGTCCTTCGACCAGATCGGGCGACCCTCGAAGCAGGCGCGCAGGGCGGGCTCCCAGCGCTGCAGATCCTCGAGCCCGCCGCGTTCGAAGTGGAGCTTCCCCGCCATCGCGAGGCCGCTCGCCGTGTGGATCTCGTTCACGAAATCCGAGAAGTCGGGTTCGCTGAGTTCGACCACCGCGCAGGCTTCTGCATCGACGCCCGCATCGACTTCGACACCCCCGGGCGTCGGCCGGTAGGTATAGGCGCCGCCTCCCGTTCGGCAGAACGCGATCGGCTTTGCACCCACCAGATCATCCGCGGCGAGGCCCGCGTTGCGTTCGATCCGCGCCGGCAGATCCTCGCGATGAAACGCCTCGAACCCGTGCTCGGGTACCCATTCGCGTGCGGCTCTGGGCATCGCCCCTCCCCTGCTACTGCGCGATCAGCATCCCACCTTCGACCGGCACCACATGGCCCGTGATGAGATCGGTGCCGGTAATCAGCGAAAGGATCGCATCCGCGATGTCCTCGGGAGTCGTCACCTTGTTGAGCGGCGCCTTCGCCTCCATGCCCGCCTTGATGGCTTCGTAGGCCTCACCGAGGCCTTCGGCGAGCCACTCACCGTCGATGAAGCCCGGCGCCACTGCGTTCACGCGAATCTCCGGCCCGAGCACGCGTGCCAGGGTCACGGTGAGGTTGTTGAGGCCGGCCTTCGAGGCGCAGTAGGCGATCGAACTGCCCGTGCCCGCGAGCCCCGCAACACTCGACGTCATCACGATCTCGCCGCCGTCATCGCCCGCACGAAGCAGTTCCCTCGCGGCGCGCGAGCACTGGAAGGGACCGACGAGGTTCACGTTGAGTATGCGGTTCCAGTCGTCGGCATCGAGGCCATCGAGCTGGGCATGGGGAACGAACTTCGTGTAGCCCGCGTTGTTGACGAGGACATCGAGTTGCCCGAAGGCACGTTCGGCTTCTCGCACCATGGCGACACACTGCTCGTCCTGCGACACATCGGCCTTGAAAGCCAACGCCTTCACGCCTCTCTTCTCGGCTTCGGCGGCCACCGCCTCGGCGGCTTCCTGCGAGCGGCTGTAGTTGACGAGGACGGAGCAACCGCGATCCGCGAGTTGCAGCGCGGTCGCGCGCCCCACTCCGGTGCCGGCGCCGGTGACGATGGCGGCCTTGCCTTCGATGTTCATCTCGATCTCCCTAGTTCATTGCGAGCGCGCGTTCGATTGCCATGCGCGAAAGGTACAACGAATGGCCCGGGCACTCTCGCCCCCGGACCCTCGCGTTTCAGGGCCGCACCTCGTAGTAGAGGTTCGCGGGGTCGTCGAAGTCGTGAGGAATGAAGCTCGTGAAACCCGCCTCGCGCACCATCTTCTCCGCCACCTCGGGATTGAACCCGAGGGTCCCGAGCCCGGCGCCATCGGGCTCGGAGAGCGCCGACGACATGCAGGCCGAGACCGAGAAGCCGTAGAACATCGCGAGCAGCGGATGGCTCAAGTTGTCCTCGAAGCGCGGGTGGCTGCGGATGTCCTTGATGAGCCAGGTGCCATCGGGGGCGATCGCGTTCCGGATCGACGTGATCACCCGCTCGGGATGCGGCATGTCGTGGATGCAATCGAAGGTGATCAGGAAGTCGAAGGTGGCTTCGCTCGGCAGGGCCTCGCCCCCGGCAATGTGGAGTTCGACGTTCGAGAGGCCCTTCTCGTCCAACACCTGTTGTGCGCGTTCGATCGCGTGGGTGTTCGGGTCGTAACCCACGAACTTCGACTTCGGATACGCCTCGGCCATCGCGACGAGGGCCGTGCCCGCGCCGCAGCCGACATCGGCGACGGTGGCGCCTTGCTCGAGCTTCTCGTGAACCCCATCGAGGGCGGGAATGATCTGCGGCACCAGCGCCAGGCGAACCCACGTGCCCAACATGCGGTCGGTGCGGTGGGCGGCGTTGGGGCCGAGTTCTTCGTAGCTGAGCCCGATCCCGCTGCGAAACGCTTCGGCCAGGCGGTCGGCGGTCTCGGGCGGGGTTCCGCCGGTGAATGCGCCCGCGGCAAACGCCAGGCTTCCCTCTTCGTCGGCCAGGACGGCCGCACCGGCCAGGGTGAGTTCGAAGCGATCGGGCGCGTGGTAATCGACGAGCTGCGCTGCGGCCTGACCGCGCAGCCACTCGAGGAGCCAGCGCTCCTGCAAGCCCGTTTTGGCCGCCAGCTCGGCCGGCGTCACCGGCCCCGCACCCGCGAGTACCTGATACAGACCCAGCCGATCACCGAGATGGATCATCAGCGAAACCATCTCGCCCTGCTTGAAGTTCCAGACGCGGAACGAGTACTCGCGCAGCGCTTCCGGATCGAGAATGTTGCCCTGGCTCATGCCCTCTACTCCCCTTTTGCCCCTTCGGCCCCTTCAGCCCCTTCGGCCCAATCGTCGAGCCGCGCCATCGTGTCGGCGTACTCCATCGCGAACTCCTCCATCACCTGCCGCACGCTCTTCACGTGGTTCATCGTGCCGACGATCTGGCCCACGAAGTAGTTCGACAGTTCGCGCGCTCCCGCGTTCTTGTGCGCGGTGCGCTGGATGCGCTCCTGGGCTTCGCGAACGAGCCGCGGTTGCAGCGGCATGGGCAGGGGATCGGGGTTCGACGGATCCTCCCAGGCATCGGTCCACGCGCTGCGAAGCTGGCGCGCGGGCTTGCCGGTGAGAGAGCGACTGCGCACGGTGTCGCGCGAGGTCGCTTCGAGGAACTTCTCCTTCACGACGGGATGCGTCTCGGCCTCTTCGGTGGTGAGCCAGACCGACCCTGCCCAGATGCCCTGCGCACCCAGGGCGAGCCCCGCGGTCAGCTGGCGCCCGTTCCCGATACCGCCCGCGGCGAGCACGGGGATCGGATCCACCGCGTCGACCACCTCGGGCACGAGCACCATGGTCGAGATGGTGCCCGTATGCCCGCCGGCCTCGTAGCCCTGGGCCACGATGATGTCGACGCCGGCTTCGACGTGGGCACGCGCGTGATCGACGGTGCCCGCCAACGCCGCAACCTTGACGCCCTTCTCCCTCCCCTTTTCGACCATCCAATCGGGGGGCGGGCCGAGGGCGCTAGCGATCAGGGAGATGTTGAACTCGAAGAGGAGCTCGATCACCTCGCGTTGCTGTTCGTAGCCGACGCTGAACTCCGGTCGCACCCGCGTGTCGCTCGGCAGCTCGGGCACGCCGTGATCGTCGAGTAGCTTGTCGAGGAATTGCCGGTGCCCTTCCGGGATGTGCTTGTCGAGTTTCTCGCCGCCTTCGCCACCGGAATCGCTGCCCACGAACTTGGTAGGCAAGAGCAGGTCGACGCCGTACGGCTTGTCACCGACCTCCTTCTCGATCCACTCGAGTTCGGAGCGAAGCGCTTTTGTGGAATGCCCGGCCACGCCGAGCACGCCAAGGCCGCCGGCCTTCGAGACCGCCGCAGCCACGTCGCGACAATGGGTGAAGGCAAAGATTGGGAACTCGAGCCCCATCTCACGGGCGAGTTTGGTGTTCATCGATTGTCCTCGTGTGATTCTTCGGTGCGGACTCGATGATGTAACCCACTCGCGCGCCCGGCGCGATTCGCGTGATCGTGTCGAGATGACACGCCTGGCGTTCTACAGCAGCAACTCGAAACAAGTCCCGCTCGAATCAGTCGTGAAATCGAGCCGACCGCCACGGGTTTCGGCCACCGCCCGGGCGATCGCGAGGCCGAGGCCCGTCCCCCCGGCATCCCGCTCGGTGGTAAAGAAGCGCTGGAAAATGCGTTCGCGGTTTCCCTCGCTGATTCCGGGGCCGCGATCGCGCACGCGAAAGACGACCCGCTCTCCGCGCATCGAAACGTCGAGGTCGACCGGCTGGCCCGCGCCGTGACGCAGGGCGTTCTCGATCAGGTTGCGCAGGGCGGAGTCGAGGTGATCGGGGTTGATCCGGATGTTCGACACCGAATCCCCGATCTCGAGGACCAGACCCGCGCCGTAGCCAGCGACCAGGGATTCGAGGAACGGAACGAGCTCGACGTCTTCGGCGGTTTCGGGCGCGCTCTGGATGCGCGCGAGTTCGAGCAGCCGGTTGACCAGGCGCTCCATCCTTTCCGCACCGGCTTCGATGTTGGCGAGAAAGCGTCCCCGCTCCTCTTCCGTCATCGAATCCCACTGCTGGGAGAGAAGTTCGCTTGCACCGCGGATCCCCGTGATGGGCGTCTTGAGTTCGTGGCTGAGATTCGTCGCGAACTCGGAGATGTACTCGGCGCGATCGCTCAGCTGCCCGATCATCTGATCGAGGGCGCGGCTCATGTCGTCGAACTCCTTCGGCGCGAGACCCGAAAGCGTCATGGGCCGGCGCCCTTCCCCGCGCGCGATCCCGAGGGCGCGACGGGTGATGTCGCGCAACGGCTGGGTCAGCGTTCGCGAGAGGAAGAGCGAGAGCGCCGCGGTCAGGAGCGCACAGCCGAGGAGCACGCTGAGCAGGCGAAAGCGATCGAACCACAGTGCCTTGCCGGGGTCGATCGCGGTACGCACAAGACGCACGACCCCGATCACCTCCCCGCCGCTGAAGACCGGTAGCGCGACGTAGACGCGAACCCGCCCGCGTCGGCTGATGCTGTCGTATTGCGGTGTCTGCCCTTCCGCGACCCGGTGACGCAACACGGCCGCATACTCACCGCGAAGCGCCTGCCCGACTTCGGCCAGATCGTCGAGACACGCGCCGTGCTGTCCCGCACTCGAAGCGACCACGCAGCCTTCGGCGTCGAGCACACGCACGCTCGAGAGATTCATCCGCACCGCGCGCTTCAGGATCGGTTCGACGGCGCGCCCCGCCCGCCAGGCCGGGCCTTCGCGAAGCGCTGCGAAACGCTGCGGCTCCACGGTCGGAGGCAGCACCCCCTGGCCGAGCTGCAGCATCGGCTCGACGGGGAAGTAGAGATCTCCCAGGCGCTCGGGCGGAACCCATTCGCGATCCGCCGCGATGTCGGCATCGGTTTCGACGCGCCACGCCTCGCGCCAGGCTTCGGAGATCAACACCGCCTGCCCGATCAGCTGCCCTTCGGTGCGCTGGATGAGTTGATCGTCGAAGATGCGCAACAATACGATCGATGCGAGGGGCACGACGAGGGCGAACGCGCTGATCGTCAGCACGACGCCCCGGATCCCCACCCGCGGCCACGATCGCGGCCCCGGCGTCGTGGCTGGCCCGGGCCCGGAGGTCACGCGCCGGCGTCTCCCGCTTCGGGGTCGACGATCAGGCGGTATCCCAACCCGTAGACCGTCTCGATCGGATCGGGCCCATGCACCTTGAACTTCTTGCGAATACGGCGGATGTGACTGTCGACCGTACGATCTGTGATGTGATGCCCGTGCCCGTAGGCCCGTTCGACGATCTCGTCGCGGGTGTACACCTTGCCCGCCATCCCGAGCATCGCGTGAAGCAGATCGAACTCGGTCACGGTGAGCACCACCGCTTCACCGAACCACGTGCAGGTGTGACGATCGACGTCGACCCGCAAGGCACCCCGCTCGATGGTCTGGGTTGCTTTGCGCTTCGATTCGGAGGGCTGGGTGCGACGCAGGATCCCCTTCACCCGCGCGACCAGCTCGCGTGGGCTGAACGGCTTGGTGAGGTAGTCGTCGGCGCCGAGCTCGAGACCCAGGACGCGATCGAGCTCTTCGTCGCGACTCGAAAGGAAGAGGATCGGCACGTCGTCGCTCTGGCGGATCTGCCGACACACATCGAGGCCGTCGGTCTCAGGCATCAGGATGTCGAGCACGATCAGGTCCGCGCCCGAGGCCGCCCAGGCCTCGAGCGCGGCGCGACCGTCTTCCGCCTCGCGGATGACGTGACCGGCCTTCTCGAGCGCGAAGCGCACGACATCCCGGATGTGCGCGTCGTCGTCGACCACGAGAATGTTGGCCACGTCTCCTCCCTACCCCTGCGGCCTAGTGTGCCGCAGGGGGTCGGCGTAGCCACACGCCGGCTACGGCGGCGATCGCGAGCAACGCGATCCACGTCGAGGGTTCCGGTGCCGCGTGCCCGTTGAAGGCGCCTGTCTTCACCAGAAGCGGTGCGTTCTGGCCCGGCGCTACCAGTCCATTGCCACCGTGGGGCAATGCGCTCGGCGGATACGCAGTGTCGGGAACGCCTTCGACCTGGTGAACCGCAACATCGGCGTGCCGCCCCTCACCGCCGGGGTTCACCACCGGCTTCGCCACCGCGACGAAGGAGGTCCACTGGGTCATCAGCCGATGGGCGAGGCCCAGGTCGGTGACCTCCGTTTGAATCGCATCGCGCTCGTGGGGGAGCAGGCTGGGTTTGATGTACTCGATCATGCGGTCTTCGATCTGGCTGCGCGCCCAGACGATCGGCAGCGCCTGCGCATCGGGACCCTCGCCACGAACACCCTGGCGGGGAAGCTCGACGTCGAGGGGCATCGTGACGGGATTGCCGCCGATCCGCCCGCGCAGGGTGATGCGGTAGCGACCACTTCCCTCGAAGCGCCCGAGTACGCGCACGGTCTGCCCGAGGAAGAGATCGGGAATCACCCTCGGATAGACGTCGGCCACCATGGCGTCGTTCCAATCGACCTCGATGTCGGTCAGTACCGGGGCCGCGAGGCGCTCGACGAGTTCGTCGGCGACCACTTCCGCGTCTTCGGTGGGTCGCACGATGCGCGCTGCACCGCGGCCGACCCTCGCCATCTCTTCGATCAGATAGCGATTCACGCTGTTGCCAACGCCGAAGGAGAAGAGACGCGCATCGCCCCGCTCGGAGTCGAGCAGGCGCACGATCTCGATGTCGTTGCCGATGTATCCATCGGTCAGGAAGACCACGATGCGCAGTGCACCCAGCTCGACACGCGGCGCGAACGCAGCGCGGATGCCACTCGCCATGTGGGTGCCCCCCATTCCGCTCAGGCCATCCACGTAGCGCAGGCCTGCGCGCACGTTCGCAGGCGTCGCCTTCATCGGCTGCTGGCTCCACTCGGTGGCGGCATCCGAGAAGCGGATGATCCGAAACGAATCACTCGGGCGCATGTTCTCGAGGGTGCGGGTCATGAAGCGCTTCGACGCTGCCATCGGCACCCCTGCCATGCTCCCCGAGCAATCGAGTACGAAGACCATCTCGCGAGGCGTGATCTCGCTGTCGCGTGCGCTGGCCGGCGGTTCGATCAGCAGCGAGAGGAAGCCATCCATCCCGTCCATGAAGGTCGTGAGGCCCGCGCTGACCTCGTGCCCCGCAAGTTGGTAGTGGAGTTCGAAATCCTTGTTGTCGACGGTGCGACCGGCGAAGAGCTCGACTTTGCGCTCCGCCTCGCCCAGGCGGTCGATCCGCACGCGATGGGTGGGACTCTGGATCCACTGGATCGGCATCCCGGCATCGAGTTCGACGCGGATCGACAGACGCTCGCGATCCACCTCGGCGGGGGCGGCCACCGGGGGGCTCGCCGGGAGATTCCAGGCACCGATCACGAGCGGCTCGGGTTCGCCTTCGCGTCGGGTGGGCGCACCCGGCTGCGACGGATCCGACTCGCGCGGAACGAAGCGCGGCCCCACCACGGTGGGAAGGTGGAACTTGTAGGCGCCGTCCTGCTTCTCCACGACGTGGGCGTACTCGAGCTCCACCTTGATCGGCAAACCCGGCATCAGGTTCGCGACTTCCTGGGTGAAGACGTTGGGGCGATGTTGATCGAGGAGTGCTGCCTGGTTGCCGCGCTCCTTCGCCTTCTCGAAGACGGCGCGCGCTTCCTTCTTCTCGTGGATCTCGGCCTCGATCATCTGATCGCCGCTCGACATCCGCATCGCGAAGACGGCCGCGTCGCTCGGCAGCGGAAAGATGTATCTCGCGTGCAGGGGTTCATCGTAGGGGTTCTCGAAGGTCTGGGTCACTCGTACCGTCGCGAGATCGCCCTGCAGGTTCGCGTCGAAATCGCTCTTCAGACTCGGAAGCGCCACCTCGCGGCCATCGATCGTCGCCACGAGATCGGGCATGACCTTCTCGTCGGCTCCCGCCGTGATGGCCAGCGAGGCCGACAGCAAGATGAAGAGGAGTGCGCGACGGATGGCGCGACCGAATTTCCCGAAGTGATGTTTCATGACGAACTCCTTTCGTACGGCTCGACGGGAAGGTCGAGGCTGGTGAACAGGGCGCGGTCGAATCGTTCGCAACCCGCCGGTGTGTCCGCGCACGCGTCCCAGGGCGAGATGCGTTCGATCAGGTTCCAGGGCACGTCGGGCTCGGCGAGCCAGCGCCAGACGACTTCCGATACGCTGCTTGCGCTCTCACCCCGATCGCTCGCGAACGAGGCCTGCACCCGCCACGCGCGGCCATCGGGCCCGATGCTCTTGTAGATGACGGTGGGGACGCTCCCCGGCACCACGCCGATCCGGGTCACGCGATGCCCCGAACCGATCAGACATTGATCGGGGCCGTGCAGGTGACGCAGCGGGGAACGGGTGCGGACAAGCAGCGCCGTATGTTCCGCGCCACCCCCCGCGCGGTAGCGTCGCTTGTCCGCACCACCCCCCCATTGTTCGAAGAAGGCGCGTTCGTTCTCGGCGAGAGGAACATCGAACCCGATGAAGGAGCCCAGGGTCGCGGGGAGTCGCGCATCGCGTTCGATCGGGGCGACGTCCACCGGATGTTGCGGCGCCATCGCGATGGCCAGCCCGATCACGCTCGTGGCCACGGCAGCAGGCCAGCGCAGCCATGGCGCGGTCGTGTATGGGCGAGCCAGCGACCACCGGATCGCAGGGGTTCGCCGCTTCGCCTCACGGAAGACCTGAAGGATCGGCAGCACGCCGACGCCCAGGGGCGCAACGCCGAACGCGCTGTGCCAGGGCTCGGCACCCACCGGGAGACCATTCGCTGCACCGACGAAGAGCGCGACGATGCGCGCCGTGTTGGCGAAGAGCGAACCACCGAGGATCGCCGCCGCGAGCTTCACCACCTGCACCGCATTCAATCGATGGCAGGTCCAGAGAACCAGGGCGACGCAGGTATAGAGGGAGAGCCCGCGCGCTCCGCTACAGGGCAGATCGATCGCGAGGACGACGTCGGGATGAAGCAGCAACACCCCCTCGCGCTCGAGCCCCGAAGAGAAGGGAAGCAACAAGGCGTGGGAGATCGTCGCCGCGGCGAGCTGCAGCGGGTGACCGAGCAACCGCTGAGCGTAGTGCTCGATCGGCAACGCCATCGCGAAGAGCGCCGCAACGAGCCCGGGGTGGAGCGCGAAGGGCCTCGCCGATACGCGAAGCAGCGAGGCCACGGCCGCGACATCGACCACGAGCGCAAAGGCGCCGATCGTATTCACGGCCAGCACCCGTCCCGCGAGACGAATCGCCGCCGCCAGGCCGAGCAGGGCCAACGCGATGCGCGCCGATCGCAGGTCGTGTTGCGCGTGCCCGCTCGCAAGCGACACCGCGAGCAGCCCGGCAACGACGAGGGCCACGAATGCTCCGTTGCTCTCGTACGCTGGGGCCTGCCACGTATTCAGCAGCCAGACCGCCGGATCCCAGGCCAGGGCGATCAGCCCGGGTAGCGCCAGGACAATGGGGACGAGGGCTCGATCGAAGCGAAGCGTTGGACCAGTGCACGACATGCCCCCCACATTCGGGTCGAGACATGCGCTGCGAATGGATCAGCCGCGGCAGACCGATGACCGAATCGTGCAGAGGTGGTGCAAGGTCCGCGGTGTCCTCGTCGCGCATCGGCAACTCGACGGCAATGACATTGCAATTCGCGCAGCGGGTCGAATCGGCACGTGTCCGAGCGAAGCTATCGTTCACCACCCATGCCCGAACGCGCCGCTCCACACCTTCCATGGTGCTTCGTTCGTCTGCTCGGCCTCTCCGCCGTGGCGATCGTCCAACCCGTATTCGACGTACTCGGACGCAGCGCAGAGTTCTTCGCCGCCCATGCGGCCACGCCGACGGACGTCATCGGGTTCACCCTCGCGCTGTACCTCGCACCCCCGTTGCTAGCGACCGCCTGCATCGCCGGTGCGGCGGCGTTCGCACCGCGCATCGCGCATCTTCTCGAGGCGTCGATCGTCGGCCTTCTCTTCGGCCTCGTTTGCGGGCTCGTGGGTCTTCGCTTCTTCGACGCCCAGGCTGCGCTGTGGCTCGTGCTCGCGATCGCCGGCGGGCTCGCGGCAGCCGGGTCCCATGCGCGTTTCGAAAACGCCAGGACCCTGGCCAGCGCGATCGGTCTGATGTCCCCGGTCGTTCCGCTGTTGTTCCTATTCTCGTCGCCCGTTGCGTCGCTCCTGCGCCCCGTGCCGGACGCTCTTCCCGAACATGCCGTGCGAGCTCCCAGCGTGCCGATGGTCGTACTGCTCTTCGATGAGTTGCCGCTCCTATCGCTGCTCAACGGCGAACGACGCATCGACGCCATTCGCTTTCCCCACTTCGCCGCCCTGGCCGAAACCTCGGACTGGTTCCGCAACGCCACCACCGTGTCGGACGGAACCTCCCTCGCGGTGCCATCGATCCTGACCGGGCGACGCGCGACAGGGCGCCAACTCTCGAACTTCGCCTCTCATCCCGAGAATCTCTTCACCTGGCTCACCCCCACCCACACGATTCGGGCGCGCGAGTCGTCGACTTCGCTGTGTCCGGCGTCGCTCTGTCGCGGGCTGCGCGGTGCACCCACGATTCGGCTCTCGGACATCGCGAGTGATGCGGGCATCGTCGCCCTGCGAACCCTGCTGCCCGATTCACTGCTCGACGGCGTGCCCCCGATCGACGACCGCTGGGCGGGCTTCGCAATCGAAGAGAGCTTCGATGAACAGTTTCGAGATTTCACCGCCGGGTTCCGCCCCGGGCGCGGTGCGACCCTCGACTATCTCCACGTCAACCTGCCCCACGCTCCATGGGAATACCTTCCAAGCGGCCAGACCCACGTTGCGGCCGATGCGGGTCGCAACCCGCGCGGTCTCGAAGGCAACGCCTGGAGCGAGCACGGCGAACACGCGTTGCGGGGACATCAGCTCCACCTGCTTCAGGTCGGCTACGCGGATCGCCTGCTCGGTGAGTGGATGGCGGCGATGCGCGACCTCGGTGTGTTCGACGATACGCTCATCGTCGTCGTCTCCGATCACGGCGTGAGCTTCGAACCGGGCCAGCCCTGGCGCAGCGTGACCGCGGAGAACCACGTCGAGTTGATGGCGATCCCGCTCTTCATCAAGGCACCGGCGCAGCGCGAGGGAAGGATCTTCGATCACAACGTCGAGACGATCGACCTGCTTCCGACGCTCGCCGATCTACTCGACGTCGAACTGCCCTGGGCCGTCGATGGGGCCTCGGCCCTCGACCCGAACGTCGAGCCCCGCGCGGAGAAGGCCATTGCCAAGTTCGGCTATTCACGCACGCTCCGCTTTCCGGCCGAACTCGAGGATTGGCCGCGTGCACTCTCGGCGCGCATCGCGCGCACCGGAACCGGGGACGATTGGGATCGCTTCTATAGCGTGGGCCCGAAGGCCGGCTGGATCGGAAGACGCGTCGGTGCGGAGATCCCGCTGGGCGAACCCGACGCGAGCACCCTGGTCTTGCTGGACGACCCCGAGGCGTTTCGCGATGTCGACCTCGCAGGCCCTTCGCTTCCCGTGCACGTCGTGGGAACGGTGCGCACCGAGGGAGGTTGGCCGGAAGCCCTCGCCTTCGGCCTCGATGGGGTGATCGTCGCGACGGCCACACCCTTCGTCGATGCGCGTCGCAAGCCGAAAACGACTCGGCGCTTCGAGACGCTGCTGTCTGCGGATCGACTACGCGACGGCGAGAACGACTTCGCGGCCTATGCCGTCGAAGGCGACCGGCTCGTATCGATCGAACTCGGAAGTCGTCCCGTCTATCACATCGAAGAACGCGACGGGCGCGAGGTGATCGTGCGACGCCGCGACGGGCACATCCTCACCGCACCCGAGGACGGGGCACGTGGTCGCATCGAATCGATTCGCGAGACCGCCGATGGCGTCGAGATCACGGGCTTCGCCTATCTCGCGAGCGAGGAACGCGAGCGGGTGCCGGACCGTTTCGTCGTCTTCCACGACGGCGTCTCGGTGTACCAGGGCTCCACGAACCGCGTACGCGGCGAAGTCGCCCGGGAGCATCGAAGCAACGACCTCGCCTATTGCGGCTTCTCGTTTCGGCTGCGAAGCCTTCGACACGACGATGCGAACTCGCTCACGGTCGTGGCGATCTACGACGAGGACACGAGCCCTTCCGCAACGCGCCTCGAACGCTAGCTAGCTGGCTGGCGCGCGAGTCCCCGGCGCCGGCGGATCCACCGGGCCGCCCGCGAAGCACTGGGCGATCGCCATCCACTGGGTGGCGACCTCGCCCTTCACCTCCAGATCGGTGTCGGCGATGTTGCGACCCTGGGTAACTACGTGGGCGAAGTCCGAGGCGAGGCCCGTGATGACTTCCCCTTCGCTCGGATCGTTCCACTCCCAGATCTCCCCCGACGGTGCCGTGAGCTTCACGTAGGGGGGCGGGCCGGGGACCTCCATCTGGCGGTTCACGAAGGTCCAGCCGAAGGTGCGGACGCCGATCGCGCAGATGTGCTTGATGCGATCGCTGTACTCACGCTCGATGCCCATCAGATCGTAGATCTCCTGGCCGTGGGCCCAGGTCTCCATGAAGCGCGCCGTGGTAAACATCCGCACGCCCATGTCGGGGCCGAACCAGGGAAGGCGCCGCTTCGGGTCCGATGCACCGAGCTGGTTCGCCATCTCTTCGCAGCTGGTGAGCCAACGCGTCCGCAGCTCATCGGGGGTGATGTCGCCGAAGCGCTCGCGGGCGAGCTGCTTGTTCGTGCCCCCGCTCATCACCGCCTTCATCACGGCATCGCGCTCCGACGCGAAGGCCTCCTCCCCTTCGAGGGCCTTCAGCGAGACCAGATCGAAGTAGTGGAGATGGGCGACGACATCCCAGGGCGTCCATTCCATGAACTGCGTGGGCGTCTCCCACTGCTCGTCCTTCATGCGATCGAGCAGGGCGTCGAGTTCGCGGGCTTCGATCAGGAGGTCTTTGCTTTCCTGCAGCATCGGTGCGTCCTTCGCGGCAAGTGGTGGACTAGAACGAAGCCTTGACCCGATTGCCGAGGCACCCGGCGAAGATCTCGGCGGCTTCGCCGACGATCTCGTCGAGGATTTCCTTCGCGGGACGCTTCTCCTTCAGCATGCCACTCGTCTGGCCCGCCGCGTTCATCAGCAGGTCTTCGCGACCCGCCTGGCGGATCGAGTAGGTGAGATCGCGAATCAGGATCATCTGCGCGCCCATTGGCATGGCGTGCATGCCCGAGCGTTCCCAGGCCTCGATCAGCGGGTTCGAGATGTTGCGCATCGTCTTTCCACTGTAGAGGCGTGTGACGATCGTGTCTTCGGCGGCCGCGTCGAGGATGCGATCCTTCTGCAGGTCGGGCTGGTTGGCTTCTTCGGCCACCAGGAAGGCCGTGCCGCACCACGCCGCCTCTGCACCCGTTGCGAGCACGCCCGCGAGCGCGCGACCGCTCGCGATGCCGCCGGCCGCGATCACGGGTGTGGGTGCAACCGCATCCATCACCTGGGGAAGCAGCGCGAGGGTGCCGATGCGCCCGGTGTGGCCGCCGGCTTCGGTGCCCTGCGCGACCACGTAGTCGGCGCCATCGTTCGCCACCTGTGCCGCGGCACGCACCGTGCCCACGAGGGAGAGGATCGTGACGCCCTGGGCCTTCAACGCCTCGGCGAAGGGCCCGGGCGTGCCGAGACCCGAAGCGAAGACCGGCACCTCCTCTTCCAGGATCACTTCGATCTGCGAACCGGCCCAACTCTTTCCTTCGGGTACCCAGCCGCCCATCATCTCCTGCTCGCCGGGCGCTTCGATGTATTCGATCTGCAGTTCCTCGGCGAGCTTCTTCATGCCCTCGATGCTCTCGGCCGGAAGGATCTCGCGACCGGGCATCTTCATCGCCGGGCCCGAGCCGCGCGGCTGCAGGAAGTTGGGCGAGAGAAGGAGATCCACACCGAAGGGTTTGTCGGTGAGGGACTTCACCTTGCGGATCTCTTCGCGCAGACGATCGGGGGAATAGGCGACGCCGCCCATCACGCCGAGACCGCCGGCGTTCGAAACCGCGGCCACGAGGTCGGCGGTCGCCACCGGATCCCCGGTGCCGGCGACCGGCCCCATGCCGGCGAGGATGACGGGATACTCGATCCCGACGCGATCACAGAATTCGGTTCGAAGTGTGGGCCTGGCCATGATGCGGATTCCTTGTGGATTCGGACGCGAGGGGGCGCCTTCGCGTCGAATGGTTCAGTCTTCGTCGGGGATCCAGGCGGCTTTGCGCTTCTGGATGAAGGCCTTCATGCCTTCGGCGGCCTCTTCGCCCTGGAAGAGTTCGCCGGAGAGTCGCGCCGTCCACTCGAAGGCTTCCTTCTGCCCCATCGGCGGTACTTCGTAGACGAGGCGCTTGCAGTAGCCGAGGGCGTTCGGACCGCCCTTCGCGAGATCGGCGATGACTTCGTCGACGGCGGCGTCGAGTTCGTCGGCGGGCACCGCGCGGTTGATCAGGCCGAGTTCGGCGGCGCGCGCCGCGGTGAAGCGATTGCCGCGCAGGAAGAGCTCCATCGCATCCCCCGGGCGAAGCTTCGGCAGACACACCACCGAGATGATCGCGGGGGCGACACCGAGTCGAACTTCGGTGAAGCCGAACTTCGACTCTTCGCTCGCGATCGAGATGTCGAGGGCGGCCGCGAGCCCGTTGCCCCCGCCGACCACGTGCCCCTTGATCTTGCCGATCACGGGGGTGGGTGAGGTCTGGATGTCGGCGAGCAGGGTGTCGAAGCGACCCATCGCCTTTCCACCGGCGCCCTCTTCGCCGGCTTCGTTGGCGGCCGAGCGCTCCTTCAGGTTGGCGCCCGCGCAGAAGGTGTTGCCCTCGTTGGTGAGCACGACGACTCTTACATTCTGATCGGCATTCGCACTCTCGAGGGCGGTCTGGATGCCGCCGACGAGCTTCGCACCGAGCGCATTGCGGTTCTCGACATCGCACAGGGTGACGGTCATGACGCCCCCCTTGCTGGTTTCGACCTTGACGATCTCGGCGGCGTCGCTCATGGGGGGCCCCTCCGTGGCTCTGGGCGATATTGCGGGATCCGCGCCGGCCCAGACCGGTAATTTCGATTGAATTTTGTTACCCCAAATGTTACCTAGCTGTCAACTCGGGTCGCTGCGCCCGAGACCCACCCCAACAGGTAGATAGAAGGAACACGGCCTCATGCTTCCGACCCTCCTCTCTCCCCCCTTGCGCTCGATGCTCGACGCGCGAACCCCCGAGTTCGCCGAGAACAGGGCATCGATGCTCGAGAAGCTCGCGAAGATCGACGAGCTGCTCGACGAAGCCGAAGAAGGCGGCGGCGCGTATCACCACGAGCGCCTGGCCAAGCGCGGCAAGCTTCCGGTGCGCGAGCGCATCCATCTGGCCCTCGATCCCGACAGCCCCTTCCTCGAGATCTCACCGACCGCGGCGTACAACTCGTCCTATACGGTGGGCGGCGGGGCCGTCATGGGCATCGGCGTCATCGCAGGCGTCGAGTGCGTGATTTTCGCCAACGATCCCACCGTGCTCGGCGGTGCGCTGACCCCCTACGTGGGCAAGAAGTGGATGCGCGCCCTCGAGATCGCCCGCGACAACGGCATCCCCTACGTGAGCTTCGTCGAGAGCGCCGGCGCCGACCTTCGCCGCGGTGGCGGGTCGAGCAAGAAGAAGGACGACGACGAGCCCACCGCCGGCGGTGCGCGCATCGATCACTTCGCCGAGACCGGTCGCTTCTTCTACGAGATGATCGAACTCTCCAAACTCGAGATCCCGACCATCTGCGTGGTGTTCGGTTCGTCGACGGCGGGCGGCGCGTATCAGCCGGGCATGTCCGACTACAACATCGTGATCAAGAAGCAGTCGAAGATCTTCCTCGCCGGCCCGCCGCTGGTGAAAATGGCGACGGGCGAAGAGAGCGACGACGAAACCCTCGGCGGCGCACAGATGCACGCCGAGATCTCGGGCCTCGGCGAATACCTCGCCGAAGACGAACCCGATGCCCTGCGACTCTGCCGCGAGGTGATGAGCCACCTCAACGTGAAGAAGAAGGGGGCGCCCGCCACAATGCAGGCGGATCCGCCCGCCTACGACCCCGAAGAACTGCTCGGCATCATGAGCCCCGATCTTCGACGGCCGGTCGACGTTCGCGACGTGATCGCCCGCTTCGTCGACGGCTCGCGCTTCGAGGAGTTCAAGCCGCGGTATGGCACGACGCTGATCTGCGGTTGGGCCTCGGTCGAGGGCTATCCGGTGGGCATCCTGGGCAACAACGGCGTGCTCAACCCGGAGAGCGCCGAGAAGGCCGCGCACTTCGTCCAGCTGAACAATCAGATCGACGTACCCCTGATCTTCCTGCAGAACCTCACCGGCTTCGTGGTGGGTCGCGACTTCGAACACGCGGGCATCATCAAGAAGGGCTCGCAGATGATCAACGCGGTCACCAACAGCGAGGTGCCGCACATCACGATCATCCTCGGCAACTCGTACGGTGCGGGCACCTACGCGATGAGCGGGCGCGCCTACAACAACCGCTTCACCTTCATCTGGCCCAGCGCCAAGATCGCGGTGATGGGCGGCAAGCAGATCGCCGGCGTGATGTCGATCGTTCGCCGCGGCCAGGCCGCGCGCAAGGGCGAAGAGTTCGACGAAGAAGCCGACGCGAAGATCCGCGAAGCGGTGGAAGAGGCGCAGGATCGCGGCTCCCTCGCCCTCGAAGCCAGCGGCGCGATCAGCGACGACGGCATCATCGACCCGCGCGACACGCGCACGGTTCTCGGCATCGTCCTTTCGGTCGTTCGGGCCAAGCCCATCGAAGGCGCCGACGGTTATGGAGTGTTCCGACTGTGAGTTTCGACACGCTACTCGTTGCCAATCGGGGTGAGATCGCGCGGCGCATCATGCGCGGGGCTCACGAAATGGGAATCCGCTGTGTGGCGGTCTACGTCGATGCCGACGCCGACGCCCCCTTCGTTCGCGAAGCCGACGAGGCCGTGCGCCTGCCCGGGAACTATCTCGATGGCAAGGCGATCCTCGACGCCGCGCATTCGACGGGGGCCGGGGCCATCCATCCCGGCTACGGCTTCCTCTCGGAAAACGCGGGCTTCGCGACCGACGTCGCGGCAGCCGGCATCGCCTGGGTCGGGCCCGAGCCTGACTGCATCGAACAGATGGGCGACAAGATCGCCGCCAAGGCGCTGGCCATCAAAGCCGAGGTGCCGACGCTACCCGGCAGCGACGACCCCCTCGACGACGCCAAGGTCGGCTACCCGCTGCTCGTGAAGGCGGCGGCCGGCGGCGGCGGCAAGGGGATGCGAATCGTCGAGAGCGCCGACGACCTGAAGGAGTCGGTGGCGGCCGCGAAGCGCGAGGCGCTCAGTGGCTTCGGCGACGATCGGGTCTTCCTCGAGCGCTACATCGCCCGCGCGCGCCACATCGAGATCCAGATCCTCGGCGACAGCTTCGGCAACGTCGTGCACCTCGGTGAGCGCGAGTGTTCGATCCAACGCCGCCACCAGAAGATCCTGGAGGAGGCGCCCTCCCCGCGCGTCGACGACGCCCTGCGCCAGCAGATGGGTGACGCGGCCCTGCGACTCGCGCGCGAGATGAACTACCGCTCCGCGGGCACCGTCGAGTTCCTGGTCGACGACGAAACGGGCGAGTTCTTCTTCCTCGAAGTGAATACGCGTCTGCAGGTCGAACACCCCGTGACCGAAGCGGTGACGGGCATCGACCTCGTTCGCGAGCAGCTTCGCATCGCGCAGGGCGAAGCCCTCGGCTACGGGCAGGAGGCGATCCGCGCGAACGGCTGGGCGATCGAAGCGCGGCTCTACGCGGAAGACCCCGCCAACGGCTTCCTCCCCGCGATCGGGACGCTCGTGGCCTATGACGAAGCCGAAGAACCGGCGGTGCGTTGGGATTCGGGTGTCGAGCAGGGAACCGTGGTGGGCACCGACTTCGATCCGATGCTCGCCAAGGTGATCGCCCACTCGACGACGCGCAGCGAAGCCGCGGGGCGGCTCGCCCTGGCCCTCGAACGCACGCATCTCGGTGGCGTGACGACGAACCGCGACTTCCTCGCGGCGACCCTTCGCACCGATGCCTTCCTGGCCGGCGATACGACGACCGACTTCATCGATCGCGTCGAGCCGCCGCGCAGCCTCGAACTCACGAGCGAAGAGCTCGCGCGCCACGCGCGCATCGGCGCGCTCTGGGTGCAGGGCTTCAACCGCGCGAACGCGCCGGTGCTGGCGAGCACGCCTTCGGGTTGGCGCAATGCCCGCATGCCCGCCCAGCGCCTCACCCTGCGGCTCGGCGAAGAGGATATGGAGGTCGCCTATCACACCGTGCGCGACGGCTCGTTCCGCTTCGATGACGGAACGACCGCACGCATTCACGATTGGAGCGACAGCGGGATCGACGTCGAAATCGGCGGTCGC
Source organism: Myxococcota bacterium (assembly GCA_028278345.1). GTDB lineage: Bacteria > Myxococcota_A > UBA9160 > UBA9160 > UBA4427 > DUBZ01. The sequence goes on from JANQEL010000273.1 coordinate 34,985, forward strand.
CGCAGCCAGGCCCGCGTAACGCGCGACGGAAGCCTGCTGGTGGTGCAGGGGCCGCGCGGGGACGTGAGCTTCGAAGAGCGACCGCGCTTCGTCCCGCCCGATAGCGAGGACAGCGCCGGCGGCTACGCGGCGCGGATGCCGGGCAAGGTGATCGATCTGCGGGTCAACGTCGGCGACGAAGTCACCGCCGGGCAGACCCTGCTGGTGCTCGAAGCGATGAAGATGGAACACCCGATGAACGCCACCGAAGACGGCACCGTGGCCGAAGTGCGCGTGGCCGAGGGCGATCAGGTCGAAGCCGGCGCCGTGCTCCTGGTCGTCGAAGCGAAGGAAGGCTGAGCGCAGCGCGCTCGGACCCGAAAGAATTCCCCAACAAAGAATCGGAGAACACCCATGGCCGATCCCATCCGCATTGCCAACTGCTCGGGCTTCTTTGGCGACCGCATCTCGGCGGCGCGCGAAATGGTCGAGGGCGGCCCCATCGACGTGCTCACCGGCGACTGGCTCGCCGAACTCACCATGCTCATCCTCTCGAAGACCCGTGCGAAGCGGCCGGGCGGCGGCTACGCCCGCACCTTCGTGATGCAGATGGAACAGGTGATGGGCACGTGTCTCGACAAGGGCATTCGCGTCGTCACCAACGCCGGCGGACTCGACCCCGACGGCTGTGCCGAAGCCGTGGCGGATGTGGCGAACAAGCTCGGCTTGAACCCGACGATCGCTTACGTGAAGGGCGACGACCTGATGCCCAACATGAGCGATCTGCTCGCGAGCGATCAGCTTCGCCACTTCGAAACGGGTGAGCCGATCAAGGACGCCGACTTCCTCACCGCCAACGCCTACTTCGGTTGTTGGGGCATCGTCGACGCGCTGAACCAGGGCGCAGACATCGTGATCACGGGCCGCACCACCGATGCGGCCGTCGTCTGCGGCCCGGCGGCGTGGCATCACGGCTGGACCCGCGACGATTGGGACGAACTCGCGGGCGCCGTCGCCGCGGGTCACGTGATCGAGTGCGGCACCCAGGCCACCGGCGGCAACTACTCCTTCTTCAAGGAAGTGCCCGGCATGGAACGCACGGGCTTTCCGTGGGCCGACATCGCGGAGGACGGTTCCTCGGTGATCGGCATGCACGACGATGTCGGCGGAGAGGTCTCGATCGGCACCGTGACGTCGCAGCTGCTCTACGAAATCAGCGGCCCCGAGTACTACGGCCCCGACGTCACCACGCGTTTCGACACGATCCAACTCGAGCAGGTCGAGAAGAACCGCGTGCGCATGCACGGCATCAAGGGCGAGCCGCCGCCGGAAACGCTGAAGGTCTGCATCAACAAGGCCGGCGGCTTCCGCAACGACATGGGCATCTGCCTCACCGGCCTCGACATCGACGAGAAGGCCGAGCTGATCGAGCGCGCCTTCTGGGCCGCCTGCCCCTATGGGCCCGACGACTTCGAGAGCGTGAAGTTCCGCCTTGCGCGAACCAACAAGCCCGACCCGGCGAGCAACGAAGAGGCGGTCGCGATCCTGAAGATCAGTCTGAAGGATCCCGACCCGCAGAAGGTCGGACGCAAGACCACGAACGCATTCGGCGACATGGCCCTCGCGACGATCCCGGGCTTCTTCGGCGTCGGCGGGGGTCCCTCGGAGGGACGACCCTACGGCGTCTACGTGCCGGCGACGATTCCCTCGAAGACGGTGCCCCAGGAGGTCGTGATCCTCGGTGGGGACTCGCACAAGATCAGCAGCGTCATCCCGCAAGAAGAGGTGAAGATCACCCCGGCCGCCGGGCCGACGGTATCGGCTCCCGGTGGCGCGACGAAACGCGAGCCCCTGGGTGCCGTCTTCGGATCGCGCTCTGGAGACAAGGGCGGCAACGCGAACCTCGGCGTCTTCGCGCGCAGCGACGAAGCCTACGCCTGGCTCGAGGAGTTCCTCACCGAAGAGAAGCTGCGCGAGCTGCTTCCCGAGGTGGAGGGCATGCCGATCGATCGCTACCCGTTGCCCAACATCCGCTCGATCAACTTCCTGATCCACGGGTTGCTCGAAGAAGGGGTCGCGGCTTCGACGCGGCAGGACGGCCAGGCGAAGAGCCTCGGCGAATGGCTGCGCGCCCGCGTGGTCGACCTGCCCGAGGCGCTGCTGTCTTGAGCCCCGCGAGCCAGAGAGCGAAGCGCGAATCGGCCGCGCACGAACGGGTTCGCTTCCCGAACGTGCGAGCGCCGAAGCCCGTGCTCTCGGTCGAAACCGAGGCACAGCTCACGCCGCGTCAGCTCGAAGTGCTCGATCAACTCGAAGACCTCGTCGAAGAAGAAGGTCTCTCCGAACTCACCATGGGGAAGATCGCTTCGCACATGGGTTGTTCGCTGCGGACCCTCTACGGCATCTCGCCGAGCAAGGACGAGTTGGTACTCGCCGCCATCGACCGCAACCTGCGTCGCATCGGACGCGAAGCGATCGAGAAGCTCGACCCCAAGATGCCGCCACTCGAAATGCTCCGCACCTATCTCGACGTGGCGAACCAGGCGGTCGAGCCCAAGCGCCTGCTGTTCGCGCGCGAGCTCGGCGCGAGCCCGGCCTACCAACGCCTGGCGGATGCGCACGAGGATTATCTGATGAACGTCGCGAAGAGCATCCTCGACCGGGCAGTCGACGAGGGCGAGATCCCCA
>JANQEL010000137.1 GCA_028278345.1 Myxococcota bacterium
TACGCGAAGGCTGGCACGACTTCTGCGACAAGCTCAAGCAGGCCGGCGACATCGTGTTTCGCGATACCGCGCCGACCAATGCGGTCACCCGCGCCACCGGAATGCGACAGCTCGCGCGCAACGTCTCGCTGGCCCTGCAGTTCGAACTCGAGAACCGTGACCCACGCTTCCCCGAGATCCTCCATTACTTCGATCCGCTGCGGAAGCAGGGTGGCGACAACACCGACGCCCTCTATGTCGGCGCGCCCGTCAACGGAACCGACACCTACCGCGTGACGGGTCACCGCGGTACTGCAGCGTACTTCGCCGTGACCGTGCTCGAGGATGGCAACACACCGTGGGGCGGTGCGGTGGTGGGCACCTTGATCGACGACGAACTCCAGGTCGAAGAGGATGGGAGCTTCGAGCTCGTGATCAGCCCCGAAGAACACTCGGGCAACTGGATCCGGTCGACACCCGGCACCTATCGCCTGACTTTTCGTCAGTTCTTCGCGGATTGGGAGAACGAACTCCCCATGCAGGCGGTGATCGAACGCGAGGGGACGTTCGAAGCGCCCGAGCCCCTCACCGCGGAAACCCTGGGCGACGGCCTGCGCCGCGCCGCCGATTGGATCGACGAGTCGGTCACCTATTGGGCCGACATGCTGGACGAGTGGCAGAAGCGTCCCGGTGAATTCATCTCGTACGGCGAGCTGGAGAACAACGCCATCGACTTCACGCCGGGTGGCGCGCCCCTGATCGCGTGGTGGGAGGTTCCTCGCGACGAGGTCATGTTGATCCGGGTGACGCCGCCGCAGTGTTCCTATTGGGCGGTCGAGTTCGGAAGCTATTGGTGGGAGTCGATGGACTATCGGCGCAGGCTGTGCAGCCTGAACCAACACCATGCGACGCTGGAAGAAGACGGAACGCTCTTGATCACGATTGCCCACGAGGACCCCGGGCTTCCCAACTGGCTCGATCCGAGCGGGCACGAGCAGGGCTACGTCACCGTTCGTTGGATCAAGGCCGATTCCTACCCTCGGCCGCAGGCCGAGCGCGTCCCCGTCGGGAAGCTCGAAGCGCATCTGCCCGAGAACGTTCGCCGCATCGGCCGAAGCGAACGCGAAGCCCAGCTGCGCGCGCGGCGGCGAGGCGTGATCCGGCGCTTCGGGACCTGATCGGGTTCGCGCCCACGGGCGTTGCTCGCGTCGTTCGCACGCGGTTGCGCGGGGGCGGGCAGGGTGGTTTCGTTGCCCGTCACGACGAGTGCGCCCCGAGGTCCCCGGATGCCCCGCATCGAATTCTTCTACGACTACGGAAGCCCCTTCAGCTTTCTCGCCAACGCCGTCATTCCGGGTATCGCAGAACGGCATGGCGCCGAACTCGTCTATCGACCGATGCTGCTCGGTGGCGTCTTCAAGGCGACGGGCAATCAATCCCCGGCGATGGAAACTGTCGTGCCCAAGCGAGCCTATGGCGGCAAGGTGATGCAACGAACCGCCGCGCAATGTGGCATCGAGATCAATCCCAACCCCTTCTTTCCGATCAACACGATCACCGTGATGCGGCTCGCCGTGGCGGCCCAGCGCGAAGGAGTGTTCGAGGCCTATCACGCGGCGCTCTATCCCGCATTCTGGCAGCAAGGCCTGGATCTCGGCCAGCGCGAGGTGCAGGTCGACGTCATGACGAAGGCCGGGCTGAATTCGGAGAAGCTTCTCGCGCGTGCGGGCGACGACGACATCAAGGCCGAGCTGCGCGCGACCACCGAGGAAGCGGTCGAGCGCGGCGCCTTCGGTGCCCCGACCTTCTTCGTCGAGGACGAGATGTTCTTCGGCGTCGACCACCTTGCCCATCTCATCTCTCATCTCGAAGGGCAGTGAGGAGTAAAGAAATGAAAGTTGCAGTCGGTCTGGGCAGTGCCTACTCGGGGCGCAAGCGCGATTTCGACAACGTGGTTTCGTTCGCCGTCGAGGCCGAGAAGCTCGGCGTCGATCAGGGTTGGACCGCAGAAGCCTGGGGCTATGACGCGGTGTCGACCGCGGCCTTCATCGCCGCACGTACGCAGACGATGACCATCGGCACGGGCATCATGCAAATCAGCGCACGCACGCCGAGCATGACGGCGATGACCGCGATGACGTTGGCCACCATCTCCCACGATCGCTTCATCCTGGGCCTCGGCGCTTCGGGGCCCCAGGTCGTCGAAGGCCTGCAGGGACAGTCCTTCGCAAAGCCCCTCGGCCGCATGCGCGAAACGATCCAGATCGTTCGCAAGGCCTTCAATGGCGAGAAGCTCGAGCTGCAGGGCGAGCACTTCACGCTCCCCCGTCCGGGCGGGCAGGGCAAGGCCCTGCGTCTTTCGCAGCCGCCGAATCCCGACCTGCCGATCTACCTCGCAACCCTCTCGCCCAAGGGGCTCGAACTCACCGGCGAGCATGCCGATGGCTGGCTGGGCACTTCGTTCACCCCCGAGGCCGCGGAGGCGCACCTCGAGCACCTGCGCCGCGGTGCCGAGAAGGCCGGGCGTTCGCTCTCCGACATCACTCTCTGCGTCGGCGGCGCCATCGCCTTCACCGACGACCCCGAACCGCTGATCCAGCAGATGAAGCCCAACATGGCCTTCCAATTGGGAGCGATGGGTTCGGCCAATACGAACTTCTACAACGATGCCTACAAGCGCAGTGGCTTCGAGGACGCCTGCATCGAGGTGCAGAAGCTCTGGCTCGAGGGCAAGCGGGAAGAAGCAGCGGCGCGCGTGCCCGACGAAATGATCGAGAAGACCACGCTGTTCGGAAACGAAGCCGCGGTCGCGGCCCGAATGAAGAAGTACCGCGAGGTGGGGATCGAAGTGCTTCGCCTGGAACCGATCGCTGCCTCACCCGGCGAACGCCTCGAGGTGTTGGGGCGAGCGGTCGACGCCGCGCGTTCGGTCGGCGACTGATTCGCGCGGGCGGATCAACTCAAATAACCGAGGAAGTCGGGCTGCAGTTCGATCATCGCCTCGATCAGCGGCTCGACGGCCCCGGCGCGATCGACCACCGGGTCGACGAGCAGGGCCTGGGCAACGAGTTCCTTCGAACCCTCGATCACCGCTTGCGCGGTGAGATCGTGCACGGCGACCTGGTTGCTGAGGAGCCCCGCGAACCCGCGTGGCATCGCGTCGAGGCGAATGCCTTGGACGCCCTTGCCGTCGATCCACGCCGGCACCTCGACGACGATCCAATCCGGCAATTGTGAGATGAAGCCGCGATTCGGCACGTTGACGGCGGCCTCCTCGTAGCGCGCGTCGTCGACGATCCCTTCGACGATCTCGACGAAGCGTTCGCTGCGCGTCGCCTTGATCTTCGGGTCACCGCGCAGGGTCCACTTCTTGTAGTAGGTGTAGAACTCGTGCACGGCGCGTTGATCGGCGACGTCGGTCCCCCACTGCAGGTACTCGCCGATATGGCTGTCGGTCGTGATCGGAAGGCAGCAGAACTTCTCGAGGAGTACCCGGAAGGCGCCGCGTTCGGCCCACGGGTTGTTGGGGGTGGGCGGGCCGGAGGTGTCGCCTTCTCCCGACTGCAAGGCGTGGAGGTGCTTCAGGATGGTCCCGTAGTCGGGGAGGTTCTCGAAGTAGGCGGGCGCTTCGGCGAGCACCCGGGGATGGGCATCTTCGCCGCTGTCGCGGTAGCGCGCCTCGACGAGCACGCTGAAGTGGTTCAGCCCCCCGGCCCGGAACTCGATGTTGTCGATCGGCGTATCGAGCAGCACGGGTAGATGCTGGTAGAGCGAAGCGATCTCGTGGCACAGCCCGACGAACTTCACCTCGGGGTGTGCGCGGTGCACTGTGGTGCAGATGCGGCTCATCGGATTGCTGTAGTTGAACACCCAGGCATCGGGGCAGATGTGCTCGATGTCGGCGCAGATCTCGAGGATCGGCGGGATCACGCGAAGGGAGTGGAAGAGGCCACCCGGCCCGCCGTTCTCACCGAACACTTGTCGGAAGCCGAACTCGCGCGGGATGCGCTGATCGAGTTCCCAGAGCGCAAAGCGATCGCCGACCTCGATCGCAATGACGACGAAGTCGGCGCCGGCGAGCGCCTCGCCCCGCGCGAGGGTCGCGCTCACAGTGGCGTCGATGCCGTTCGCGTCGATGTACTCGAGGGCCGCCTTGTGGACGCGCTCGAGGGCCGTGGAGTTGATGTCGTGCAACACCACCTCGCACCCGGCGAGGCGTTCGCTCTGGAAGATGTCTCCCAGCATGTCGAAGCCGAACTGCGCGCTTCCCGCGCCGATCAAGACGATGCGCTGCCCCATGGCTTCTCCCTCGATGTTTCGCTGCCGATTCGGCGATGCCGTGCCTCGATCGATTGTACTCGCTCGTTCCGCAGATCGAGTGGTTTGGCTGCGCCCGCGGACGCGATAAGTTCTCGGGCGATTCCGGTAGGCGAGGGTCGATGATGCAGGCAGAAGAGCGCGCGCAACTCGAGCGCGAGGGATACGTGGTGATTCGCGATCTGCTCAACGCAGACGAAGTCGCCTCCCTGCGTCGGGCGCTCGAACCCGTCCTCGAACCCCACGCCTATGGCCGCCACGCTTTCGAGGGCGAGCGCACGCAGCGGGTGTACGCACTCCTGGCGAAATGCGAGGCGGTCGGCCCGCTGATCGAACACCCGCGCATCCTCGAGATCGGAGAGGCCTTCCTGCACGAAGACTTTCTGCTTTCGAGCGTGCAGGCGATCAAGATCCATCCCGGCGAACAGGCCCAGGCGCTCCACTGCGACGAC